>QHWY01000074.1 GCA_003223875.1 Acidobacteriota bacterium | reverse complement strand
CCGAAATCGTACAATGTTTTCCTGTCGCCGCTTCGGCAAGGCGCAGTCTTGACCGCGGTGACGTGGCAAAAACAGCGACCTCTCAATTGGCGATCTTGACGGATGACGAATACCAACGAGGAGTTCAGCAAATTCATGCCAACATAATCGCAGCTGAACGCTGTGGCCAGGAATTGCTTCTTCTCTCTGATCTTCGGCTATACGCGACAACCGCTTGGTTGAGATAAGGCAGCGCGTTTGGCCGGCCAATAACTTCGTTCCATTCTCGACTATTGTTCCCCATAAGTCTCCATGTGGGAAGCCTCGGCTGACTTCCTCGGTCCCGACTTCTGGGGACTTGAAATCAAGATAATGTAAAGGATCGTAAATTAGCGGGCACGCCTCAAAACACAGACGAAGTGCGGGCTGCCTCGCATTGCGAGTTGCACGATGTTCGAACGGGTCGGCTATGGGCATAATGGGATGGCGACCTGAAGGCGTCCGACAAGCCAGCCTGGACGAAAAAATTGGATCATTAGCATAAGCCCTCCTCACCTTTGGTTTAGAGCCGATTCCGCCCGGTTATAACGCTCCACCAGAGGCCGGTCGAAGGTCAAATTATCGCGGGCATTTCTCAAATAGAACAGAGCGTCGTGGCCTGATCGATCCACGCGCGCGGGATTCGCGCCGGCTTTGAGCAACACCTTGATTGACTCGGGATTTCCGGCCCTCGCAGACCACATCAGCGCGGACTCTCCCAGATCATTTGTCGCCTCAACCGAAGCGCCGTGCGCAAGAAGGATGCCCAGGACCTCCGCCGCCATCTGGAGATTATTAAATCGAACACTGGCGGCTCCGATCAGTGCCGTATCGCCATGATGATCCCGCTGATCAACATACGCGCCGGAATCGAGCAGTATTGAAATGGATTGTGGCTGGACGGTTACTGCCGCGATCATCAACGGGGTCCAGCCGGTTTCGTCGGCGGCATTCACATCGTCCCCCCTCTCTAATGCCTGTCGAAGTTCATCGGCTGTCCAACGCGCCTGATCGGAGGCAGTGACACGCTGCATTCGCCGACGCGCTGCTTGCCCTTGAGCTCTCGTTTCGATGCCCCATCCGCCGGCGATCTGCATCAGTGGAGTCATTCCTGGCTTGATGCGAGCATAGACGTCTCTCCTAACGTAATCCTCATTCTTCAGATCTTCGCCTCCGCGTGAAAATGCACCGGCTACCGGGGACTGCAGGCTGAACCTATCCGGGTCGCCGTGCAACCACCGATGTATGTTCGTAGTGCGCTCTATCGTGCGCTCAAGTTCCTCCAGTCCCGGAGGCGAGACATCAGAATGCGTGATGGTTTTTGTCTTTCCCTCCAGCGTCAATCCGATATGCACGGTCGGAAGATCCGAAGAAGTCTCGGGGTAAACGTCATTGAGGTCGAAGAAATGAATGGCGGCAAATCCTGCGACCAGATTATGGAACTGATCGACGGTTATAGTTGAGGTCCGCTCTTCGCGACGGTTTGCCGGCGGCCCTTGCCTGAACGAAACAGCGCCGGATGGATCGATTTGCAGCAAGTAAGCGGGGCAAGCCCCGAAACATGTAGTTCGCTCCAGCGTTATTGCATACTGAGTGTGCCCTACATCAGCTGGTATCGGACTGGGATTGTTGACAGATCCGCGCCCGGCGCTCGTTCCGCCGACAGTAACCGACTGGCCATACAACAGGAAATCAGCATCAAGCACACTGCTACGGTAAGCGTGGATCACCCAACTTACAAACACCAGGAGTACTACCGGAATGAACAGGTATCTGATCCGCAGCATTTTGCTCTTCTATGATACTAACATCGCGGCGCCCGGCTGGATCAGTTGCACCCTTGCGAACGCTCTACAAGATCATGAATTCATCTTGATCGAACCCCTGAACCTTGCGTCCCATATCGTGACGGTTGGATTTAGAGACTTTCCTGTGTGATGCATCCGGCCAATCAGCGGCTAACCAGGTGTCAGCGCTCCCGGAATCTCCTGCTGGTTAACGTCTGCCAGAAATTCCAGTCAGCATTTCCGTAAATCCCTGCATGCGCAAGCAGTATTGCATGACCAAATTAATATCCACGCATTCGAGCTTGGCGGGAGATCGCCATTGTCGGTAAGCGGTATGTACTCGGCAGCTCAGAAAGTTTTGTAAAGTCCCAGAAGTCGGCATAGGGGAAATTGACCAGTCGCTTCCGCGAACCGGACTTCGGGTTCTTTGAGGCACTTCTACGAATAACCGACACAGCAACTGACTGGATTGCGCCCGCAGATACTCTACTCAAACCGCGGGCCGGAACCATGGTTGTCAGGTTCGTCTGAAATCTTTGTTAATGTCGGCTTCCCACCCACCCAACGCCCGTGTTCGTGGCAGCGCGTATGCGATCTCCGAGCTGCGCCATATGATGCTGAAGGTGCCGAAGACTGATGATCTGATGTTCTATCTTGGAGACCTTGTACCAAAAGAATCCACAGTCCGGGTTGGTAATGTCGAGCGCATCAACAGCACGATCGATGGCGCTATCGCAGATGTTCCAATAGGCCAGCACTTCTTCCTTTGTGTATGGTTTTCCCGTCTTGGGCGGACGATGCGGCAGCTCGCCAATCCTCGGACGGTCCGGCGGGCGCTCCTGGTCATCCATGAATTGAATTCCAGTCTGGTGATGTTCCCATGGACGAAAGGAATCCGCATGCGGCTGGAGATAAAAATGCGTGTAGTACAGCGCGTGGTAAGCGATCCGCCAAAATGGGTTGAGATAATCACCGCTGGTCCACAGCGCGTCGGGGCATCGTTCTATCGTGTCTCGAAGCATTGCCAGGGAGGCGTGATACTGGCTCTTTAGAACGGGACGCATCATTTCGATCGTATCCATGACACACTCCTGTAAAGTTGCTGACGGAATTTTCTGGACTCATCGGCATCGTCAATTCAAGCTATAGTCATCCGGCGTTTCTCCGAGGAGGATGCGTATGCGAACGTTGGTTTTACCTGCAGTCGCCCTCGCCGTCGTTCTCAGTCCAGCCCTGGTATTCACTCAGGGCGCGAAGACGAAACCGGCCACGGCAACTTACATCACGAAGGAAGAGGTCGACATTGTCAACAGTCAGGGACAGGGAATCGATCGAAATATCAAAACCGTCGACATCGGCCACGAGAACTTCAGCGTCGGCATCATTCATCGCGGTAAGACAGTGAATGGCGTCGCGGTGCCGGCCGCGGGGGCAGCCGGCAGGGGTGCCGCCGCAGCTCCCGCCCCCACGCCATGCGGGCGCCAGATGGCGACTGCTCCTGCTGGCGGAACGGCCGGGGGCATCACTCACGATTTTCAGACCGAAGGCTACTACATCGTCTCTGGCGGCGGAACGATGTTCACCGACGGCTACATCGTCAACGGACGCCACAACCCCTCGCCGGACTTGAACGGGCCAACCTGCGGCGGCATGGCGTACGAAGTCGTGAAGAAACTTGTGAAGCCTGGCGACATCATCATCATCCCGGCAGGCGTGGTACACGGATGGCTCGACATCCCCGAGCACGTGGACTATCTGAGCTTCCGGCCGTCGCCGGGCATTCTTACGGCGGGCTGGGTGCATCCGGTGCTCAAGAAGTAAAGTCAAGCTCAAATCGGAATTCGAAATCACGGGAGGGAATCATGGATTCCAATCGATCCGGCCGGAGGCGGTTCCTGAAACACGCTGCTGCATTGGCTGGTCTGGCCTCAGGAGCAGTGTCGTCGGCGAGCGGTCAGTCAGCCGGCTCCGAAGCACAACCCAAAGACGTCCACATCCACGGCGAGCCATCGCGTTTCGCGACAACGCTGGGGTCGGGACGAGGGGTCCGACTGCGCCTTGATCACATGACTTACTACACTCCGCTTCAGGATTCTGCGGGAATCATCACACCGGCTTCACTTCACTTCATGCAAACTCACTCCTCCCGCCTGCCCGACATCGATCCCCAGCAACACCGCCTCACGATCCATGGCATGGTCGATCGTCCTTTGAGTTTCAGCCTGGAGGATCTGAAGCGGCTGCCGTCCGTAAACCGGATTTATTTCGTGGAATGCCATGGAAACGGCTCTTCCACGCTCCATAGTACGGACGATCCGAAGATGGGGTTGCCTGTCCAGTACATACACGGGATGACGAGTTGCAGTGAATGGACCGGAGTGCCGCTCTCCGTGTTGTTGAACGAGGCTGGCGTGCAAAAAGGGGCGAATTGGCTGGTTTCGGAAGGGGCGGACGAGGGTAAGTTTACTCACACTCTTCCGTTGGCGAAGGCCATGGACGACGTTATCGTGGCCTACGCCCAAAACGGCGAGCCGGTGCGTCCTGAGCAGGGTTACCCGATGCGGCTGTTAGTACCCGGCTTTGAAGGGCCCTCCAGCGTGAAGTGGCTGCGCCATATCAAGGTGGTGGACCAGCCTTACATGACTTGGAATGAAAGCATGAACCACTCCATACCGAGGCCCGATCTGGGAGGCAAATCACGCTGGTACCATTTTGAGATGGCGCCGAAATCCGTGATTACGCGCCCTTCGGGTGGACTAAAGATACCCGGCCGGGGATTTTACGAGATTACTGGCTTGGCTTGGTCCGGTGGGGGCGCGATCCGCAAGGTCGAGGTGTCTACCGACGGCGGCCGGAGCTGGAAGGAAGCGAACCTTCAGACACCGGTGCTTCCGAAAGCACATACCCGGTTTACTGTGGACTGGGCTTGGGACGGAGAAGAGGCGGTGCTCCAGTCTCGTTGCACGGATGAACGTGGTGAGGTTCAGCCCTCGCTGGCGGAGTTGTATAGAAATTGGGGCATCACCGACGTGGCTTCGCAAAAAACAAGCCGAGCCATTCATATCAACGCCATCCAACCCTGGAGGGTCGACCGTGATGGGAGCGTACACGATGCGATGTTCTCTTAATTTACTCGTGCCAGTGACGGTCCTGGCAGCCTCCGTAATGGGGCTGGCGCAGTCGAGGCCTTACAATCTGGGCACGCCCCTGAGCCAGGAAGAAATCCGGGGCTTTGACTTCATGGTTGGCCCGGAGGGAAAGGAACTTCCTGGGGGGCGCGGAACCGCCAAGGAAGGTGCGGAGATCTTTGCGAAACGGTGCGCGTTATGTCACGGACGGAATGGGGAAGGAGGGTCCGCCCAGCGTCTGGTGTTGGGCAGTCCCGGCAACCCTCATCGCGGCCCTTTTAAAGACACGGAAAAGTCCGCTACAAGCTACTACCCCTATCCGACAATCGCGTGGGACTATATCAACCGGGCTATGCCTGCCAATAAACCGGGATCGCTCACCCCGGACGAAGTCTACGCGGTGGTCGCGTTTCTGTTCTATCGGAACGGTATCATTCAGGAGAGTGACGTCCTTGACGCCAAGAGTCTGCCGAAGATCGAAATGCCGAACCGGAATGGCTTCGTTCCGGCAGTGCCGGTGTGGCCCCCAGATCCCAAGAAACCCAGTTGGTTCTGAGCCCAGAGCAGCAAGGCTGTATCGGGCTTACGAGATGATGACCTGTTCCTCGGTTATAAAATCGATTTCGCGACCGATGAAGGTTGCGCCGTCGTCCCGCAGCCGTTTGGTAGCCGCCGAATTTGAATAGGCGTCGAAGTCGGCCTGGCTCTTGAACCACAACTCGGCTATTCCATCCACCTGAATCTCGTAAGGGGCAACGTCCTTGCGCGTCGATGCGGATTTGACAATTGTCAGCGCGTAGCGGCCGATCCCCGGGCAGGCACGGGCCATCGGTGCGTGGATTTCCACCCAATGCTTGACGAACTCCTCATGGGATATCCCAGGCTTCCGCTGAAGCAGCGAAGCCCTCTTAATCACGAAGGGCCCGGGTTCCGCGCCCCAGGCCATTTTCAACGCCGAAGCAGATGCCGCCAGCCCCGCCAAACCGATCAGAGTCCGACGCCGGATAGCGGGGGTCACTTTGCTGTTCGAGGACATGAGGCGATCTCCTTGCCGTGCCCGCATCAGCAGGCATTTCGTCAATACAAAAAGGCTTACTCAAACAAGACGCAGATAGGTCCTGAATGACGGCTCATCCGGAAGTTTAAACCGTCGAGAGAGTACGCGCGTACCAAAAATTGTAGGAAGTAGTGGTCGCGCGCACAGCTGGGTAGATCATACATTCAACCAGTAAAGCAAGATTCTCATGACATTTTAGTTTTCCTGGAATGATCCTGTCTCCGGTACTCACGGCTTTGCACAGGAAAATACATCGCGGGCGCTCATAGAGCGCCCCTACAGTTGCGCACCCCAAGCTGTAGGGGCGGTCTATGACCGCCCAGGATTTTTTGTGCAAAGCCGGTACTCACACAAAAAAAGATTAAAGACCAGGCGATTCCGAACCGATAAGGCGGGTGATAGGGCTTAGTACGGGTCACCGTAAGTCCCGTTTCAACAACATGATGAGGGTTGAACATGCAAACAACGGCTCATAGATCCCGTTTCGGTTTCTTCGTTTTGAGTTTAGCCACGACTCTTATTCTGACCGCAGGGTCCGGCGTTTCGGCCGGACAAGCACCGCAGTCGGGAGCCGGGTCGAATTCGCATTCGGGAGCCGGGTCCAATTCGCATTCGGGAGCTGGGTCCAATTCGCATTCGGGAGCTGGGTCCAATTCGCAATCAGGAGCCGGGCCGAATTCGCATTCGGGAGCGGGGTCCAATTCGCAATCGGGAGCGGGGTCGAATTCGCAGTCCGGAGCGGGGCCTAATTCGCAATCGGGAGCCGGGTCGAATTCTAAGATCGCGAAGGACCTGCAGGGCGAGGAACATAACGACGACACGGTTGACGTTATCGTGCAGTTCAAGCGTGGTAAAGCTTCAGGTGAGGCTATTCAGGCCGGTGGGGGTTGGGTGAAGGACGAGCTCCCCATCGTGGACGGCGTTGTTGCGTCAATACCCGCTAAAGCACTTGAACAATTAGCAAAGCGCCCTGACGTGGCATTCGTCTCACCGAATCGCAAAGTTCACAGCACTATGGATTATTCGAATCCTACGGTCGGGGCAGACATAGCAAGAAGTCTCGGCTTCGACGGTACCGGTATCGGCGTTGCGGTGATTGATAGCGGTGTATCGAACCCGCCGGACCTGGCTAGCCGCGTGGTCTATTCGGAGAGCTTTATCTCGCTCAGCGCGAATGAGAGATACGGCCATGGGACTCATGTGGCGGGCATCATCGCGGGCATTGGAAAGGATTCCAACCAAAAATATCTGGGCATCGCCCCCGGAGCCAACATCGTTAACCTGCGCGTTCTGGACGACAGTGGCGGAGGTAGGGACAGCGACGTGATCAAGGCCATCGACCGCGCCATTGCCCTGAAGAGTCAATACAACATTCGCGTGATCAATCTTTCGCTTGGGCGGCCTGTGTTTGAAAGCTACACGCTGGACCCCCTCTGTCAGGCTGTGGAACGCGCGTGGGCAGCCGGCATCGTGGTTGTGACCGCGGCCGGTAACGAGGGACGAAACAATTCGTTCGGCACGCACGGTTACGACACAATCGCGGCGCCGGGCAACGATCCTTACGTCATTACTGTTGGTGCAATGAAGACAGAGGGCACGCTGTCGAAAGGCGACGATCTTATCGCAAGCTACAGTTCCAAGGGACCGACCGCCTTCGATCACTTCGTCAAACCAGACATCGTCGCTCCCGGCAACCGGATTGTGTCCGTCAGCACGCCTGGCGTCAGCATACTCGCGACTGCCGTCCCAAGTAACATGGTCGGTACGTCGTACTTCAAGCTCAGCGGCACCAGTATGGCGGCGCCCATGGTGAGCGGTGCGGCCGCTCTCTTGCTGCAAAAGGATCCTTCGCTGACGCCCGATCAGGTCAAGGCGCGACTGATGAAGAGCGCCTCAAAGAGTTTTCCTACCGTCAGCACGTTCCTTGATCCCGTTACGGGCATGACTTACATAAGCCAGTACGACATCTTCACCATCGGCGCCGGCTACCTCGACATTCCGGCCGCGCTTGCCAATACCGATGCCGCGATCGGATCTGCGCTGTCTCCGACAGCGGTTTACAACACGATTACCGGCAAAGTTCAAGTCGTAACGGCTTCCGCTGCGGTCTGGGGCGATACCGCGGTGTGGGGTGCAACAGCAGTCTGGGGCGCGAACGTCTTCCTTAGCGGAAACGCAGCCGTGTGGGGCGATTCCGCAGTCTGGGGTGATGCCGCAGTCTGGGGTGACGCCGCGGTCTGGGGCGATGCCGCAGTGTGGGGCGATGCCGCGGTCTGGGGCGATGCCACAACAGTGCTGAGCGAAAATTGATTGTGCTGCCCGACCAGTCACGATTTGATCAGTCCGAGTGAGGTGGCCGGTTTGTAAGCCGGAAACAGCTGCTCCACGTTTCGGCCCGGATGCCGTCTGACCAATTCACCAAGCACATCACGGAAATCGCGATTTCGAAACGTGACATCACGCCAATTTTGTGACCAGATGCGGCATCGATGATGTCAGATCGAGTTGTCCAAAACTGTTTTCCTTCACGTCCAGGTCGCGCACGACGATAATCCGGCGCACAGGTTCTGCGGAGGTCCGCCGCCCAGATCGAGCTTCTTCAGTTTTCCGCTTGAAAAGATATTGGTTATGATTCAGGGAACCACATAAACAACAGGAGGTGGCAATGTTCTGCCCCCGATGCAAAGCGGAATATCGTGTCGGCTTCGTTCGATGTTCTGACTGCGATGTTGAATTGGTTGACCATCTCCCCGCCGAGAAGCCAGGAACAGCGCCAAAGCCTAGCAGAGACTTTGAAGGGGATCGTTTTGAGCCGGAAGCCGAACTTGTCGTCATCCGAACGTATCAAAGTGGTCTTGAGGCCGACCTTGCGAAGACGGTCTTAGAAGCGGCTGGAATAGAATCGATGATCAAGGGCAATGACATTGCACGCCGTTATTCTGGTCTGTCGTTTACTCAGGGCGTAGAACTCCTCGTTCGAGCCGAAGATGCGGGGGATGCGGAGAAGATCCTCGATATAGATGCTACGGGCGGAGATGATCCAACTAAAACGGGCTTCTCACAGGATCGCTAGGCTGTGGGATAGGCATGGCTTTGCACAAAAAATACATCGTGGGCGCTCATAGAGCGCCCCTACAGTTGCGCACCCCAAGCTGTAGGGGCGGTCTATGACCGCCCAGGATTTTTTGTGCAAAGCCGATAGGCATATGCTCGTGGTTCAACCCAAACCGGATCGCTCAAGCGAGTCTTGTGGGTGAGTCGCAACAGCCGGCATCGGAATTGTTTGTGGTTAGGATTGTCTCAAACGTAGCATACATGAGGCATGGCATGATCGTGTTTATTACGCCGCTCGATGTTCCTGCTCGTGTGGCTTCCGGGACGCAGGCGACCATTCGCAGTCGCGCTTTTTGCGCTGGTACTATGGGCACGCATCGTGAGCACGAAGCGCCCTCGGAGCGAATCATGACCGTGAGTTCCAATGAGCAGGTCGTCTTGAGAGATTACCCGCTAACGGTCTGGATCATGGGTTTGTTATTTCTCTTTGTGGGAGTCGCACCTTTTGGATGGGACGCTCAGTTGCGTGTCATGATGTCGTTGGGAGGTCTCTTTCTTATAGCGTTCCCTTCTATCCTGATTGTTACAGTAGATTGCACGCGGGGAATGCTCAATCTCCGCTACCGGTCACTGATCCGTGGTTCAGCGAAGGCGTATCCATTGAGCGAGGTTTGTTTCGTAAATGTTGCCGAAGACAGGGAGGGCGAACGGATGTATCGTCTGGAACTGATCTTATGGTCGGGCCAAGTGGTTCCTTTACGAAGCTTTTACTCGGTAGGCAAGGGGCATTTTGAGCGCCGGGCGCGACGACTACGGTCCGCGCTTCGAGTTGGCGCCGGTGAGGTATCGGCACCTGGCTCCAACATAAGGATCACTATCTCGAAGTCCTAAGTTCTCTCGCGATCCCCCGCGACTTCTTCGAAACTTTCACTTTGGCCCCGGCTTGGCACGGGCTCGGGCGTGCGAACCTATCCGGTTCGGAGGGAGGGGCGCCTAATGACGGCCCCTACCCCTATTGACTTCGTGTTTGCTGCTCTCGGCCCCTAGCCCGTCGAGTTTAAAAGGTTCTGTTTGTGGTCGGCAGTGTCCTGTAAGGCGCGTATGTCAACCTCGCGAGTGGCGACGGACCGACGCACGCAGGATCTTACGCTGGCGCACGGCTGCACCACCGCCGATGCTCTGCAGCGAGTCTTCCAATTTTCCTGAGATCTCGATGGGGCAACTCTGACATCGCGGACTTGCCCCACCAAACTAGTGTTGCGTTTCATAAATAGCTTTACCATCGCCGATGGGGCTTGCGAGGCAAGGTCGAGGAGCGATGAGGAGGCGATGCTCATTCATCGCCGACGAATCGCGACGACGAGATCGCCCGCAACCCCCATCGGCCCTCCGGGTTGCGGCGGAACGGCCCCGTCTTCGTTGTCGCTCCTCGGTTACAATGAATGAGCATTGCGCCCTCGTCGCCGATGAAAGAGCATCGACTCCTCGGCGATCCTAGCCTTCTACCCGCAAGCGCCATGCGTGCGCCCCCTCAGAGTTCTGCCACGGGCTGCTAGCGTGGCAGGTGCAGACTCATTACGGTAAGAGCACCTTCGATCGCTGGTATCTGATGGGGAACGCCTTCCGGCACCATGATCCAGTCACCTTTGCTGATTCGTTTCGAAACCCCGCCCTGGATCGAAGTCCCGCTGAGATTCGCCTCATTAGTGCGCTT
>QHWY01000407.1 GCA_003223875.1 Acidobacteriota bacterium | reverse complement strand
CCTGACTACCGTCTTACGGAGTTGCAGAGGCTGTACGATGCTATAGGGGAAGTCAACCTCGGAATGGCCGCTCGCATGCGGTCGGCCTCCAAAACGGACGCCCAGGCCAACGCCATCGTGGTCCTTGATCTTTTCGCCCAACTGCTATTGGATCAAGTGAACGACAAACTATCGAGCTTCGAAATGTTGTTCTCGTCTTGAGGGCGAGTCGAATGCGAACCCGCCCACCGCTGCAACTCAGACACCTGGCTGTAGTTTGTTTCGCTCAGCGCGGAGAAGTGAACGGTCGACAACGACCCAGAAGTCGGTTTCTGAGAAGTCAAGAAGACAGCTGATTAAGAGCAGCTCCATCCCGCCGGCGATTGAATTGTTTTAGATGCTGATTCTAGCTGCGGTTTTTTGACGCGCTAATGCCCACTCGAATAGAGTTCGTGACACGAACACGGCCGTAAACATGTTCGAAACGAGGCCAATCACTAACGTGACTGCAAACCCTTTTATAGGTCCTGTGCCGAACAAGAACAAAAACGCTGCAGAAATCAGCGCAGCCAAATGGGTGTCGATAAGGGTGATGAACACGCGACTGAACCCAGTTGCAACAGCGGAAACGGCATTCTTACCCGCGCGAAGCTCCTCACGGATACGTTCAAAGATCAACACGTTCGAATCAATACCCACGCCGATCGTCAAAGTAATGCCGGCGATGCCCGGCAATGTGAGCGTGATTCCGAAATATGCGATGGCTCCAAGAAGGACGACGATGTTGAGGATCATTGCAATCACCGCATTAGTGCCCGACAACCGATAATAAGACACCATGAACACAGCGACGGAAACCAGCGCAACCGCTGTCGCCGTGACACCTGCGTGAATAGAATCGGCTCCGAGAGACGGGCCGATGACTTCCTCCTTGAGATACTGAATGGAGGCTGGCAATGCCCCTGACCGGAGGACTAACGCGAGATCCTGTGCTTCTTGCGCAGCGAAACCGGCCGGTCCTCCTTGGATGATTCCGGAGTCTGAAATTCGCGTGAAGATCGCCGGCGCCGATTGCACTTTGCCGTCGAGAACGATCGCCAATCTCTTTCCGACGTTTTCTTCCGTAAGACGTGCAAAGCGGCCCGCACCGCCGGCGGTAAGGTTGAAGCTGACCGCGGCGTGGCCACTTTCATCTCGCGATGCATAGGCCGTTTTGAAATCACGCCCTGTTATTGAAGCTGCACGTCGGACGACATAATATGTCTGGGATTTTGCGGCCCGCTCGTTCCCCGGCAGGACTTCGAGATCTGCGGGCAACACGGCACCATAATTCGCTGTCGCAACGGCTTCACTGACGAATGGACCCGCTTCAACCAATTTCAATTCCAGCAACGCTGTCGATTGAATCAAGTCCTTGACCCGCGTAGTGTCATCGACGCCTGGCAATTGCACGAGGATCTGATAGCTGCCGACTCTCCCGTACCTTTGGATCACCGGGTCTATGACTCCGAGTTGGTCGACTCGATTGCGAATCGTATTCATCGCCTGAATTACCGCCTGTTCGCGGATTGCTGCCGAACGACTGGGCTTCAATGAGAATGCATACGTGTTGGATTCATCTCCCGGTCTCATATCCCAATCCATCGCTTCCGCATTACTTGCATTTTGCAGTTGAGACTGATGAGTACTATCGACTCCCGCTATGACAAACGTGTCTATACCTTTCCGTGACATTTGCCGAACTGGGATGTCTTGTTTTTGAAACACCGACCGGATATTTTCAGCCGCTTGATCGGTCTCGGCTCGGACCGCCTCGTCGGTGGCAACCTGCAAAACAAGAAGAATGCCACCTTTTAAGTCCAAACCGAGGCGGATACTGTCCTCCATTTTCGATTGCGCCGGTGGAAAGCCGGCGAAAAGATACAATGAGACTATTGTTACCAGCATAATCACAATTAAACGCGTCCGGATTCTTCTATTCATATATTCTCCCGGTTCGATGCCGGACATCAGACATCAGACATCAAACCCAAATTCACTGCGCAGTTGCAGCGATGGTTTCAATTGCGGACTGAATGTGTGTAAAGAAGCGGGAGGATCTAAATCCGAAACACGCGCTGTCGCTTAACGATTGAGGAAACAGCAATTATGGGCGTGGCCAAACCTGGCCGATGAGAAGAGTCGTTAGCGACGCTGGCGCTGGCTGACGAAATGGTCATTACGGGTGAGGAAATCTCAGAGCCTGGAAGATAGGCCGCGTCACTGTCCATCTGAAGATTCGAAGGAATTTGACGGGTTGCAGGCCCATTATCAGAGGTGGCTGCTTTATGTACACGGCCTTCTCCGACCGAACTGCTGTGTTTATGAACGGCGCAGATGAGATTGAGGACAAAGATAA
>QHWY01000073.1 GCA_003223875.1 Acidobacteriota bacterium | reverse complement strand
CACCATTGGTCAGTTCCAGCCACACGGACTCTGGCTCGCCGGGAGCCGGTATAAGCAGACTGAGTTCGGGCGTGCCGTACCTGGACCGATCCAGTGAACTTCGAAACGATAGAGTAAGCGTGTTCCCGTTGCGTTCACGCCTTAGTTGCAGTTGCTCGCGCGCTTCGCAGTAACCGGCCAGTTCCCCCATTGTGGCCACCCACAAGCGGCCGGCCTTTCTTTCCGAGTCGATGTAATCCAGAATTCCTCGGAACTGCGTCTCAAACAGATCTATGGACTCGCACGGATGGAACCAGAGCGAATAAACCGCATGACGCTCCATGGCTTTCCGGATAAAAAGCTTCGCCTTTTGCACGTAGTCATAATGTCTGGCGGTACGGAGGTTCATGCTTTCGTAGATTTTGTACACTCCGGTAGAGGTTCGCTGGGGGTGACATAATCGGATTCCCACATCTCTATCCCTATGTCGAACTGCCACAATACCGGCACTGGCCAGTAGCGGCAGGTACGAATATTCCGAGCGATTGCGCGGAAAGACCAGCGACTTGGGACTCAATCCGAAAGGTTGCATTGCGTCAATGCAGCTTTCCAATTCTCGGCGGACGACTTCAGAAGAGGAGTAGCGCCCCGTAAAATCGATATGACTAAAAGAATGAGTCCCAACTTCGTGAGAGGTCCTGCACTCCATGATCTGTTGAATCAGATCGGGTCCATACCAAAGCGGATCCTTCTGCACGTTCGAACAGGGATCGTCCGAATACCAATCACCAGTCCAGGTGCCGTCACTTAGCGGCCGGGGCATGTTCGCGTGCGCAAGACCCGAGCTCGAACGTGTGCAACTCTCCAGGAAGAGATGACCGACGGTCGCCCAGGTGATTGGGATGGAGTAATCGTCCAGCAGCGTCAGGATAAAGGGAATATTGCGTCGTGAGTTTTTCCCCTTGAACTCCGAAATTTCTTGCCCACGGGCTCGCCATCCCCAACTCAGCTCAAAATCAGCAGAGATGCAAATCGCAGCATCAGCGTTGTCTTTGAATGGTGCTACCTCGATACCGGACCACAATTTCGTCGGCGGAGCGTTTCCCCGGACGAAGTTTCCCATTATGGTAAAGACGCTTTCCAGGACGGTCGTATTCCGCAATTTCATCACCAGCAAATCCCCTGATAATGTCCGTTCGGACTGGTAGGACTACCTATGCGTACGAGATCGATGACAGGTTTGCTGCGCAGGAGCTTCTCCAGGGAAGGTTCTGGGGACCGATAGGATTTCGCAATGAGTACGATCTCCGATTTTTCAATAACGCACTCCAGAGACCGGTCCATCAGTGTCGAGATGTGAGGAATTACGGACTCAATGTAGCGCTTATTGGAGCCGAATAGGCGCGCCCAAAAAACCTCTTCGTCATACACTTTGACCTGGTAGCCCTTTCCCAGAAGACGCTCGATTAACTCAACTACCGGACTATCGCGTAGATCATCCGTGCCCGGTTTGAAGCTCAGGCCCACAACACCAATTCTCTTTTTTTCCGTCCTGGCGATCAGTTTATAGGCAACGTCGATCTGGTTCCTGTTGCTCTCCATGATCGAGTTCAGCAGAGGGGTGTCGAGGTCCAGTTGCCTTGCCTTGTAAGTGAGGGCCCTCAAATCCTTGGGCAGGCATGAACCACCGAAAGCGAAGCCCGGCTTCATATAGGAGGGAGAGATATTCAGTTTGGTATCCATGCAGACAAGCCGCATGACTTCATGACTGTCGATACCAACGGTCTTGCAAATATTGCCAATTTCGTTGGAAAAGCACACTTTCAGCGCGTGAAAGCTGTTGCAGACGTATTTGTGCATCTCGGCTACTCTAATTTTAGTTCGGTGCAGCGGTGCCTGGATGTGTTGATAGAGCGCCGCTACAATGTCTCCGCTGGCCGGATCCAATTCTCCTATCAACGTGAATGACGGAGTGAAAAAGTCTTCGACGGAAGATCCCTCTCTCATGAATTCCGGATTCATGCACAAGCCGAAGTCGACACCGGCTTTCTTTCCGGAGTGCGCTTCCAGTAAGGGTATGAGGCGCTTCTCGACTGTACCCGGCAGAACTGTGCTGCGAACATTGACGACGTGATAGGAATCCAATCGGCCAAGGTACGCGCCGATTTGTGCCGTGACATGGTCGATATGACTCAAGTCTAGACTGCCGTTTTCGCAACTAGGCGTACCCACACAGATGACCGAGACGTCAGCCCTCTCAGGTGGACTTATGGAAGCCTGTAGCCGGCGTGCTGCGACCGTCCTCTCCACCAGCTCACCGAGGCCCGGCTCTACTATGGGACAACAGCCTTCGTTGATCATGGCAACCTTTGATGGATCGATATCAATCCCAGTTACCTGGTGGCCAGATTCCGCCAGGCACGCGGCCGATACACAACCAACGTAGCCCAAACCAAAAATGTTAACTTTCATAGGATTCAACCGAAATTAGGATCCCAGAAGATTAGGGAAGTGATATCAAGTTCACAAGTTTGCTCTAAACTGAAACGCACAAGCAGGCCACGCAATTTTTCCTCTGCATAGCAAGATGTAAGGGCAGGCTACCGCCATTTTCTCTCTTCAACCAAAAACGAGAGAACATATCCGAGCGTCGAAGTTGCTAGACCCAATAAAAAACATCTGAGTCTTGAGAAAACCAGCGCCTATTTATAATCGTCACGGCCCTCGGTCAAGAGTAAGGCGCTACCGTGACTTCAAGATCTTTTATCGCAGGCAACATCACGCCTGAAGCGGGCGACAAGAACCGTTGTGGTAGTGCGGTCTTGATTGGCCTTATCCACGTCGCATCGATGTCTACAGAGACAGAACGCATCAGTATCTGGATCGATATGATCAAGCGAGACTTACCCTTCAGATTGGTGACGAGACCGGTTAAACCGCAGAGCGAGCCACATTCAACGCGGACCAACTGCCCCACGCTCACGTATGGACAGGGCTCATAGGCCGCGTCCGATTCGACAAGGGTGCGGATCGCTTTGATCTCCGACTCGGGGATAGGCTCAGGAGTTCGGCCAAAGCAGACAATCTGAGCCACACCAGGTGTCATCAAGACTGGAAGTCTCATTCGGGCATCCAGCCGGCAAAACAGATAACCGGGAAACAGAGGCAGTTCGAGTGTCTTAATTTGATGTGACCGCCGCTGCCTACCCTTGTACGTTGGAAGAAACAGTTCGTAGCCTTTGCTGCGCAGTGTGGACTCAACCCGCCATTCGGAGCGTGATCTAACCTTCAATGCGTACCACAAATCTTGCGCCATCGTTCCTTCCCTTTTCTTCGTCCCATGCTCGCTTCAAAGCCTTGGCCTTGGATGGCTCGTTCATTCTCGCTGTGTCTGATGTGTCTTTCCGTTCTGGACACATTCTAGGATCTCCCCGACTATCGCAGGCACGGTCTTCAGGAGGACACTGACGTCTAGCCAGAAAGAGCACCGCCGCGAATACGCAATATCGAAACGGATCATTTCCTTGAATGTTGTCTTGTTCTTTCCGTTGACCTGCCAGAGTCCCGTCATACCGGGAAGGGCCTCGAACCGCTGGGTTTGCCAGAGTCTATATTCCTGCGCTTCATATGGAATGCATGGACGAGGCCCGACCAGACTCATCTCACCACGAAGCACGTTGATCAGTTGCGGCAGTTCATCCAGGTAACATCGCCGCATGATGTTGGCGAAAGGAAAGATCCGAGGGTCACGAAGGGCATCCAACTTCGTCATCGAGCTATCCCTAGTGATCAGACTGCTCAGATGGTTTTGATGCAGCGTGCTGTCGGCGTCACCGCACATCGTGCGAAATTTCCAGATCCTGAAGACTTTTCCGTCACGTCCAACTCTGTTCTGCTTATAGAAGATGGGGCCGCGGGATACGAGCTTGATTACGATAGCAACCAGCAGAAATATCGGGGACAGGCACACAAGGGCTGTCAGTGAACCGACAATGTCGAAAGCTCTCTTCCATGTCGGAACCGGATTTGTAAAAAGTTCCTCGTGTCTTCCGCGACTTAAAGTAAGACCTTCCTCGGGACTGGTATTCGTTTGCGCACTGTCCTGGTCCGCATCGGATGTCTTTCGTTTGGATAGAGAGACGGAACGAGACATTGTGTCGGAACCGCTTATGGACCCGGACCCAGCACCTTCATCCGGCAACCACTGATCGGGGTACGTGTAGATCGTGCAACTCAGCGGCGAGGATCCCATCTTACGGCAGAGGTCTTGAGCGAGTGTTTTGGCGCCAGTGGCCGAGGTATAGGGCAAGAGCACACCGAGATGGTGCTGATCGAACCACCCGATTTCGTCGATCCGGCGGATTCTCCGAGTTAATACGTCCGCGAAGTCGCGAACTGCTGCAGGATTACCTGCAAATCCTCCATCAAAGACCAGGAACGAAAAACCGTGCTCGTTGCGATCCGACGCGGCCCTCTCTCGCAGGAGAGCTTTGCGAAACTCTTCACGCGATCGAACCCCGTCCACGGTCCGAGTTAGTGGGTCGCGGGCAAGCAAGCCAAGCTGCTTACGAAACCGTAAGAAAGACAAGTTCACCTTTCCAATGTTTGCTCACAAAAACGCAAATCAGTTTCCGCACAGTAACGAATAATGCGGGCCGGGTTACCGGCTACGATGGCGTTAGGGGGTACATCTTTTGTTACGACGCTCCCCGCCCCAACCATCGCGTTCTCCCCGATAGTCACACTGCACAAGATGACGCTGCCGCTGCCGATGGACGCTCCACGTTTAACGACGGTCTGTTGAACAACCCAGTCTTTCTCTGTTTGGAGTTGACCCGCAGAATTAACCGCCTTGGGATAACGGTCATTGATAAAGACCACGTGGTGCCCCACAAATACGCGCTCTTCGATGATCACGCCTTCGCAGATGAATGCGTGGCTCGAGATTTTGCAGTCCGTTCCTATCCTTACTCCCTTTTGTACCTCGACGAATGCTCCGATCTTCGTGCGGCTTCCAATCTCGCAACCGTAGAGATTGACGAAGTTATAGATCTTCACGTCTTCGCCCAGCTTTACGTCGTCAGCTATGCTCTGGCAGAAACAAGTTTGTTGTCGGATCTCCATATACGTGAGCTCTTCCGTTCGTTTTTCATGGCCCGCTCCGCGGCTTCCAGCAGTTCTACAACGCGGAGTCCGGCGTAACCGTCCGTGATTGGTTTTTCGCCTGTCTGAATACAATGCACGAAATGCTTGCAGGCAGTTTCCAGAGCCTCGGTCTGGTCTACTTTTGGGATCAGCAGGTCCCCCATCCGGTACTGCACGAGTACGTTGTAGCGATCCTTGTCTTCGCGGAGTTCGATGCCTTTGTCGAAAATCTTTATTTGATTGTCTGAATCTAAATGGTCGTACACCACCATCTTGCGACTGCCCCCGATCAACGTACGGCGCAGTTTTACCGGTGAGAGCCAGTTCAGGTGAAAATGAGCGATCATGCTCCCTTCGAGTTCCACCGTGACGTATGCGATGCTTTCCCGCCTCCATCCGTTCCATCTAACAGGAGAACTACCAGAAGCAGTAACCCGCACGGGTTCCTTATCCAGCAGATACGTCAGCAGCGAAAAATCGTGAGGAGCCAAATCCCAAAGCACGTTCACATCCGACTGAAATAAACCCAGGTTGAGCCGGACGGAATCGTAATAATAGATCTGTCCCAGTTCCCCGGAATCGATGATCTCCCTCAGTTTTCTTACGGCCCCTGAATAGATGAAGGTGTGATCGACCATCAATACTTTGGACTTCTTCTCTGCCAGACGAATTAACTCCTCGGCCTGGGCGAAAGTCTGTGTGATGGGTTTCTCGATCAGGACGTGTTTGCCACGAGCCAGACAAGCCCTCCCCAAATCGAAATGAGTAGAAATCGGCGTCGCTATCACAATGGCGTCGATTGAGTCCGAGTCCACCAGCTCGCTTGCGACAGTAGTGACTTTCATGTCGGACTTGAGGTGCTTAACCGCTTCCAACCTGTCGGCCCTTTGATCGGCAACTGCCACCACGCAGCAATCCTTGACCTTGTTGAGATTCCGAATCAAATTGGGGCCCCAATATCCACAACCGATTACACCTATGTTGATCATGTGCTCCTCATCTCGCGAGTATTAGCCGTCACAGTAATCGGTTAGTAAGTCCGCGATGTACTGCATTTGATTCCTTTTCATTTCCGGATACATGGGCAAAGACAGAATCCGTTCTGCGTATTTTTCGGCAACCGGACAGCCACTTGAGTTGAAGCTGGCGAAGGCGGCAGTACGGTGAATGGGCGTGGGGTAGTGAATTCCGGTTTGCACGCCATAATCTTTTAAGTATTTTTGCAGGTCGTTCCGGCTGCCTTTTTCAATCCGAATCACATAGAGGTGATAGACGCTGTTGATGCCGTCCGGCACGAAAGGAGTCACGATCCCAGTGATATGCGACAGGAGTTCAGTGTAAGTCTGGGCGTGACGACGCCGCATCTGGTTGCGGCGTTCCAAATACTGGAGCTTGATGTGCAGTACTGCAGCCTGCAGGCTGTCGAGGCGGCTGTTGTAGCCAACCACACCATGCTCGTATTTCCTGGGGGAACCGTGGTCGCGCAGCATCCTTACGGTATCCGCAACTTTGGGATCGTTGGTAACGACCGCACCTCCATCACCGCACGCCCCAAGGTTCTTGGCGGGATAGAAGCTAAAGCACGCAACATCGCCTATGGATCCCACTCTTCTACCGTGGTAGCGAGCGCCGTGGGCCTGCGCCGCGTCTTCGATCACACTGAGGCTGTGTAGCCTGGCAATCTCAAGGATCGGATGCATGTCCGCCGGCTGGCCGTACAAGTGGACAGGTATGATCGCCCTGGTTCGGGCCGTAATGCAGTTTTCAATTCGATGAACATCGATGTTGTAGGTCTTAGAATCAATGTCCACAAAAACGGGTGTTGCGCCGGCATGTACAATCGCTTCAGCCGTAGCGACGAAGCTGTTGGCAGCAGTGATGACTTCGTGGCCCTTACCGATGCCCAATGCTCGAAGGGCCAGGACAAGAGCATCGGAACCATTGCCGACACCGACGGCGCACCTGACTTCGCAGAACTCTGCGAACGCCTTCTCAAACCCTTCGACGCGAGCTCCCCCCACGAAAGCACCGCTATCCAGTGCCTCATCCCAGGCCCTCCGCAGATCGTCGCGAAGAGCCCGATGCTCGTCTCTTAATTCCACGAACGGCACCGTCATCGGTAATCGGTCGTGAGGTGCTTCACGAATTTGCTTCGTCACCAGCCTTGCTTCCTTCCCCCCGCGAATCTAATCCGGCTGAACTGCGATTGGCGTATTTCGCTTTCAGCCAATCGCTTTGTCACAAAACGAGCGAGAGGGGCCGATGCATTGGGTCGTGTCCTAGTTCTACTCATAGTCACCGCCTCAGCGTCACGAACGCCAGAAACTGAGTGAATCCCGCAATAGCAGCGATGTTTGTGATCTTCTTTCTCGTATTGCTGTGCACGATCAAAGTGTCACCGTCTCTCAGTACCAGGTTTTCGTCAGGTTCCGCTTTGCCTTCGAGGATACGCTTCAGATTGACAGCCACTGTGCCTTGCCGGCCGTTGCGCATCTGGCGGAGCAAAGTTATTTCAGACTTATTAGCTGAGTCGGTAACGCCCCCAGAAGCCGTAAGGGCGCCAAGAAGCGTCATCGGTTCGGTCATCACGACGATACCAGGCTTGACGACTTCGCCGATGACGCCGACCTTCGCGCTCTGTGCCGTTAGCAGTTCCACGCTGATCTTCGGATTGATGAGGTATTCTCCGAAATCCGCAGTCAGTTTTCGCGCGAGTTGATCGGTCGTGAATCCAGCGACCTCCATGTCGCCAATAAGCGGATGGTAGATCTTTCCAACGGGCGAAACCTTCACTCTTTCGAGCGAATAATCCGGTTCACCGACAACACGAATCGCGATTTCATCCGTAGGCCCCAACCGATAACTGGCATAGAAATCACGGTAGATCTTGCCGAAATATTCCGAAGGCTCATTCAGCGTCAACGGTTGGGTCTGGCTGGATTGCGCAAGCGCCACCGCCGGAATGCTGATGCCCAGCAGGCACAGCAGAAGACCGATGGTTCTAACCGATGACACCTTGTCGCTCATACTTTCCTCCGATAACCGTCCTATTCCTCGATCGATGATGGAAGAACGCGATTCAGCACGACACCAAGCAGATCCTTTTTTTTGAACATGGCTAGCGCTTTAGCCATTTGAGCCGGAGTGGTCACACCCGGCCGAATAACCAACATCATCTTGTCAACGAAACGGAGCAGCAGTTGCCCATCACTGCTGGCCAGCAGCGGGGGCGAATCAAACAAAATGAAGTCGTAATCGCCCGCAATCATTTGCAGGTTCGCCATGAACGCCGGAGAACCCAACACTGTCACCGGGTTCTCTATGCCTGAACGCGTAGCCAATAAATCGAAGTTGAAAGGCAGAATTTTGCGTGCGATCTCGCCCATGCTCAGACCGCTGGAAAGCCCCTCCGGAAACCCGGTCTTTACATCTACTCCGAGTAACCGGAGTATCGAAGGTCGGCGGAGGTCCGTATCTACAACCAGCACCCGGCGCATGGTAGAGGCTAGAGCGCCAGCCAGATTGAGAGTTACCGAGGTGCGGCCTTCACCGTGCCTGGCTGAGCCAATGAGCAAACGTTTCAATGGCCTTTTTGTATCCAGAGCAATCAGTGTCGCCGCAAGCCTTAAGTACTGGCGAGCGGCAAAAGGATCCGAGTTGCGCAAAGTCACCAGATGAGGATCGACTCCCCCCGGATCGACTATGAGGGCAGGAACCAGTTCGGCCAGCCGGTGCTGGCCCGGGGCGGTCACTGCGTCCGGTCTTCGGCGGTCCAGTTCCGAAGTCCCTTCAAGCGAACGCTCCAAATGTTTCATCGCGGCGGCCTCAACGCACAAAAAGGGGTACAACCTTCTTCAGCAGATCAAAATGCTTCAGAGTCAGGACGGTGGCGGGCATTGCTGATATCAGCAGCACGACGCCCAGCGTCCGAGCGAGCATGTATCGTGACTTCAAGCTTTTTTCTATGGGGGTCAGCGTCTCAGGAATGGTCACCAGAAGGGGTGTTTCCAGGAAATAGACCACGTCACGATGGTCCTGGAAAAAGAACAACCGACGTGCTTCAACAACGCCTCCTATCAGCAGGCCCGTTCCAAGGGCAAAAGCCAGCGCGATTGCTTTGAGCAGGCGCCGGTTTGGTCCAGCCGGATCCTGTGGAAGGTTTGGCGGGTCGGAAATCCGAATCACCGGCGCTCCGCCATCATCCAAGACGCCGGCCTTTTGCACGAGGTCGCGCTGCGCCACCAACGAGTTGTACCTGCTGATGAGCCGATCGTAAGCGCCTTTCGTTTCGATTTCTGACATTCCCTTCTCATCGGAAGCGGCCAAGTCAACCCGGGGCAGATTTTCCAGAGCCGCTGTTTTCCTTCGTATTTCGCGGGCCGTGATTTCAAAATCAGTTCGCAACCGGATGAGATCGCGTTCCAGAGTGAACAGTTCGTGGATCGCTGGGGCTACGGCCGCGGACCCCGGCTGGTTTTTGGCTTCGAGCGCAGCAAGTTGTCCACTGATTTCAGCAAGCTGTGCTTTGGCCTGTACGACCTTGACATTCTTGGCCGTGTACTGAGACGCGTATTCCATGAGCTGCGCCTCGAGTTCCGTCTTGCGCACCAGCAGTGCCCCGTAGGCGGCGTCTTGCGCACCCGGCGCCGATTGAGCGGATGCGACGATTCCGCGCTGCGCTGCAATCTGCCGCTCCTGCTCGGCAATCTCCTGCTGCAGCGCGTATTGCTTGTCGCTGAGCGAATCCATTGCGGCGTTGAGAGTCGCACGCGCTGTCTTGAGATCCGTTGCCGCGCCAGGCGTGGAAACCGGGATGACGCGGGAGAGACCGATCTTCGCAAACTGACCTTCCATTTTTGCGATCTGGGAATCTAACCAACTGGCCTCGGCTGCGGCTTGTTTTCGGATCGCGTCGTTCGCCTGATCGAATCCCGCGACGACTTCCGCCAAGACTGACTGAGCGAGCCTGGGATCGGTATGTCGATAGCTGAGGGTCAAAACCGGCAGTTTGCTTTCGATCTTGATCTGTTGTCGAAGCCGATTAATAGCCGAGTCTGTGCTTTCTTTTGCACCCCTGAGGTGATGGTGGTCAACTATGGACTCCAGAATCCTGGCGCCGGTTGCCTCTTGGCGGACAGCGGCGAAGTGCGAGTCCATCGCATCTGTGGCCTTCGATTCCCGCTCGGAAATGATCAGAATGGCGCGCGATTCGTAGGTGTTGGGGACTTCTTCGAGGATCTGCCATGTCGCAAGCAACATTCCGGCGGTCCATAAAAAAATGAGTGCCTTCCTTCGATTGAGGATACCCAGATACTCTGTCAGGCTGCGCGTCCTGCAATATTCCACTCTTACCTCTCCTGTTGTTGAATCGACCCCCAGCACGTCGAGAGCTGATTTGTCTTGCACAGCTCCCGCAACTTCACAGAACGCGCCGACGCCCGAATTCGACAGCCACGCCCCAGGTGCCAAATAAAAAAATATCGCCGGATCTTAGTACGCCATTCGTCAACGCACATCGGCTGATCCGACCTTTTTTGTGGCGACAGATGTCGCTTTCTGAGAGACAGCAAAATGGGCGCAATGTCGGGTCTGTTTGTAAGCTAGGTGCCAGTTTTCTGATTGGAGATTCTCAGCGCGAGCATCTCACGGCTCTGTCGATGCCCAGATCATTGGATTCCGTTCAAGGTCCAGGAGCACTGTGGCGATAATGCTGGCGCGATCAGAGCGTCTTGGTGGAGGAGGGCCTGGGTATACCGGGTGGGCAAGCCACGTCCGGCATCTTCGCAAAACCGTGCTTGTAGGAATAAATCATCAATTGGAGCCGGTCACTGACTTCAAGTTTGTCGAAGATGGAGGTCAGGTAATGGCGAACGGTCTTCTCAGAAATGAACAACCGCTCCGCTATCTGTTTGTTCCTTTTCCCTTCGCCAAGCAGTGCGATGACTTCAAGTTCGCGCTCAGTCAGGCTTGCGATCTTAGCTGCCTCCGGATCCGTCTTCCGCTTCGAAGGCTGCACGAACTCAGTCATAACGGTAGCCACCATCGAACGGTTAAGCCAAACCTCGCCTGCATGGACTTTCCGAATGGCCTTGAAAAGCGTGCTCACGGCTTCCACTTTCAGCACGACCCCCATGGCGCCGAGGCGTACGGCACGAAGGTGAAGTTCAGGATCAGACACTCCGGTGACAACAATGACACGCGACGACACCCCAATCCGCAGCAAATCGGGAAGAAAGTCCACACTGATCTCGCTGCCGAGGTCAAGATCGAGAAGAATGATGTCCGGTTTTAGGCGCGCCCCATCAAGAGCTGCCATTCGATTGACTGCTTGTCCTACCACCGATAGACCTGGCTCGCTTTGAATCAGTAACCGCAGCCCAGAGAGAAAAAGCGGGTGGTCATCTACTAAAAGAATCCGAATAGAAGTCGCTTTGGTCTCACTCATGATATTTCAAGACCGGACACGTCTAAGAACAAATTCTCTCGAAATAGTCTTATTTTTATGCTGCATCGTCATACTTCGCCGGAGGGCTATTCGTCGACACTCTTGGCTCAGCTTCCTCTGCCGGAAGATAAACACGGAACTGTGTACCAACTCCGGATTTGCTGGACACTCGAATAAATCCCTGGTGGCTTTTGACGATCCGCAGAACCGCGGTTAACCCCAGACCCGTTCCCCTTCCTTGCTTCGTCGTAAAGAATGGTTCGAAAACCTTGTCGATGATCTCTGCAGGGATACCGATCCCCGTATCGCTGACCTTGATCAAAATGTAATTTCCCGGATTCATCTCAGCGGGTGCAGATCGGTACCCTCGTTTCAAATACAAGTTTTTCGCCTCAATCGTTAAAGTGCCGCCTTTGGGCATGGCGTCACTGGCATTCAAGCAAAGATTTATCAGCACCTGATGTAGATGCGTTGCGCTGCTCACGATCGACCAGAGTTTAGAGGCGACGCGTGTTTTGATCTTGACGGACTTTGGAAAAGCGACGCGAAGCATTTCCGCGGTTTCCTTGATCAGATACCTGGGTTGGATCGATGCGCGTTCTTCTTCGATGCCTTTGGCAATGGAAAGAAGTTGCGTGATAAGGTGTCCCGCGTGTTCAGCATTTAGCCTCAAGGCCCTCACCCAGCGCTGACTGTCACGATCCAGCCCCTTCCGCTGAAGTTGTTGCAACGCGACAAGCATCAACGAAAGTATATTATTGAGATCATGAGCAACTCCGCCGGCCATTCTGCCCAGGTTGCCCATGCGCTGTACACGGAGGAACTGAGACTCCAATCTCTTTCTTTCCGTAACGTCCGTATTGACTATCAAGACTGACTTCGGCTGACCGGCTTCGTCTTGCACCAGCTTCCAATGACTCTCGACAATAATTTCCTTTCCATGTTTCGTCAGCTGATGCATCTGGCCATTCCACTCCCCGCGTTCAGCCAGAGCCCTTCCCAAGTCCTCAAAGCCCGCGACACGCCTTAGACCAAGCAGTTCGTAAATGTTTCGGCCAAGAGCTTCGCCGGCCTCCCAACCGTACAATCTCTCCGCGCCTTCATTCCACGAAAGGATGCGATCCTCGAGGTCCCGCACTAAAACGGCATCTTGAGTTTGATCGGGCCAGAGGAATTGAAGGTCGAGTTGATTGTTGAGCGTGGATTCTGAGCCGTCGTCCGCCACCGACAATGGAACGGGTCTGGCGCCAACCCGCTTGGGAATTCCGGAACCGCCTTCTCGGAGTTCGTCGTAATCCTTATTGCTTCGTACACTCACGGGCCTCTCCTTGGCGGAACTCCCTGTTGGCGGAACTTCCTGTTCGTAAGAGCCCTGGCCGCATTGACGCTGCAGTTTCTAGCCAGATATGTCAAATACTGTTTAAATTCGCGCCGCCGGTCAAGTTGAAAAATTGTGAATTATGTCTGTGGAAACATTGTAGGTGATTTGTGAAATTCGCTATCGGTAAATCTCTGACAACGAGTCAATGACAACCGATCAAGGGTTTTCGGACGAATTCATAAAAGCGATGGCAGGGTACTCCGCTGTTCATGTTAACCGGTCCCGCAGAACCGTCGCCCACATCTGAACGTAACCGCCAACCGCTTGTATCAAGCTCCGAACGCCTTGAGGCAGATGTGATGTTGACTGATAGCGCCCTTGCATCAAATGATCCACATCGTTCGGAATCGATTGTTTCTGCTTTGCTACGCTCTTATTTCACTGGTCGGCCTTTTAGAGGGTGCCTTACACACCCGGATTTACCAAACCGTAGCGGATTCTTAAGCAGGAGTCTGTCAGTCGGCTGCGACGTTGACAATACCCGGAGTCTACTGTAAAGCTGTATCACTTCCTGGGCCTGACAGCTCGAGCCTAGTGCGGGTAATTGAACTCATTTACCGCCAGCCTAATTGCAGCAGGAAGTCGCAAATTTTCGTCGCTCGCTGAATGCCGAATGTACCCACGAGGAACTTCTCTTGAAGTAGGTGGCCTGGAACGTAGAGGGTTACACGAGAGTCGATCGACAATGAAAACGAGCTATCGAGATAGTCAGAAACCCTATGCCATCATCATTGGCTTGGAGAGCATACAGGGATTGCAGTCCGCTCGCATCCTGGTGCAGCGCAGTGTCCCCGTTATCGGCATCGCCAGTAATCCGCGACACTATGCCAGCAGGACACGAGTCTGCGACGAGATCCTTTTTGCGAATACAAGCACAGAGGAGTTTATTCAAGTCTTGGAGATGCTGGGGCCGAAGCTGAGTCAAAAGGCTGTCCTCTTCCCCTGTTACGATGAGAGCGTGTTGCTGATCTCCCGATTTCGACAGAGAGTTGAAAAATGGTACCACCTCGTCTTGCCTCCCCCTGAAATTATCGAAATGCTCATAGACAAAATCAGCTTTTATACCTTTGCTCAAGAGAAGGGACTCCCGATACCGCGGTCCTTGTTCCTGTACTGCCGGGCCGACGCCGAGCAGGCGGCCACACAACTCACCTATCCGTGCCTCTTGAAACCGCCGTCGCGGCCCGCCACATGGGTGCGCCATACGAAGCTCAAAGCGTTCAAAGTATCCAATGCAGGAGAATTCTTGGCTACTTACGATCATTATCAAGGCTGGATCAATGCACTGATTGCGCAGGAGTGGATTGAGGGGAATGATACCAATCTCTATACCTGTAATTGCTATTTTGGCGCGACAGGCGAACCGCTCGTCACTTTCGTTTCTCGCAAGCTGCGCCAGTGGCCACCAGGGACGGGGCAAGCTTGCCTGAGCGTCGAGGCTCGAGATGCTACAGTGTTGCGTGAGACGATCCGATTGTATAAGAGTGTCCCTTATCGGGGCCTCGGCTACTTGGAGATGAAGCGCGACGAGCGCACCGGCCGTTATTTCATTATAGAAGCTAATATTGGACGGCCGACCGGCCGATCTGCTATGACGGAGGCTGGCGGCGTCGAACTGCTGTACACCATGTATTGCGATGCGCTCGGCTGGCCGCTGCCGGCGAACCGGGAGCAGAAATACACTGGAGTGAAGTGGATTCACGTGTTGCGGGACATCCAGTCTGCTTTGTACTATGGGTGTCAAGGCCAGCTGACGTTCAGACAGTGGTGGCAATCCGTACGGGGTCGGAAGACCGACGCCCTCTTCTCGTGGAAGGATCCCGGTCCGTTCCTAGCAGCACTAGCCAAAGCGATCCCAACGTATCTATCGCGGCGCGAACGTCGAAGGGAGGACTATCAAATTTCGCGAAAGTTTAGACCTTGGCGCGCAGTCCGCGATCGGCATCAAAATCCGAATCATGAACGTTATTTGAAGATGGATTAGAAAAACAAGCCCATGCGGTAGCGCAGCGCGAAAGGCAGCGATAAGACTCACTGCCGTACCGGCACGTAGCTCAGCGGCTCGCGGGGGCTGGTAGCGACAACCGCTGAATAAGATACTGAAAATCGGGAGGTGGTTCGCAGTCAATCGAGACGTTCCTTTCCGAGCGCGGATGAACAAACTGAAGACGTGCCGCATGAAGAGCAAGGCGACAGATTAGCCGCTCCGACGATTCCGTGAAGTGGTATTTTCTGTCACCGATGACAGGGTGGCCGATCGCTGAAAACTGCGCGCGGATCTGATTCTGCAATCCCGTCACCAGCCAAACTCGGACCAGTGAAGCGCCCAAAAGAAGGCGCTCGACGGAATATCGAAGTTCAGCGCGAGCCGCTTTGGCGTCTCCCTCTTTGCGCAACCTTTGAAACATTCCTTCACGTCGAAAATAGTGAACGAGCGTCCCTTCCTTGGCGCCGAGACGCCCCCGGATTACCGCGAGGTACTGCCTCATCGGAGTATGGCTGAGAAACTGTTGAACGAGGGTATCTCGATCCGACTCAGTTTTAGCAAAGAGCAGAACCCCAGACGTGAAACGATCGATGCGATGTACGACAAAGGCGCGTTGTCTCTTCAGTGCAAGTTTTGCGGAAAGCAGAGACAAAGCGGACGGGGTATCGGAGCCGTCAATCGGCACAGCCGGAAGTCCGGCCGGTTTATTGAGGACTACTATGGCATCGTCTTCGTAAAGCACGGACAGCTCACGTGAGAAACGTGGCCGTCGCCGATCAGCCTGGGCTGAAAGGTGATCCGGCTTTTTTGAACGGCTGGCGACTTTTCGTAGAAGTCTCTTCATTTGCAGAGTGGCTGATCATGCCCTTCCAGGCTGTCGTAATGGGAGGTCTGCGAACCGACTTTAGCACAGAATACTCGCTAAATCGTCGCCTGGCGGATGAGTTTCAAGGCGCGGCCGTCCTTTTTACAGCCCGTCAGGACTTGAATAAGGTGCGCGCGCCTTTTTTGTAGCTACCGAAACCTGCGTCGGCTCTGACGGATCTTTCTTACTGGCTTTTTTGCCCACCCCGGCCGCGGCCTGGAGGCGGCAGGTTCGGATCAGGCCTGAAATCGGCCGGGAATAGATCAAATACCGCGTTCATCGCGGTTACCGCCTTCGCGTGTTCGGCCATGAGTTTGTCGGGATCGGTCGCACTTCCGCTCATGTCCGATATTTTCTGGTATGCGGCCACCGCTGCCTTTAGTCTGGTTTCGACCCTGTTCTTGAAGTCGGCGGGCTCATTTTTGATTCCAGTGCGCAAGGCATCGGCGGCTTCCGTGTACTCCATGTATTCATGCGGCACGCGGGCGAAGTTTTTGTTGGTGATCTGCCTCTTGAAGTCGTTGGACACCTGCACTAGGAGTCTGAGCGCGGTCTTCACGTCGTCGGGCGATTTCAGTTGGGCAGTCAAAACCGGCGCCGCAAGAGTCAGCACAAATGCGGTTAACGCCAGAATGACCAGAATCCTTTTTGTAGCTTTCATATTTACACCTTTCTGTGTAGAATATTTACTCCGTCACATGCAGTATCCCGTTCATGTCTACCGCATGACCGGGCGTGGAACAGAAGAACGGATAGTCGCCGGGCGGTGGCGCGATGAACTGTGTCATCATCGTGTCGCCCTTGTCGCACATCGAGACCACGGCGATCACACGCGAATCATCCGTGGAAACGACGCCCTCGGTCTTCTCTGCATCCTTATCCACCGCCTCCATCTGATTGGGATAGACCAGCACCCAATTGTGACGCGCGCTCAAGAATTTGCCCGCGTGATGAAAGGTGAGGTGAACGAGCACGCCAGTGCGACAGGTCAGCTCGTCGGGCCGGAATGCGAGGAAGTCGCCATCCGATTGGATGAACAGATCGACCACTCCAGGCTCCGACGTCCGCCTGCGGCTGCATCCCGAGAGCGTCAACGGAAGGGCGAGCCATCCTAGAAGAAGCCGTCGTCGCGGAATAGGGACGCGACTCAGACCGCATAAGTTCATGCTCGCCCGAATTACTTGCAAACCCAGCCGTCGACTGCAGGCCTCGATTCGTTGCACGGCGCTACGGTCTTAGGAGCCTGCAGCGAGTAGTACACCTTGAAGTTCTCACCCGGCTTTTTGTTGAAATCGTATACCTCTATTGGCACGCGAGGATCCGGATCATTCGGAGCCATGTTGTAATTCATCGAGATCGCCGCCGGAGGCGTCCTCGGATTTGCCGGAACGTTAAGGGGCTCGAACACTGAATTTCGAATCACCGCGACTTTCGGCGATCTACGATTCGCGGGTTTCGGCTGATATGTCGTTGCGACGACGACTCCATAGTAGTCACGGAAATAACTGTTCTCGATCGAGATGGAACCATCGCCGCGGCCCGGTTCCACACTTTGGCCAGAGTGGAAGAACGGACTCGCTACGCCTGTGCGCATCCCCTGGATATCCGCATTACGGATCGCGATGCTCTTCGCAAGGTAGTTTCCTACCCAAACGCCCGCCGACCTTTCCTCGGCATCGTCTAGAACGGATTTATCGCCACGGACGGTAATAGTATCAATCGTCAGCTTATCGGTCGGGATAATCGTCAGGCCTTGGCGCGCAGGATTCCAGGTGCGGAAATTTTTGATTTCTCCATTCCATCCGAATGCGACTCCGGTCTGGATAGCGCCATACGCTTCGTTGTTCACGAACTCCAGCACCTTCTCGTTCGTGGTGTCGATCGGTGCAGTCTCACGGTCGTCGGCCATGTTGGCGCCCTTGAATTTCGGAATCCGTACTGTGTCGAGCGCGCCTGCCGCAAGCTGGTAGCCGAACACATCAGCGTTGGCCGCCACGTTATTCCTGATGTAATTGTTGGGCCCTCGGAACCAAAATCCTCCGCCCTCTCCGCCAGGATCAGGACCAACTCCGCTGTACCCGCTGCGCGGCGCGAACTCGCCCGAGCCCTGCGAGCGCATCGCGAAGTTGTGGTCGAAGACGTTGTAGCTCTCGGTGCCGTCCTCGGTCACGATTCCGGCCCCATGCGTGTTGTAGACAACGTTGTCCTGAATGAGTCCATAGTGACTGTTGTGTACCGTCACACCCCACTTCGGCGCGCTGTCCACAGCGTTACCGATCAGCGTGAACTGGTATCCGTTTGGCGGCGTTTGTTTGGGTCCGAAATAGTGATGGAAATGGATTGCGTAACGCCCGATTTGGTTCGTCCCCAGGTGTTTGATGTTGCCCTGACCGTCAAATTCCGTGTTGTCGAGCACGCCCATGCGCGTGCGGCCCATATCGCGGATTTCCACGAAACGCAGATCGACCTCGGCGCGCGACATGAAAATCATGTGGCCACGCGTGCCGTCGGCATTTTCGGAACGGATAATCACGTTGCGGCTAAGATTGCCGACGTGCGGCAGGAATTCGAGCTTGTCCTCCGCGTTTCGGGCACCCTTGTGGTCGTACTTGAGAGGCGTGCTCAGAGTGATCTTGTTCCCGGCAATCGTCGCGATCTCGAGCTTCTCGTCCTGCGACTTGTAATTGCTTCCGATCTCACGGTCGCGTAACTGCCGCGTATCGGGGATCACGAGGTGGTCGCCCGCTTTCCAAGCTTGGACGCTCTGTTCGAGTCTCAACGTCGTCTGACCAGCCAGCGGTTCCTCAGCGAGACGCATGAACGTGGGGGACTTCATCGCGCCGTGCATCGTGATCTTGCCCAGACTTTCAATTCCCGCGCCGAGTTCCGCGGGATCGAGCCGGCGATCGATCTGCTGATCCGCAATGATGATCTCAGCCGTGACATTCGGCGCGATCGGAGCAGTGGGGGAGCCGACTTCCAGATATCCGTCATCCTGCACCATCAAATTCGCCGCCCTCATGCGCGTATTCGCGTCCGCGCGGAAGCGCAGACGACCCCGAACCTCGACACACGCGAGTTTGGCATCGCTGGCCACGTCGTACACTACGTCATGGCGAGCGGAAACCAGGATC
>QHWY01000072.1 GCA_003223875.1 Acidobacteriota bacterium | reverse complement strand
TGAACGTGCTGACTGGCACGGATGACGAGCGAAGCCGCGCTTATCCATTGGCGTCACGCCCGCTTGGATTGGGTCGAAATACGTTGCGAACACCGCGTTCTATCAACCTGGATCTGCGCCTCGTGAAATTTTTTCCGTATGGCGGGCCAAGGCGGCTCGACTTTACTGCCGAAGCGTTCAATCTGCTCAACCGTCCAAATATTGTCGCGGTCAATGCATTCTACGGCTCGGGACTGACATCACTTCCCAGTTTCGGAACGGCGGCCGGTTTCGCGGCGCCGAGACAGATCCGGTTTTCCATCGATTTCGAGTTTTGAGCGTCGCGGAGGGAACTCCCTCATGAGTTTGAGGGTGTTGCAAAACTACGGAATAGCGGGTTCGGTTCTTACTGTAGCGGCGCTCTATGAGCGCCGGTTTTTCGCAAAATCAACGAAGTACCGGCGGTCATTGACCGCCGCTACAGCAGACGAAAACCGCTTTGCGGCAGTTTTGCAACACCCTCAAGTTAGGAGGGCTGGCTGCGCCACTTAAAAATGGCGCGAAACCACCGAATCGGCGCAGGCGGGGTGGCTCTCAAGAGGAACCACCCGCCTCGCGCTTGAAATACGCGCGCTCGGCTCCCCTCCTAACTTAGGAGGGGAGTTATATGAGCAAAGCCTTCTCGCGTCGACAAAGAACTCAGAACATCAGCTTCAACCCGAGTTGCATCACGCGGCTGCTTCCGGAACCGACCAGCGGATTGCCGGCCGCGACGTCGGGCGTGGCGCCTCCACTACCGAACCCGCCTGGGGCTGAAGGATCCCAGCCAAGCTGGGATCCATTCGCTGAGCCGTACGGGTTGGCGATAATGGGGTGATTGAACAGATTGAAGAACTCGGCGCGGAACTGCGCGCTGTACCGCTCCGCGAACTTGAAGTTCTTGAATACGGAGAAATCCACGTTCTTGAAGCCCGTATCGCGGAAGATATTCCGGCCCATGGTGCCGAAGGTTCCGGCCTTGGGAGGAACCATCACCGACTTGCCGGATACATAACAGCCGCCGTCGTGTAGCGTACCCTTTGGGGAAGGATCCGGAGCGACCGTCGCGCACTGCTGAGCCAGTGACACGGGTAGGTTCGTAGCGATGCCGGAAACCTGGGATTGCCTGTAGCAACTAACGTTGACACCGTTACTGAAGTCGGCTGGCAGGTCGGGGTTTATTGTGCCGCAGTAGGGAAGGCCATTACCGCCGCCGGACTTGAAGTCGCTGGGGTTTCCATAGAAATTCCAGCGATCGACGAGTTCTCCTGTCTTGCTGAAATCATTACCCATGTCGGCTATATTCCAGGGTTGGGCAGTCTGAAGGTTCACGATGGTGTTGAGTTTCCAACCTTGCAGTAGCTGGCCAAATCCTTTTACCCCCGGAATTTCGTAACTGCCCGTGAGCGTTAACCGGTGCCGGACGTCGGAGTCGCTGCTGGCATACTCCAACCCCGGACGCCTGCTGTCCTGCGGAGTGAGCGCAAAACGGTTGAGGGAACCGTTATCCAGGCCATGGCCGTAGGTGTAACCGGCCTTGAACGTAACCCCGCGCGAAAATCGCTGGGTCAATGTCCCCTGCAAGCTATTGTAGTTGGAACGCACAAAGTTCTGCGTCTGGTCGAGGAAGGCCAGATAGGGGAATTTAGCGGCGTAGGGGCGGTCGCCGGTCACAGGATCAACCATATTAATGTCGCGGCGGCCGCTCAATCTGTCGCCGTGATTACCAACATAGCTGACGTCCAGCGAAAGGTCGTTCGTTAAAGCGTGCTGGACACCAAAGTTCCAGTTCACGATGTAGGGGTACTTGAGATTCGGATCCACCGTCACGATGTTGCAGGGGACGGCCTCTGTACAACTGAATACGGCGCCTTTGGGAAAAACAACGTTATTCCAGTCGAGGAACGAGCCTGGGATAACAGCGTTGGCGGTCGTGATGGTGCCGCCAAAAGTTGAAGGACAAGGTGTTCCGGGAGATACCGCAACCGTGCAGGCCCCTGTGGGAACCAGATGGAAGGCGCCACCACCGAAGCTCTGCGGGCTGGACTGCATCCACTGGGCCGGAGTGTAGAAGGAGTAAATGACGCTCGATCCGCCCCGGAGTACCGTCGTTCCCTTGCCCGTAATATCCCAGTTAAACCCAACGCGTGGCGAGAAGTTTTTGTAATCGGGCTTATAAACAGTATCTAAGCCCGGTTGACCCTGCTGAACCATTCCGCGTGCCGGGTCGAAGCCGCCCAACAGGCCGTTGGCCTCTTTCATCGGCGCGACGTAAGACCAGCGCAAGCCCAGATTGAGCATGAATTTTGGAGCGATGCGCCAGTCATCCTGGAAGAAAGCGGCGGTCGAGGTCCAATTCAACTGGCGAAGCGGTGTGCCAATGAGTTGAAAGGCTCTTGTCGGCTTTCCGGCGAAGAAGTCTTCCAGCGGCGTGGAAGTTGCAAAAGTCTGTTTGCCACGGAATTGGATTCGGCCACGCGTGTCATGGAGGTTGTAATCGGCGTGGATGTGCTGAAACTCGCCGCCGAATTTGAATCCGTGCTTGCCCCGCAAATACGAGAGATTGTCCGAGAAATTGAAAACCGGGTTGGAGAACTCAACGGGACGGCCGCGCCAACTACCCAAGATACCAGAACCGCCACCAGCAAAGCCGACGATGTCGACGCTCGGAAAGCCTCCTGTGCTCGTGACGCCGGTGTTGAGGGGAAAGTCCTTGCCGTTGGCGAAGAGGTTGGCATCGTCGGGAACCAGACCAAAGTGAACGTTGGTGAAGCCAAAGCGAAAGTCGTTTAACACGCGGGAGCTGGCGGTCCAAATCCAGTTCGAGCTGGCCGTATACGTGCGTATCGGATCCCCGTTCTGCCAGTAGCTGTTTGTGATGGGGTGATCTTCACCGTTGCCAAGGTAGTTGCCGATGTGCACCATGCCATTGAGGGAGTGCTGGCTATTGAGCCGGTAGTCGATTTTCCCTATTCCATTGTCGCTGGTGTTGGTATTCGGAAAACCGCTGTTGTACGTTGTCGTGTTCGACGGGGCGTTCTGGATCAGGCCGCCCGTGCACGAGTATGGTGGCGCTGGAGTGCAGCCCAGCAGTTTCAGGCTGACGGGACTTGGCGTGACGCCGCGCGCCTGAAGCACACTCAAAGCATCCACGATGCTGTGAGCCGGATCCCCGCCGAGGGAGCCGGTTGCGGGCACCAGCATGCCAAGCGCGTTACCGAGGAAGGAACGCAACCCCTCGTAATTGCCGAAGAAAAACAGTCTGTCTTTCATGATCGGCCCGCCCAGGGCGCCGCCGAACTGTTTCAGTTCCGTCGGTTGCTTCGGGCCGGTGGGATTGAAGAAGTTGCGGGCAGCCCAGGCATCGCTGCGGCCAAACGCGTAACCCGTGCCGTGAAGTGTGTTGGTCCCCGACCGGATTCCGACGTTCACTACCGCGCCCGCCATCCCACCGTACTCCGCTTTGGAATTTTCTTCGAGTTTGAATTCCTGGATGGCATCGATGGGCAGGATCGTCGCCCCATCGGTGAACGGACTCGGCATATTGGCGATGGGACGCCGGTCGACGTAATTGGCATTGGGGATGCCGTCCACCAACCAGACGGTTTCATCGGGACGGCTATTATTGGTGCTCTGGGTCCAGGGCGAGCCACCCGGCTGGATCATGACGCCCGGAATCAGATTCAACAGATTTTGGTAGTTCCGTCCATTCAACGGCAAATCGTTGATGGCTGCATTTGCGAGGACGCCACCCAGAGTGGCGCCTGTGGTATCGATCAGCGGGATCGCTTCGCTGACTGTAACGGTCTCGCTTTGTTGGCCGGGTTCTATGGTCAACTCGACTCGAATCTCAGAGCCAACCTCGACCACCACATTCTCGCGGGACAGCGTCTTGAATCCCGGGAACTCGACACGGACCGTGTACGTGCCGGGAATCAGGGTGGGAGCGTTATATAGCCCCGCCTCATCCGATGTCACGGTTCGCGTGAGACCTCTCTGCGTGTCGATGATGTTTACGGTGGCGCCCGGCAGAACGGCGCCAGTCGGGTCCTTAACACTTCCGAGAATACGTCCGAAATTGCCTTGCGCAATTAGCGCGACAGAGAAAAGCAACACAACCAGTGTTGTGCTGAACAGGCAGGTCGTCATTCTAGATCTCAATGTACCGGATGTCATAGCGCCTCCTTCTTCCAATCCGCCGCTCACAATCGGGGGCGGCAGCAATGCCTAACTTTCAGTTGTCCAAAAACGGTCGTTACGCTCCTTGGTTTCAGGAAAACAATTCGACAAGATCATTGGTAGTGACTCAGTTTGAAAATTGCGGGGTTTCCCAACTGTAGCGGCGCTCTATGACCGCCGACAGTGCAGCAGTTTAGACATCGCCGGCGGTCATTTCTTGAGGCTGCGCGCTGCCGCGCTTGCGCTTCGCGGACCGCCGCTACAGATGAAACTGAGTCACCACAGGACCATTGGCGATCTTGCCTTCATACAGTGGCAACGCTGTCTCGAAAGAGAATTGGGAATTGAGGTGTGATCTGGCAATGCCTCAATTCCCAATTCTCATCCAAATGGAGCCGTGGCTCCCGTTTTCAGAAAGTCACCTTCAGACCCAACTGAGTCAATCTGCCGCCTGGAGACGAGACTAGGCGGCTGATATGACCGGCGCTTCCGGAAAAGACGTTGAACACAGGAGCGTAAAAGTGGGCCTGATCGAGCAGGTTAAAAATCTCCGCGCGGAATTGCACGTTGACCTGCTCGCTTGCCTTGAAAATCTTGTCGGCAGAAAAATCGACATTGTAAAAACCAGGGCCCGTGATGGTGTTTCTAGCCAGGTTCCCATAGGTTCCTGCTGCCGGTCTCGAAAACGCGCACGGGTCATACCACAATTGAGGAGTTCCCAGCGGTGTTCCGGCGGCTACACCGGCGCAACCGGCTGAAACTCCGTGTGTGGGATCGTTGCTGAAACCGGGATTCAAGTTCGGGCGGTCCGGAAACCACCGGTCCCCGTTGTTAGAACGGTTATTCCCCACGCGCCCTGTAAACGGTTCACCGGTGCGGAACGTGCCAATCCCGTTAACTGTCCAGCCTCCCAAAATTGCCCCCAAAGCTTTCTGCTGGAAGCGGAGTGGGATGGGATAGGTAATCGTGGGGACAAAATTGTGCCTCGCGTCGAAGGAGGAACGGCCACGGTCCCGGCTCGGGTTCAGGAAATCCATGACCGTGTTGGGTTCCTGGCGCGATTCACCGCCGGCGAGAGTGGACTTGGTGTCGATCGATTTGGAATAGGTGTAAAACACCTGATACTGCAATCCGCTCGCACCCTTGCGCTTCAATGCGACCTGCATGGCGTTGTAGTTGGCATTCGCGTCAAAGCGGGCCACGGTAAGGGAGGCAAAGTTGGGATTGATGCGACAACCAATAATAACAGTGCCCGCGCGACAACCATTAATGTCGGGAGAGGCCGAAGGGAAAACCCCGCCGATAGGAGCAATCGGGTTCCATTCTCCATTTCTTTGCAAATGGTGGGATTCGGAACCAATATAGGCCAGTTCGAGCACCGTGTTATTCATGACCTGCTGCTGCACGGTGAGGTTATAGCTGTTTTTGGTTGCCTCCTTGATCGTGCCGATAGGAAAACCTCCGAACTGGGCCGGTGGAGGTGTCCCGCTGGTCAAGTTCGGATCGTTGGGGAATGGGATCGGATTGGTGAATGCCGTCGTTGCGCTCCGTGTATCGCTGAGTGTACTGAAAAAGGGTGGATACCCCGTAGAGAAGTTCCCGTACGAAAAGGGAAGGATGTGGTCATGGAAGATACCGAATCCCGCCCGCAATACTGTTTTTCCACTGCCGTTGAGCCCCCACGCAAAGCCCAGCCGAGGCTGGAAATCCTTCTTCGCTATGGAGAAGAAGCTGTCCTTCGAAACAGTGGTCGCGGGATCCGTGATGTGCAACAGATTAGCCATCTTTCCGTTGACTTCGTTCGGGTTGGTGACGGCTTCATAACGTAGGCCCAGATTGATGGTCAGGCGCTGGTTCACCTTGAAATCGTCTTGCAGATACGTCCCGATCATCGTTTCCCGCAAACCCCGATAGCCGTTTGAGCCCGGCGGTGGCGCATCAAAACGAATGGGTTTGCCGGCGAGGAAGCCCGGAATATCCTGAAATGTGTAGTCGCCTCTGGTATTGCCAGTAGAGATTATGTTGTCCTGAATTCGCCGGACATCCGCTCCCATTTTGAAGGAATGCCGTCCCTTCACATACGTGAGATCGTCACCTTCCTGGTAAAGGTTATACCAATAGACTCGGGGTGCGCCGTTGTCGATGCCTAAAAAATTCAGTGGTTGTGTTGAAAGACCCTGTCCACCAAAAGAGATCGTCCCGAAGTGCTCCCCGGGAACAAAGGAGAATGTCTGAGCGCGCGGGTCGGCCACCACATCATCGAAGTTTTGGTACGTGCGATTGTAGGCGAATCGGAACGAGTTCACGAGAGTCGGTCGGAGTATGTTGGTGAACTGAATCGTGGAATATTGCCTTTTGGCAACATCCTGCTCGTTGGCACTAGCACTACCGTTGAAGTTTGGGATCACGTTCGTATCGCTATCAAAGCTGTACCTGGCGAACATCCTCATCTTGTCGGTGATCTGATGATCGACCCGGTTCATAAAGTAATTTTCGTGGGTAACTTGGAGAGGCGCAGCAATGAAAAATGCCGTGCCGTCTGCAAGGGGCGGATTTGTTGGAAATAAGTTCGGGGTCTGGAAGAGGTCTAGATAGGGCCTGATGGCTGGGTCCACGGGCACTGTGCAGGCGGTGTCGCCGGGATGACAGTTAAAGAGGTTGGGATCCGTGCCTTGGAACGCCTTGTACGGAACGATTCCTTGTTTTGTTAAAGCGGTCGGCACTTGGGGCCCTATGGTTGTTCCACTGCCCTGCCGCAACCCTTCGTAGGTGCCGAAGAAGAAAGTCTTGTCCTTCTTGATGGGTCCACCGAAAGCGCCGCCAAATTGGTTGCGCCTATAGGGAGCAACGGAGCCGGTCCCGCCGTGGTTGACCTGATCAAAGTAACCTGGCGAGTCCAGCGCGTTGTTGCGGAGAAACTCAAAGCCGGCGCCATGAAAGTCGTTGGTGCCAGACCTTGTGACTGCCGAGATGACTCCGCCTGTGGACCGCCCAAATTCTGCCGGCGACACAAGGGTGTTGATCTTGAATTCCTGGACTCCGTCCACACCGAGATTGGTTCCCGCCGATCCGCCCGGCGTGCCGTTGGCATGATCATTGATATCCGTTCCGTCCAGCAGGAAGCTGTTGGCGTAGGCCCGGCTTCCATTGACGTTGAATCGCACTCCGGTGCCGAAATCAAAGGCAGGACTTCCCTGCCCTGCGCCCACGCTGACGACGCCCGGTTGCAAGAGAGCGAGGTTGTCCCAACTTCTGCCATTTAGCGGCAAGTCCCGAATGGTTCGTTCGTCCACCAGAGAGCTCATGGCGGCAGTGGTCGATTCCACCAGCGGCGCTTCCGCAGTGATCGTGACCTTGTCAGAAAGCTGTCCCACCGTGAGAGCGAAGTTAACCACTGCGTTGCGGCCCACGCTGAGCGTGATTCCGCTTCTCACTTCTGTCTGAAAGCCCGGGAGCTGGGCTTCCACTTCATAACTGCCGACGATCAATTCGGGAATGGTGTAGCGGCCGCCTTCGTCCGTCGTAACGGTTCGGGTGAGTCCCGTCTCCCCGTTCTTGGCGGTGATCGAGACTCCAGGAATAACCGCACCCGACGCATCTTGTACGACTCCGGCAATGGTCGCCGTCGACACCTGGGCAGAAGCCGGATGGCCGCCCAAGAAAATCGCAGTGATCAACAGTACGGGCAAATATCGAGACATGTTTTCCTCCCCTCCATCTGAAAAATCAGCCGCGCCCCGCGCGCGGCGAATGTCTATTGCGAGACGAAAAAATCCGATTCAGTAAACCGCCCCTTTTTGTGAATGGGGCTCGCTTTTGCACGATTAGGCTAGGGGAGTCTTTACGCCCCTTTTGCCGCGCTTGTCAAGGAGTCCAGGCGATATAAACACCATTTAATGTTGGTTTAATCCAGGCTTAATGAAGGAAGGAAGCTGTGAACGGGTGTTTGTAATCTCAAATGTTGGGATGTCCAATTCAGTTGTCAAACGACCAGATTACTCAGTCACCCAAGGATTCGATTTTGGGCAGTGGGTAGCTGGGTCATCGGGTAATTTGACACGTGAATTTGAGATCCTTCATTGGACATCCCAACGTTTGAGATTGGAATTCGTTGAAAGCGCAGAGAACCCAAGATGATCGTTTTCTCTGCGCTTTTTAGCTCCGGCGTTATTTTTTCTGATCGGTACTCTGGCTCTTGTTCTCGATCTTCTCCCCCTGCTTCTGCAAACGTGCACCCTTCTTTTCGAGGCGCTCGCCCCGTTTCTCGTTCCGCTCGCCTTTCGCTTCCAGTTTCTCACCGGCCTTGACCTTGCCCTGAGCTTCTAACTTCTGGCCAGCCTTTTCCTGCCTCGCGCCCTTCTTTTCCAGTCGTTCGCCTTTCTTCTGGACGGCCTTGCCGCGCTGCTCACGGCGTTCGCCCGCCTTTTCCGCATTCCCTGCAGCAGGCGCCTGCGCCAACGCGGGCATGCTCAAAGCCATGGCTACAAGCCCGCCGATAACAATCATTGTCCATCGTTTCATGCATTTCTCTCCCTTGAAAGAATTGCTGCCGCAAACAGCGCGACAGTCGAACCTATTGGACAATGGGGACTATTAAACGGAGATTAATTAGAGATTAACTCGAATTAATGTGACAGGGACGCCGCGATGGTAAAAGCGTTCGTCTGCCGGTAATGACTTCAAGGCACGACGGTAGTATCAATTTGTAATGCCGATATTGCGAGCAAGATCGTGAAACTGCTCTTCATCACGTAACCTGTCCAGCCGAGGATCGGTCACTACAGCGCGGAGCAGCCAAGAGCACCGATCCCGGCGGGCTTCTTCCAGGCAGGCAAGCGCCCGGTCGATTTCTCCCAGTCCGGCATAGATGGCAGCCACGGACACCTGCGAGACGTACTTTCGATGGCGAAGTTCTTCGAGTTGGTGGAGTATTCCCCGCGCTTCGTCCGTTTTTCCCCAGAAGGCAAACGCCGATGCTAGGGCCGCCAGCATGAGAGTGCTATTACTAGAAAGCTCCGCGGCCCGTTGCAGTGCGACTACGGCCTCCGAATATTGCCGCTGCCCGATGTATGCCAGGCCTAAATAAAAATATCCGGGAAAGAAGTTGGCATCCATCTCGACGGTCCGGCGGCCATACTCGATGGCCTCCTCATACCGGCGGGCGAAATGGCAGTCCATGGTGACGGCTGCATTCATGTGCAGCGAGAGAGGATCCAAATCCAGCCCTCGTTTGACTTCCTCCATAGCTTCTGCGAAGCGCCGCTGGACCATCAGGCATTCCGCCAACGTCTGCCGTGCGCGCGGATACTTAGGATCCAACTGGACAGCTAAACGGGCTTCTTTTTCAGCGCCAGCGAGATCCCAATCAAAGGAGCTCTTGATCGCTGCTATAACCGCTCGCGCCTCCGCCAACTCCGGATCGATTGCCAAAGCCTTCTCTGCGGCGGCCCGGGCTTTAGGCAATGCATCAGTGGGAGCAAGGTGGCAGTAGAAACCAAGCGGCACATACGCCTCGGCCAGGCCTCCATAGGCCAGTGCATAAGTGGGGTCTTGCTCGATCGCTTCGCGGAAATACTGAATCGACCGGTACAAACCTTCAGCAGTCCTCTTGCCCCAATGGAACTTTCCCTTCAAGTAAAGGTGATAGGCAGCTACGTTTTCGGTATACCGCTTCGCAAGAAAACTTTCTTTCTCGGGAGTCAGCTTCAAGCGGAGCTTCCCCGAAATTTCATTGGCGATCTCCTGCTCGATCGACACGAGGTCTGCAGATTTCCTCCGGTATTGATCGCCCCAGAGCTGCCACCCATTTTTCACATCGACGAGCTCGGCGCTGATCTGCAGCATCTCACCGCGTTGAAGGACCCTGCCTGTCAACACCGCGCCCACTCCAAGTTCGCTGCCGATGCTCTGCGCTTCATCGCTGCGGTCCTTGAAGCGGAACACAGTGCTTCGCGCCATGACTCGCAGCTCGGACAACTGTGAAAGGCTGAAAATGATGCTTTCCGTTAAACCCTCGCTGAGATAGTCCATCTCCGGATTGTTCGAAGCATTCACGAACGGCAGAACTGCCAGCGAGCGAATAGCGATATCCGACGGGACGGCATGCACGCGATCATGAGCGGCTTCCGTCTCCAGATGCAGTTGTACTCGGACTTCGGCAATGTCGTTCAATCGCAGCGTTGGATCCTTTTCCAGACAACGCCTCACAAGTCCCCGCACTTGGGCCGGCGTGTGCTCCGGCAAAGCTTTCCAATCGGGATCGGTTTTTAAGACGGAAGCGATGATCTCTGGAACATTCCCGCCGTCGAATGCGCGGTGCCCCGAGAGCAGTTCGTATATGACGCAGCCGAAAGCCCAGACATCCGTGCGTCGATCCACTATACCGCCGCGTAATTGTTCCGGACTCATATAAGCCGGCGTACCGAGCAACTGTTCGGGCAGCGCCTGGGTTATTAAGGTGGGCTCGTCGGATAAATCCGTTCTGGTCGCTTCTGCGGCCAATAATTTCGCCAGACCAAAGTCGAGGACTTTGATCACACCTTCCGGAGTAACTTTGATGTTCGCCGTCTTGATGTCTCGGTGAACGATGCCGGCGCGGTGCGCGGCCTCCAGCGCGTCGGCGATCTGACGGCAAAATTCCAAAACTTCGGTCATGGACAACCGGCCGCGCCGGAGCCGTTCGGCCAGTGTCTCCCCCGCGACGTATTCCAGGACCAGGCAGCGATTACCACCGGATTCCTTCATGTCGTAAATCGCCGCAATGTTGGGATGGTTCAGCGAAGCCAGCAGCCGGGCTTCTCGCTCTGAGCGGAGCACGCGTTCGTGGTCTTGTGAAAATTCTTCGGGCAAGACTTTGAGCGCGACGTCACGGCCGAGCCTGGTGTCACGTGCCCTGTAGACGACACCCATTCCTCCTGCGCCGATCAGCGACTTCACTTCGTATTGATCGATTAGCCGGCCGATCCAGCTGTTACGTTCAAAGGGAGTCATAAGGCGCACCCGCTCTATCGAAGCGCACGAATTATAAACGCACCGGTAGCGATCGAGTCTTAAATCAGAACAGCGATACTTCCGAAAAGGTTTCAGTTATGGCTAAAGACGGCAATGCAACCAGTGTCGGGAAGTCCAAATTGGAGGCATACCGACGCTGTTCGCGGGGCAGCAGGCGCCGCCACCGCGGCAAAGATGTGATTATTGCCCACAAACGCTGATGGATTTCGGGCTCCAGGAGCAGGAACGTTTTGGATCCACGCGCTCGTTTCGCCATCGATTACCCCGAGGACTGTCTGGCCGGTGGCGGGATCGGCGGCGGTCACGTAGTAGCGATTGTCTCCGGCGTTGTACCACACCTCATCACCACCGCCGACCTGCGTGATCATCTTGATAACGTGGCCATCGATGGCATTCATGATGTAGGGGCTGCCGCACGCCGACACGAGCATTCGCTGAAATGGTCCGAGGATGATGCCATTCATGTTGGGGCCAGGACAGCCGGGGATCGTATATTTCTTTCTCACCCTCATGCTCCTGGGATCGATGACAGCGACATATGGGGGAGTGGCCGGCACAGTGACGAGAAACCGGTGAAGTTGGGCATCCCACCATGGTTGCTCCAAGCCTGTGGCGTCGGACAATGTAATCTGGCCAAGAACTCTATACGTGTCCGCGGAAACGAACGTCAGGTGCGGGGGGACGGAGGCATTATTTGCGACCAATACAACGCGTTCGATTGGATCATATCCGAGTTCGTCCGCCCGCCCATCGGTCGGACCACCCACGCTGATCGTGTGAGTGATTTGTGGCGGACTCAGGTTCAGGTCTACTGCCTGCAACAGGCTATTGCCATCGCCAACAAACATGATGTTGTCTGGCGTGACAAGGACACCGTTAGGCCCTGGGCCGTTTGTGACTCCTGGAGCGCCGTTCGGCCCCACGAACCCGGTTACTCGTGTCACAAACACATCGTTAACGGCATCAAATATATCGATAGCCCGATTGGTTCGATCCGTAACAAACAACCTTCCGCTGGGCTGATCGACCCAAAGAATGTCGGAGCTCGCAAAGCCCCCTGGAACAGGTATCGCGCCGATGAGATTGACCGGTCCGGCAGGGGGATCCGGCCTACTCAGCGCAGAAATTTCGGCCGGCTGAACATCGATCGGTTGTACCTGAATGGGCTCAATCTGGATTGGCGTTAAAGGCTCTTGCGCGCGAACCACCACCGCCAAAAACCCAACTACTGCTAGACCAAAAATGAACTTGCTTCTCGATTTCATTACACACCTCACTTCGTGCTAAATGCGTAGATGAGTCCGACGGTGAACGTGTCCTGGTGATCGCTGGGCGGATTTGCGTTCTTCAAAAAGAACGGGATGTCGGAATAATCATGCCGGTATTCGAGCCGCGCAATGACGCCATCTTTGTGTTTGAATTCGCCGGTGATCGTGAATTCCTTGATCTTCTGTGCCGCCCCGCTTGTGAAACCATGCTCGTCGTCGAAATACTCCCACCGCGGGGCAAGGGCGAACCAATCATTCGCTTGAAACTTAGCATTTGCGGCGACTCCCTGCCACTGGACGGTAGCTCCGCTTTCCTTATCCCGGCCGTAGTCATAATTTCCCGCCAGACTGAGCTTGGGTGTGAGACTGTAAGTTGCGACCGTGTCCGACACGTGACGCCAATCCGTCGTGTTGGGTACTTGAGGCCCGCCGATATAGGTTTCCGTCGCCGAAAGCTTCGCCGTAGGCTTCACGGTCACCTGACCAATGATGGTCTTTTTGTCGATCGTCGCCACTGTATTATTCCAACCATTGACGACAAAGCCGGCGAGCGCAATCTTGTCATTCACGTTATATGTGGCACGCACACCCATGTGGTAAAACGGGATGGCCAGTGAGAACAACAGCGACCGCGAATAGTTCCAATCATCCTTAGTCTTGATGACCTCAAAACCGAGCGGTGTTACGAATTTCCCGAAATCGATTTGAAGGCCCTTGCCCACATCCGCCTGATAGCTCAGGTACGCCTGACCGATGTTGCGAAAGACATGCGGGCCCGATGGCTCGGTCGCATTCACAATATCCTGCGTCGGTCCGTAGTCGAGATCGAACCGGAATCCGCCCCGGCTGTCCGCGGTGGGTTTCTTTTCCAGCGATATTTCAGCCAGATTCAGGCTGAACGAGTTGTGATTCACGTCGAAAGTGCGTTCCGGTCCGGCCTTGCGTGTACCGGGAGTGTTGAAATTGTATCCGTAATAACCGTCGACGAAACCGGACAACTCGGTCCGGCGGAAGAAGTCGACGAATTTATCGCTGCTTTGTTGAGCCAGGGCTGGTGCGGCGGCAATGCAAGCGTACAACAAGCCCAATCCGAGAAGCCGAAGCGTTGTTCGAAAACAATTGGTGTTCATCGTGAGAACCTC
>QHWY01000234.1 GCA_003223875.1 Acidobacteriota bacterium | reverse complement strand
TTCCCCTCCTCGCAGAGGAGGGGTGGATGCGCCGGCAGCCAGTGGGCTGTCGGCGCAGACGGGGTGGCGCGAAGCGCGAGCCCGGTAGGGCGAAGCCTCAATTGAAGACCGGCGAAACCCTTCGGCCGAACTGACCACCCCGTCTGCGCCTTCGCTTCGCTCGGCGCATCCACTTTTGAGGCTTCGCCCTATCGGGCTCGCGCTTCGCGCCCTCCTCTGCGAGGAGGGGAATTCGTCAGCTTAATTTCCAAACGCCTCCTACGACGCGGTCCGTGCGATGGCGGCTTCCAGAGCGCGACGAGCGAACACGCGGGCCATATCCAGGCGATAATCGGCAGATGCGTGGATATCGTCCAGTGCGGTCACGCCATCGCTGGCCTGTTCACAGGCCTTCTTCAGAACTTCGGGTGATGGTTTTTTCCCCTTTAGCTCCGCTTCCGTTTTCGCCGCGCGGAATGCATGACTGCCGACACCCGTGATTCCGATTGCGACTTTCGACAACGCTCCCGATCCATCCAACTCGATCAAGGCAGCCGCGCCGCAGATCGCAAAGCCCGAAGCTTTCTGTGCCATCTTCAGGTAGGCGCTTCCGCTTTTTCCACTCTTCACGGGGATCTGAATCTCGCGCACGATCTCATTCCGAGCCAGAGCCGTCGTGAGCATATCGAGGAAGAATTTCGATGCAAGAATCTGCCGCTCGCCCCTTGGCCCGAGTGCCACGATGGTCGCATCGGCGGCAAGAATGCTTGCTGGATAGTCGGCGGCAGGATCTGCATGCGCAATACTGCCGCCAATGGTGCCTTTGTTCCGAACTTGCACATCACCGATCAATCCCGCCGCATCGGAGAGCGCGGGCAATCTGCGGCGGATGAGATCCGAGGTTTCAATCGTGTAATGCGTCGTCAAGGCACCGATACGAAGCGTTCCACCGTCTTCCTTGATATAGGACAGTTCCGGAATTCTGCTGATATCGATCAAGAATTCAGGCGTCGCCAGACGAAGCTTCATCATCGGGATCAGACTGTGCCCGCCGGCCAGAATCTTTGCGCGTTCCGTGTGCTTTTCGAGGAGACTGACGGCTTCGCCCAAAGACGCGGGAACGACGTATTCGAAATTTTGCGCGATCATGATGCCTTTCTCCCTTTCAAAATTCTCCAGACCTTCTCCGAACGCACGGGCATGTCAATATGCGTGATGCCAAAAGGGGCAAGCGCATCGACAATAGCATTCACGACAGCCGGTGTTGATCCGATCGTACCTGCTTCGCCGACACCTTTCAGGCCCAACGGATTTACGGGTGATGGCGTCACCGTGCGGTCCAGTTCGAATTCGGGAAAGTCGTGCGCTCGCGGTATCGCATAATCCATCAATGAGCCGGTCAGGAGTTGACCGTTCTCGTCGTACACCACTTCTTCGTGTAGCGCCTGACCGATGCCTTGAACGAGTCCGCCGTGAATCTGCCCTTCGACCAGCAGAGGATTGATAACGTTTCCGCAATCGTCGACGGCAACGTATTTCGTGATTTTCGGCTCGCCGGTTTCTTCATCGATTTCTACGACGCACACATGTGTGCCGAACGGGAATGTGAAGTTCGACGGTTCAAAGAAGCGCGTTGCCTCCAGGCCCGGCTCCGTACCGGGTGGAAGTCTCACAGCGTTATACGCCACAGTCACAACATCGTTGAAATTGATGGATCGTCCTGAGTTACCTTTCACTAAAAGCTTTCCGATCCCAAACTCGATCTTGTCTGCCGTAGACTCCAGCAAGTGTGCGGCAATCTTTTTCATTTTTTCTTTCAGATCTTGCACGGCGAGATATACGGCCGTTCCTCCGACAGACGTGCCGCGGCTTCCGAATGTACCGATTCCGGAAGGTACGCGTCCAGTATCACCGTGGATTGTGACCACATCGTCCGGTTCGATCCCGAACTCATCCGCTACGATTTGTGCAAACGAGGTTTCCTGTCCCTGGCCGTGGGGTGACACGCCGGTCAGGACACTGACTTTGCCGGTGCGTTCGACGCGGACGGTGCCCGCTTCCCAACCGCCTCCGCCTACGGCGTGGGACGGACCAGCAGAACAAATCTCTACGTACGACGAGAGACCGATGCCCATGTACTTGCCCTGCTTTCGAAGCTGGCCCTGCTTCCGGCGCAGGCCTTTGTAATCGGCCTTTTCCAACGCGCGATCGAGCGCCGCTTCATAATTCGCGCTGTCGTAGATAACACCACCGGATGTCTTGAAAGGAAACTCGCTCGGTTGTGGGAAGTTTTTCCGGCGAATCTCTGCGGGGTCTATCTTCAGTTTTTGCGCAGCAACGTCCATTATCCGCTCGATCAAATAAGTGGCTTCCGGGCGGCCGGCGCCGCGATATGCGTCGGTCGCCATTTTGTTGGTGAGCACGCCCACCTGATCGAACTTCAGGGCAGGGACTTTGTAGCATCCGGGCGCCAGAAGTCCGGTGAGTGTCGGAATCATCGGCGTGAAAAACGACAAGAAGGCGCCGAGATCGGCAATGGCTTTGACCCGCATTCCCAGAATCGTCCCGTCTTTTTTCAATGCCAACTCGACATCGTCGATTTGATCGCGTCCATGAATGGTCGCTGCGATGTTCTCTCGGCGGCCTTCGATCCATTTCACTGGACGTCCGGTCTTTTTCGCCAGATAGCCGACAAGTCCGTCCTCGGCGTACAGGTCCACCTTGCACCCGAAGCCGCCTCCGACTTCCGGTGCGATGACGCGCGTCTGGTTTTCCGGAACCTGGAGCATGTTGGCAAGCAGTGTTCTGAGACCATGCGGCGTCTGCGTCGAGCACCAGACGACGAGTTCGTTGTCCGGCATCCGATAAGCGGCAACCACTCCCCGCGGCTCCATGGTGATCGGCGCAAGCCGCTGATTGATGAACCTCTCTTTCACGATCACATCGGCTTTTTTGAATGCCTCTTCTGTGTTTCCGCTTTCAAAGAAAAAATTGAAAGCAATGTTGTCGGAGAATTCTTCATACAGGCGCGGGCTTGCGGGATCCATGGCCTTCTCAGGATCGACCACCACAGGAAGGGGCTCGTAATCAATTTCCACGAGATCGGCGGCGTCGCGAGCAATATACTTGTTCTCTGCGACAACAGCCGCAATCGGTTCTCCGACAAAACGAACTTTGTTCATTGCCAGGAGGTGCCGTAGCGCGCGCTTCATATTCGGAAGCGATGCGGCACACGGTATCGGGCCGCAATGGGCTACCTCTTCGCCGGTAACAACGGCGACCACACCTGGAAGCTTTTGCGCTCTCGACGTATCGACGCGCTTAATTCTCGCGTGCGCGTGCATGCTGCGTGTCACTGCCATGTACAGCATTCCGGGAAGCACAACATCGTCGACGTAAGTCGAGGTCCCGGATACAAGACGCGGGTCTTCCTTTCGCTTCATTGCTTGGCCGACATAACGTTGTGTCATCGCTAATCTCCCGCAGCCACTTTCGGCGCGAGTCGCAGTTTGCGTGAGGCGTACTGGACCGCCTTCACAATGTTTTGATACCCGGTGCACCGGCAAAGGTTTCCGCCCAAGGCTTCGCGAATCTCTGTTTCGCTTGGTGATGCGTTGCGCGACAGCAGTTGATGCGAACACATGATCATTCCAGGCGTGCAGTAACCACATTGGAGGCCGTGTTCTTCCCAGAAACCTTCCTGAAGAGGATGAAGTTGGCCATCTTTGGCCATGCCTTCGATCGTCACAACGTCTGCGCCGTCGGACTGGACCGCAAACATCGTGCACGACTTCACCGCGAGTCCATTCGCCAGGACCGTGCAGGCGCCGCAAATACTCGTTTCGCAGCCGATGTGCGTGCCAGTTAAGCCGGCCACGTCACGGATGAAGTGCGTCAGCAAAAGACGCGGCTCGACGTCTCTTTCGTAGATCTTGCCGTTAATTTTAATTTTCACGTGCATACGGGGAGTCTCCTTTGTATGCAATTCGGAGGAACGGCGCTGTATTGTATGCTAGCTTGTCTGCGATTGCATTCCCCTCCTAAGTTAGGAGGGGTGGCTTCGCGAACCGCGAAGCGCGAGCCCGCGCGAAGCGCAAGCGCGATAGCGCGCAGCCTCAAGAAATAGGGCGCAGCCTCAAAAGAAGTGAGCGAAGCCGGGGTGGTTCCCGAGACTCACATCTCGTTGAAGGAACCACCCCGCCCTCGCTTGCGCTCGGGCTCCCCTCCTAACTTAGGAGGGGAATATGCTGGAACGAAACAAGTGGGTTTAGAGCGGCTCTTCATACATCGTTTAGTACGGATTCTGCGAATCGTGCTTCCCCTCCTCGTCGTGGCGCTCGCTGCTGTGCCCGCATGGAATTACCTCGTTCGGCGCGCACAACAAACGTCGGAGTCCCTCCGTCGCGGAACACAATTGCCGCGCAATGTATCCGTTCACACGGAGGGATTCACGTTTTCGCGTACGGAAGGTGGGAAAACCTTATTCACGATTCACGCAAAATCAAACCTGGGTCTGAAAGGAAACAAGGGTGTTCTTGAGGACGTCGATGTGATTGTCTACGGCTCAACGGAGAACGAACCGCCGAAAAAGATCCGTGGTAAGAACTGTACGTACGATCAGGAAACCAACGATTTTCAATTCAATGGAAATGTCGAAGTACAGCTTGACGAAAAGACGTTTGTTCGCTCCGAAGAACTGATTTACACCCATCACGATAAGACCGTGGTTTCTCCGCAGCGCGCGACGGTTGAACAACTCGGAACGACAGGTCACGCCGATCGCGTGGAGTATGCCCTGGAAAACGGTCTTCTCAAACTCACCGGCCATGTGAAAATCCAGACGGCCGAACGTACCGAAATCCAAACCGATTCGGCGTTATTTCAGCAAAAGGAATACTGGACCACCATGCAGGGTGCTGTTTTCATCAAGTCCCCAAATGGCTGGATACGTGGAACGAGCGGCCGTGCTGAGCTCCTGCCGGAAACGTATAAGCCCAAAATGATCACGGTCAATGGCGACGTCACCGCCGAGTCGCAATCTCAATCCGCTGGCGAGCTGTGGAAGGTTCGCGCCGGCTGGATGGAGGCGGCGATTTCCTCCAATGGCAGTGCCGAACGCGTCAAGACACGCGGGAATGTCGAGCTGGAAAAAATTTCAGGTGACCTGCATCAGCGCCTGACCGGCGGCGAGATCGATGCACAGTTCAACGAGCAGGGACGAGCGGAAATGATCGAGGCGCGGCAGAACGCGCGTATGGTTCTCGGCATGGATCAAACGCTCGAGTCGAATATCATACGCAGTAATGCCGCCGGTTCGGTGCAGACCTTCGATACCTCGGTGCTACGACTCGGTGATTCCACTATCCAAGGGCGTGAATTCACGATCCAAAACAGCGAAGATATCGTCACCTTTGATACCTCCCGCCGCGCCGATCTGAAGTCCGGCGACCGGCTCAGCACCGCCGACCGCACAAGCGCGCGTTTCGATAGCCACACAAACATGCTGCTCGAGTTGGTTCAAACCGGCAACTTTCAATTCCGCGATCCGCAGTATCAGGGGCGCTCGGCTACAGCACGATTTGAAGATGGCGGAGCGGTAGTGATCTTGGAAGGTTCGCCGGTTGTTACCGATTCCGAGAAGCGGCTCGAAGCGGCACAAATCCGTCTCAACCAAAAAGAAAACTCGTTTACTGCACGGAAAGATGTCCGCATCGTCACGAAAAATTCCGATGAACAAGTGCTGGTCAAAGCTGCGCGCGCGGAAGGAAATGGCGAATTGATGCGGTACGCCGGCAACGTTGAACTATGGCGCGGAGATGCCTACATCAAAGCAGAGCGGCTCGAGGCGGTGGGGCGCGAGAAGCAACATATGCGGGTGCACGCAGAAGGCAACGTGCAATCGATCTTGCAGGCTGTGCGAGCGCGTTCAGACAAACTCGATTATGACGATACCTTGGGTTCGGCCCACTATCTTGGCAGTGTCCACGCACAAAAGCAGGATATGCTGATGGAGTCGCCCGACGTCACTGTCCGTTTTCGCGATGGCAACGTCACCGAGATCACAGCGATCGACGGAGTCAAGGCATCGCGAGCCGAACAGCGCGGTACAGGCGACCGGGCCGTGTATGATGCCGCGACGGATTCGATAACCCTGACCGGAAAGAGTGCCCAGGTTCGCGATAAAGAACACGGCCTGGTGCAAGGTGCGCGTCTGGTAATGAAAAAGAACGGTGAAACGGTGTCCGTCGAGAGCGGAATCGGCGAGCGCACCTTGACGCAGCACCCGGTTACTAATAATAAGAAATGATTTCACTCACGGCCGTCGATGTTACGAAATCCTATAAAGGAAGAAAGGTAGTTCGCGACGTCAGCCTCGCCGTAGCACAGGGAGAGGTCGTCGGATTGCTGGGACCCAATGGAGCGGGCAAGACGACGACTTTTTACTTGATTGTCGGATTGACGCGTCCCGATTCGGGCTCCGTGTTCCTTGGAGAGCACGACATCACGAATTTACCGATGTACCTGCGGGCGAAAAATGGAATCAGTTATCTCCCGCAAGAAGCATCGGTGTTCCGTAAGCTAACCGTCGAGGCCAATATAATGGCAATTCTGGAAACTTTACCGCTATCGAGCAAAGAAAGACGCGACAGGCTCGAGGATTTGCTCGACGAATTCGGAATTGCTCACATCCGAAAGAGCCTCGCGGATACACTTTCGGGAGGGGAACGGCGCCGGGTCGAAATTGCAAGATCGCTCGTCATTTCCCCGAAATTTATTCTCTTGGACGAGCCATTTTCAGGGATCGATCCAATTACGGTGATTGAAATTCAGAAAATTATCAATCATTTGAAATCTAAGCGGATTGGCGTTCTTGTGACTGACCATAATGTCAGAGAAACCTTGCAGGTCACAGATCGCGCTTATATCATCAACAATGGTACGATTTTTCGGTCTGGAACTCCCCACGAGCTTGGAAACGACAAGGAGGTCAAGAGGGTTTATCTCGGGGAGCATTTCAGTCTAAGGTAGAAATAGATCGCGTCTATGGCGTATTTGGAACCGAAGTTAGTTGTAAAGGTCTCCCAGAAGCAGGTCCTCACCCCCGGTTTAGTGCAGATGGTGAGTCTCCTGACGCTAAATAAACTGGAATTAACGGAAATGATCCAGCAGGAGCTGGTTCAGAATCCGGTGTTGGAAGAAGGAACAGAAATCGTCGAGACCGAGGCCGCAAGCGAAACCGATCGGAATCCGGAAAACCCGGAGGAGGCCTCCGAAGGCGCTGCCACCGCGGAGGCGGAAGTCGATACGACCGACGCCGAATACCAGCGTTTGATGGAAGCGGAGGCTCTGAATCATTGCACCACGGAACCGGAACCCGCACCCGAAAACAGTGTCGAAGTGGCCGCTCCGCCGGAGCCTGAGCCGGTAGCCGACGATCCTTACGCGGATATCGATTTTCAAAGCTTCGATAATTATCTGAACGACGGCTCGTCGCGCCCGCGGGAAAGTGAAGTTTTCGAGAAGCCATCTTTCGAGAACTTTCTCGCCAAGCCTCAGACCTTAACGGATCACCTGGAATGGCAATTAGGATTGGCTACCGTTGAAGACAAGGTCAGGCTGGCTTGCCACTCCATCATCGGAAACCTAAATGAAGACGGCTATCTCTGCGCCGTCGATGAGAACGGGCGGGAGATTCCCATCACTCTGGAAGAAATAGCCGAAAGTGGTGATCACTCGCTCGAAGACGTGCAGAGTGCGCTCGAAGTTGTGCAGCATTTCGATCCGCCCGGCGTGGCGGCGAGGGACCTTCGCGAGTGTTTGATGATTCAACTGAAGATCCTTGGGGAAGATGAGAGCATAGCGATTGATATTGTGCGGGACCATCTTCACAAGCTGCAGAACAAGCAGTTCAAGGAAATCGCAAAGGCTCTCAACAAGCCGCTGGATGTGATCATGGAGGAGGTCGAGATTATCAAAGCTCTCGATCCGCGGCCAGGCCAGAAGTACAACAGAGCTCAACCAAGGCTGATTGAACCCGATGTTTTCATCGTAAAGGTCGGCGATCAGTACACGGTTGTCACTAATGAGGACGAAGTTCCGCAATTGCGCTTAAGCCCGACCTACCGCCACATGCTCGAGCGGGACGCTTTGAACAAGGAAGTGAAGAATTACGTCAAGGACTGCTTTAAGTCGGCAGTGCAGCTTTTGAAGAACATCGAGCAACGCAAACACATTATCGTCAAGGTTTGTGAAGCAATCATCCGGCGCCAGACGGAGTTTCTCGATAAGGGGATCGATCAACTGAAGCCGATGATGATCAAAGACGTCGCTGAGGAAGTCGGCGTCCATCCATCGACCGTCAGCCGAGCCGTCGCCAACAAATTCGCGCACACGGCCCAGGGTGTGTTCGAGTTACGGTTCTTTTTTTCCGAGGCAGTGAATGGACCGATGGGGAACGGAACGTCGCTGCTGATTGTCAAGCGCAAGGTCAAGAAGTACATCGACAACGAAGATCCGCGGAACCCTTTGACCGACGAAAAGATTGCTCAGATGCTGAAAGAAGAGGGCATCTCCGTCACGCGCCGTAGCATCACGAAATATCGGGAAGATTTGAAAATTCCAAGTACTCATCAACGTCGCCTCAGGTCCTGATCTACTGTAGTAGCGGTAATGCCGCAACATGGAGGGTCCCTATGAGTGTCGATATCACTGGGCGTCACATCGAAATCACCGAGCCTTTACGGAAGTTCGCAACAGACCGGCTCGAACGGTTACGAGGGATCATCGACGAAATCCTCGAAGTGCATTTCATCCTGACTGTTGAAAGACACCAGCGCCATATTGCGGAAGTGAATATCAAAACCCGGCGCGACTTTTATCATTCTGAAGAAGTTTCCACAGACATGTATACGTCGATCGCCGCGGTGCTCGATAAGGTGGAGAAACAAATCCTCAAACACAAGGAGAAGAACGTCACCCGGAAGCGCCATAACAACCACTCCGGGGAAGTCATCACGACGGCCTCGGTTCTTGAGGTAGAGGAAGCGCTTGGGGAAAGACTGCCGCGGATCATTCGCACGCACGAGGTTGCGGCCAAGCCGATGAGCGTTGACGACGCCGCAATCCAGATCGGCGGCTCAGATCGTGACTTTTTGGTGTTCCGAAATGCGCAGACGGAGCGCCTCAACGTGGTCTACAAACGGAAGGACGGTAATATCGGATGGATCGAGCCTGAAGCATAAGGGGGCGGGCTTAGGGGGGCGCACACCTGAATTCTGCAACCCAAGAATTCAGGTGTGCGCCCCCCTAGTTCTCCAATGCAGCCATCCTCTTTCATCATCATCACCGGCCTGAGCGGCTCGGGAAAGGGAACTTTTCTTCGAGCCCTCGAGGATCGGGGATTCTTTTGTGTCGATAATTTGCCGGTCGGCCTGCTCCCCAAATTCCACGAGTTGATTTTGAAATCCCAAGACGAAGGCGCCAAAGCGGCCATGGTCATCGACGTGCGCGAAGGAGAGACGCTCCGCGAGTTTCCCGCCATATACCAGGAATTGAAGAAAAACCCGTCGCTTGAAATGTCGCTGTGGTTTTTGGAAGCTTCCGACAACGTTCTCGTGCGCCGGTTCAGCGAAACCCGCCGGCCGCACCCCCTCGATCCGAATCGATCGGTGCTGGAAGCCATCGCACTCGAGCGGGAACTGCTCGCGCCTATCCGCGACATGGCCGACCATGTCCTGGATACGTCACAATTCACGATTCACGAATTGCGGCAACGCGCGGTCCAGCTCTTCGAGGAGCGAAAAGCACAGCATTTGCTCGTTTCGCTTGTAAGCTTCGGCTTCAAATACGGCGTGCCAATCGATTCCGACCTGGTGTTCGACGTTCGATTCCTGCCGAATCCGAACTTTGTGCCGGAACTGAAGCCGTACACCGGTGCAGACCCGAAAGTCGTCGACTACATGAACTCGCACGAGGCGACGCACACGTTCCTCGATCATGTGTGCAGCTTCATTGATTTTCTTCTTCCACAATATGAAAAGGAAGGTAAGTCCTATGTGACGATTTCCATCGGCTGCACTGGCGGACGGCACCGGTCGGTATTCATCGCAAACGCTATCGCGAAACACGTCGCAGACCGGAATTACCGCGTCAAAGTTTCGCACCGGGACGCGGAAAAGAAGGGTTAACATAAAAACATGATCGGCGGGCTGATTGTTAGTCATGGCAGGCTGGCAATCGAGCTGCTAAATGCGGCCGAAATGATTGTGGGGGAGATCCACCATATCACGGCCGTCTCGCTTGGGTGGCATGACGATGTCGGTACGGCAACAAACATGATCGAAAAAGCATTGGAGCGTGTTAAAAGTCCTGACGGCGTTCTTATTTTGACCGATATGTTTGGCGGTACCCCGACCAACATCGCTTCGACATTCCTCGACGAAGGCAAGGTTGAGGTGGTGACCGGTGTGAATCTTCCAATGCTGATCAAATTCGCCCAATTGGGCGAAGGGCAGACTCTGGCTGCGGCTGCCAAAGCCGTCCGGGAACAGGGGCAAAGCAGTATCTATATTGCAAGCCATTTGCTGGCTCCCAAACAGCAGTCATGAAAGAGCGAGAGGTTGTGATTGGCCACCGCCTTGGCCTTCACGCGCGCGCTGCGGCTAGGCTGGTTGAACTCTCTTCCAAGTTTCAAGCCAGCATTGTGTTGTTTCGATCCGATCCAACCAATCCCGTTGAAGCCGATGCCCGAAGTATCCTAAGCATTCTGCTGTTGTCGGCAGGATATGGTTCGAAAGTCGGAGTTCGCGCGAGCGGCGTCGATGAAGATCAGGCGGTCGAGAGCATCTGTGAGTATCTGGCCGGGTGAAAAAAATGGTCACAAAGAGGCACAAAAGAACACAAAAACTTTTCGTGAATTTTGTGCCTTTTTGTGGCTATTCCCAAGGATGAAATGACTGACGAGCGTGTCATCCACGGCGTTGTGGGTTCGGTTGGTATAGCAGTCGGCAGGGCAGTCCGGACCTTTGATCCACTGTTCGTTTCTTTCAATGTAAAGGTTCGTCCCGACCAGGTTAGGAAAGAGGTCGAACGGTTCCGGCACTCCGTTGACAAGTCTCGCGAGCAGCTCAAGCGCATGCAGGCGGAACTCAGGCGGAAGAGCGGACCGGAATCCTCATTTCTGATCGATGCTCATTTGCTGGTGCTGCAGGACCGGCTGTTTGTCGATCGCATCATCGAGAAGATCGAAAACGAATCGATCAATTCGGAATGGGCGATCCAGCAGGTTAGTGACGATCTTTTGCAGGCCTACGACCGGCTCGACGATGAATACCTGCGAGAGCGGCGAGGCGACCTCGAGGATATTGTTCGCCGTCTGCTGCACAATCTTCAGTCGAAACCGCTGCCGCCTCTCAAGAAGCTTCCTTACGACGCGATTCTGATCGGCAAAATCGTCCCTCCTTCGACACTATTCGAGCTGCGGACGCAGCGTGTCGTTGGCTTAGCCACTGAGACCGGCAGCCCGTTGTCCCATACGGCCATCATGGCCAGGTCGCTGGAAATTCCCGCCGTTATGGGCGTCACAGCACTGTCGGAAGTTTCTTCAGGAGATTTGTTGATTGTCGACGGAGAACGGGGGGTTGTGATCTGTTCCCCTTCTGAAGAAACGCTGGCGGAATACAAAGAACGCGATCGTGATGGGCGCAAACTCAAGAAGAAGGCGGCAGCTTCCGCCTCGGCACCATCGGTAACCGAAGACGGTGTCTTGATTTCGCTCGGCGCTAATATCAATTTCAGCGAGGAAGTGCGCTCCGCCATCACCAGTGGATGTGAATCCATTGGTTTATATCGCACAGAATTCGATTTCTTTCGTGAAGGCAAACAACTGGACGAAGAATCGTTGGTCGCCGATTATTCCCTCGTCCTGAAAACGGCCAAGGGGGCGCCTGTCACTTTCCGGACTATCGACGTCGGTATCGACCAGAAGAGTTGGGACGGGGTAAATCCCAACTTCGGTGTGCGGGGGCTGCGATTCTGTCTGGAGAACACGGACGTCTTCAAAAAACAACTGCGTAGCCTTTATCGCGCTTCGGTCAATGGAAGAATGCGCATCTTGCTGCCTTTCGTCTCGACCGTCGATGATTTAGACTCCGCGTCCGAAATCATCATGGCTGTGCGCCGTGAACTTGATCTGAAGCGGCAACCCTACGATCCGCGAGTTCCTATTGGTGTCATGATTGAGACCCCCGCTGCGGCGCAAACATGCGATCTCATGGCATCGCGTGTGGATTTTTTCTGCCTCGGGACAAACGATCTGATTCAATACTATCTTGTCATCGATCGGTCCGATCAGTCCGTCGTGCATTTATATAATCCCTTCCATCCTGCCATTCTGCGGTGCCTGCACCAGATATTTTCGTTGCTTCGCCCAACAGGAAAATCCATCACGGTTTGCGGTGAGATGGCGGCGGATCCCCCATCGGCTGCTGTTCTATTGGGTCTCGGTTTCACGTCCTTGTCTGTGAATCTTGGAGCCTATCCGAGAATCCAACGGATGATTCGCTCCGTTTCGATGGCACAACTGCGGGATCTTGCCGGACAGATATTGAAAATGCAAAAACCCAAGGAAGTTGAAGAAAAAGTCCGGGCAATCGTCTACCGCTCATGAACGCGGTAAGCTCGCGGCTCTGGGCATATGTTCGGTCTTACGTCGGGGTTCTCCTCGTTTCGCTCGTCTTCGTCGCAATCGTTGGGGTTTTGGAAGCCGCTACGCCGTTTCTGATCGGATTGGTTTTTGATACGCTCCTCCGTGCCTCCGCTGCTCCGATCCTGATCATCCCCCTTATCAATACACGATTCAGTGTAGCGGCTGTGGATGGCGGCACCGTCTTGATCCTGCTAGTCGCCGTTACGATCGTCAAAGCGGCAGCGGAATACAGCTCGGTCAATATGATTTCCTACCTCGGACAGGCTGTGGTTCGCGATCTCCGCAACGATGTCTTCGAGAAGATCATTTGCCAACCGCTCCGGTTCTTTCACTTCAATCCGACTGGCGAATTGATTTCACGTGTATCGGCCGATGTGGAGCGCATTCAAACAGCGGCGTCGGAGACACTGGCCGAATTCCTCAAGCAAGGGGCAATTTTGATTTTTTTGCTCGTCGCGATCTTTGCAATCGATTGGAAACTGGCCGCGGCATCGATCGTTCTCGCTCCGCTCGTGTTTTATCCGGCTGTGTGGTTTGGAAAAAAGCTGCGACTGCTGAGCAAATCCAACCAGCAGGAAATGGCCGAAATGGCCAACATCCTGTACGAGACCATTACAGGTAACCGTATCGTAAAGGCGTTCTCGATGGAGCAAGCAGAGACCAGCAAATTCCGCAAGCTCACCCAACGGATTTTTGCATTGAACCTGCGGCAGAAGATGACGCACACGCTCTCGTCGCCGTTGATGGAAGTGGTAGGGATCTTGGTGATCGCAGGCTTTTTGCTTTACGCGCGGGCCCAGATTGCCAGCCAGCGAATGACGGCAGGGTTGTTCGTTGCGTTCGTCATCGCCCTGATCAAGCTGTACGATCCTGTTCGCCGCATGAGCGGAATCAACAATTCCTTTCAGCAAGCATTCGGAGCTTCCGGCCGGGTTTTCGAGATTCTGTGCATCGCCGCCGAGCAGGACACCGGCCATGAGGTAGTGCGGGGATTCACGGACTGCATCGTCTTCGATAACGTTTTTTTTGGGTACGATACCGACGAGTCGGTGCTCAATGGGATCTCGTTCACGGTCCGGCGTGGTGAGGTTGTGGCCATTGTCGGACCCAGTGGAGCGGGGAAGACCACGCTCGTCAACCTTCTCCCGCGCTTCTACGATGTCACAGCGGGAAGAATTTTGATTGACGGTAAGAACATCCGGGATCTGAAGCTCGATTCGCTGCGTAACCGAATTGCAATGGTCACGCAAGATGTCATCCTGTTCAATGACACTGTCCGCGCAAATATCGCTTACGGTGATCCTACAGCCGGCGACGATGCTGTCCGCTCAGCAGCTAAGGCCGCTCTCGTGGATGATTTCGTTTCAGATTACGGCGCCAGAATCGGCGAACGCGGCTTGCGGCTCTCCGGAGGCGAGCGCCAGCGCGTCTCGATCGCGAGGGCATTGCTGAAAAATGCGCCGATCTTGATTCTGGATGAAGCAACCTCGTCGCTGGATACCGAATCGGAAGCGCTGGTTCAGCAGGCATTGCAGAACTTGATGGAAGGGCGTACGACGATTGTCATCGCCCACCGTTTGTCCACCGTTCGGCGCGCCGACCGAATCCTCGTTCTGGCCGATGGCCGGATCCGGGAATCGGGAACCCATGAAGAACTCGTCCTCCGGCGCGGCCTATACTGGAAGCTCTACAGTTTGCAGTTTCAGGATGTGAATTCATGATCTACAGCATGACCGGCTTTGGTTCAGCACGTGCCGAAGCGCCGAATTTGTCCGTTCTGGTCGAGATTAAGAGCGTGAACCATCGATACCTCGATGTTCACATCAAGATTCCTGGTGAATACCAGAATTTTGAACACGTCATCCGCCAAAAAATTTCGAATGCTTTCAAACGCGGCCGGCTGGATGTTTTCGTTCGTATCGATTACAAGCGGGAGAATATCAAGCTGGATGTGAACGAGCAGTTGATACGCGCATACGTCAAAATGTTGTCGGAATTGAAGGCGGCGTTCCCGATACAAGGTGAGGTCACGCTGGACATGATTACGCGGCTTCCCGGTCTTGTTGCAATCTCCACTAGCGATCTGTCAGCGGAAGAAAACGAACTTATCGCTCAAAAAATCGGCGAAGCGACGAGCGCTGCACTGGTTCAGCTCAAACAGATGCGCATTACGGAAGGACAGTCGTTAGTGGCGGATATCGATCGTCGGATTTCCAGCATCGATCGGCACCTGCAGACGATTCTGGCTCATTCGAAGGACTTCATCGAACATTACCGCCAGCAGTTGATTGCTCGCGTCAACGAGCTCGCGCCCCAACTCGTCGCCGACAGCGGACATCGCCTGGAAACCGAAGCGCTGCTCTATGCCGAGCGCAGCGACATTGCCGAAGAAACGACCCGCTTGCACAGCCATCTCGATCAATTTGCCGGCCTCAAGAACCTCGAGGATGAAGCCGGCAAACGTATGGACTTCCTCCTTCAGGAAATGAATCGCGAAGTAACGACGATTCTCTCCAAGACCTCAGGGCTCGATGAACTCGGAGCCCACATCGGCCAAGCCGCCATCGAGATCAAGGTCGAGATCGAAAAACTGCGCGAACAGGTCCAAAACCTGGAATAGTGCTTCTGTGGTAGACTAAAGGTTTCTCAGCCGAATGCGCGGAAACCTGTACATTGTATCGGCTCCGTCCGGATCCGGTAAAACCACGTTACTTCAGCACTTACTTCGCAGTTTGAAAGATTTGAAATTCTCGGTCTCCTACACCACGCGCCGGCCGCGGCAGGGCGAACAAAATGGCATGGATTATTTCTTTATCGATCGCGCGGCGTTTTTGCGTATGGTCGAGGGCGGCCAGTTCTTAGAATGGGCGGAGTTCAATGGCGAGCTCTACGGTACTGGCCGCGTATTCGTCCATGAGCAGCTGGACACCGGCAAGGACGTGATCCTCGACATCGATGTCCAGGGAACAAAGCAGGTGAAATCCAAAATGCAGGACGCAACTGCAATTTTCATATTGCCGCCTTCTTTTGCGGAGCTCGAGCGGAGGTTGAAGATGCGCATGTTGGAACCTGCTGATGTTATCCGCCGCCGGCTGGAGATCGCGAAAGGTGAGATCCAGTTTTATCGCGATTATGACTACATCATCATTAATGAGGTTTTGCAAAATTCCATCCTTCTTCTCGAATCCATCGTGCGCAGCGGTACTGTTAAACCACAGCGTCAGCAGGCGCGGGTTGAGGAGATCATCGCTTCATTCGGAGGTCGAGCTTGATTACCATTCCCGATAATATCGACAGCAAATACCGTTTTGTGATCCTGTCCGCGTTGCGGGCCCGCCAAATACAAGGCGGAAGCCTGCCTCTGCTCAAAGAAGCGCGTCATAAGGCGACGCAGATTGCGCAAAAGGAAATTCTGGAGGGTCTTGTGAAGTTTCGCATCCCCGACCAGAATGGCGATCAACAAGAAGTGGAGCAAGCGGAGGAATAACTCCTCAGAATGAAGGTAGCGCTCGGCGTCAGCGGCGGCATTGCATGCTACAAATCGGCGGAGATCCTTCGGCGGCTGCAAGATCGCGGCGTCGACGTGGTCGTTCTCATGACCAAGAGCGCTACGCAGTTTGTCACACCCCTGACGTTCCGCGCGCTCTCGGGCAACAAAGTTTACGTCGACATGTTCGAGGGAATGCGCTCCGGCGGAGATTTTGAGGGCGCCTTCGATCATATTCTCGTGACGCAATCCATCGACCTGTTTCTTGTTGCGCCCGCGACTGCCGATTGCCTTGCCCGTCTCGCGGCAGGCCTTGCAGACGATTTCCTGACAACCTTCCATCTGGCTGTGACTGCGCCGGTGGTTGTCGCGCCCGCCATGAACACACGCATGTGGGAGCACGCATCTGTACAAGCCAATCTCCAGATGCTGACGAGTCGCGGCGTTCATGTAATCGAGCCGGAAGTGGGACAAATGGCATGCCGTACGTATGCTCCCGGTCGATTGACGCCTGTCGAAGAANAACGGTGATGGCCATACTGAGCCGGCGCCGGGATCTGGAAGGACGCAAGATCTTAGTGACTGCCGGTCCCACCGTCGAAGATATCGATCCAGTCCGCTATATCAGCAACCGCTCGTCCGGAAAAATGGGTTATGCACTGGCGGAAGCGGCTCGAAGACGCGGAGCGCAGGTCACACTGGTTTCCGGTCCGACCGAACTTCAGTTTCCCAACGCTATTCATGTACGCACGACTGAGGAGATGCGTCGCGCCGTAATAGATCATGCAGCCGATGCTGATGTCGTCATCAAAGCCGCGGCACCGCTAGATTACCGGCCAAAGTCGGTAGCCGCTCAAAAAATCAAAAAGAAGACGGTAGATCTCATGCTCGAACTCGAACCCACGGTGGACATCCTAAAGGAGCTTGGGAGCTCTAAAAACGGCAAGATCCTCGTTGGTTTCGCTGCCGAGACGGAAAATCACATCCAAAATGGGTTGGAAAAATTAAAGGGCAAAAATTTGGATCTCATCGTTGTTAATCCTGCAAGTGGTCCTGATTCGGCCTTCGATAGCGATATGAATCACGCGATAATCATTGATGCTTCCGGCCAGACCGAGGAAATTCCGATCGTGACGAAACACGTCATGGCCGACAAAATTCTTGATCGCGTGGTGCAATTGCTGAAATGAACTCTAACGAAATAGCTGCCCAACTGGAATTCTTCAGAGATATTGGTGTGGATACGCTTGACGTTCAGACTGTAGGGGCGGTCGGCGAAGCGCAAGCGCGACAGCGCGCAGCCTCAAGTGATGACCGCCCGGGCGCTCATAGAGCGCCCCTACAGTTGGACGCCATCCGCGGCGAAATCGGCGACTGTCAGCGATGCAAGCTTGCTCCGCGCCGCACCAACATCGTCTTCGGCTCCGGCAACCCGCACGCTGAACTCGTGTTCGTCGGCGAAGCTCCCGGTTACGACGAAGACCAGCAGGGTTTACCCTTCGTGGGCCGCGCAGGGCAGCTACTCACCAAGATTATCGAATCGATCAACCTCAAGCGCGAGGATGTCTACATCTGCAACGTTTTGAAATGCCGGCCGCCGGAAAATCGTAACCCCGAGCCTGACGAAGTGGCATCGTGCAATCCATTCCTGCGGAAGCAGCTCACGGCCATTCGTCCGAAGATCGTGTGTTGTCTGGGGACTTTTGCAGCCCAGACAGTGCTCCAAACAGCGGCGCCGATTTCCAGGCTGCGAGGAAAATTTTTCGATATGGATGGGATGCGTGTCATCGCGACATTCCATCCCGCCTATTTGCTGCGATCCCCCGAAAAGAAGCGCGAAGTCTGGGAAGACATGAAAGAGATTCGCGCCGAACTGTTCCGCCTCCGTTCCTAATCAAGTATGTACGCCGACGTCGCGGTGTGCCTGCCGCTTGCGCGGACGTTTGTTTACAGACTCAACCAACATGTAGAACCCGGCTGCCGCGTCGTTGTCCCATTCCGGAAGCGCGAGGTGGAAGGGTTTGTGATCGGCTTCAGGAAAGACGCGCCGGCAGATCTGGAGGTACATGAGATCGGCAGTGTTCTCGATACGATTCCGTTGGTTCGCTCGGACATCTTCCGCCTTTGCCGTTGGATTGCGAACTACTACGTTACGCCGATCGGGGAGGTGCTAAAGGCTGCGCTCCCACCGGGGATCAGCGCGAAGCATGTGGATGGAGTGAAGCATTCCCCTCCTCGCAGAGGAGGGGTGGCGCGACAGCCAGCGGGCTGTCGCGCCGGGGTGGTCAGTTCGGCCGAAACGTTTCGCCAGCATTCTCTCGAGGCTTCGCCCTGTCGGGCTCGCGCTTCGCGCCCTCCTCTCGGAGGAGGGGAATTCGCGCTTACAGCCGATCAGACCAACGCGCTATCAAGAATCACCTGCTCCCACGGCTTTCACCCCGTTCTCCTCCACGGCATCACCGGCAGCGGCAAGACTGAAGTCTACATGCAAGCTGTCGAGCATTGCCTCCATGCCGGCAAGACCGCGCTGATCCTCGTCCCCGAAATCGGTCTCACACCTCAGCTCACCGATCGTTTTGCCGAACGCTTCCCGAATCAAACCGCCATCCTCCACAGTTCGCTCACCAAGCGGCAGCGCATCGATGAGTGGCTGCGGATTTACCGTGGCGAGGTGCCGATCGTGATCGGTACGCGGTCGGCCGTATTTGCTCCCCTCGAAAACCTCGCTCTCATCGTCGTCGATGAGGAGCACGAGACCAGCTACAAACAAGAGGAAGTGCCCCGGTATCACGCGCGTGATACTGCGGTCATGCGCGCGAAGCTTGCTGGCGCCGCCGTCGTTCTGGGCTCAGCAACTCCTTCGATGGAATCTTTCCATAATGCCGAATCCCACAAATATGACTACCTGATGCTGACGACGCGCGTGGAAGGCCGTCCCTTGCCGGTCGTCGAGATCGTAAACATGCGCGAAGAATATGCTGCCGAAGGCAAGCAGGTGGTCCTTTCGCGCCGATTGCTTCAAGCGGTCAGCGCGCGCCTGGAACGCGGCGAGCAGACGATGATTCTTCTCAACCGTCGAGGCTACGCCGCCTTCCTGTTGTGCCGTCATTGTGGTTTCACCTTTCAGTGCAACTCGTGCAGCGTCGCGATGACGTATCACCGCTCGATCGAGAAGCTGTTGTGTCATTATTGCGGTCTGGCCCGTCGCCCGCCCGCGCGATGTCCGGAGTGCGATAGCGAATACATTCATTACGTCGGAGAAGGAACCGAGCGGCTGGAGGCTGAGCTGAAACATCAATTCCCGGACGCTCGCATCGGTCGCATCGATCGCGACGCGATGAGGCACATTCGCGATTACGAGCGCGTCCTGGGCGGATTTCGTGCCGGTGACATCGATATTCTTGCGGGAACGCAGATGATCGCAAAGGGGCACGACTTTCCGCGTGTCACCTTGGTTGGTGTTATTGGCGCAGATGCTCCTCTCGCGCTACCCGATTTTCGCGCGGCCGAGCGAACATTTCAGCTACTGACCCAAGTGGCGGGCCGTTCAGGCCGTGGAGACCGTCCCGGCGAAGTTGTGATCCAGAGCTATTTCCCCGATCACTACACATTTCAATTGGCGATCACGCAGCGTTTCGAAGATTTTTATGCGCGCGAGTCGCGATATCGCAAGGCGATGTTTTATCCGCCGTTCACCGCGCTCGCCGGAATTATGGTTGCGGATCGCGATGCAGTACGCGCCGGAAATACGGCCCGCGAAATCGGTGAATATCTGGACTCCCTGCGGTCCAATGCCATACGGATTCTCGGTCCCGCCCCGGCTCCGCTGGAGCGGATCAAACGTATGCACCGGCACCAACTGCTGATCAAATCGGCTTCGCGCTCCACCCTTCATCAGTTGCTCGGCCGGTTACGAGAATACATTGAAGATCGGAAGCTTGGGGCCACCCGCGTGTTTATCGACGTCGACCCAGTTTCGCTGCTGTAGCGGCAACTCCCCTCCTAAGTTAGGAGCGGTGCCTGCGAGGACCGCGAAGCGCGAGCCCGATAGGGCGAAGCCTCAAAAGAAGTCCGAGCAGGCGGGGTGGTTCTCAAGGGAACCACCCCGCCCTCGCTTTCGCTCGGGCGCCCCTCCTAACTTAGGGGCTTTGCACAAAAAATCCTGGGCGGTCATAGACCGCCCCTACAGCTTGGGGTGCGCAACTGTAGGGGCGCTGTATGAGCGCCCGCGATGTATTTTTTGTGCAAAGCCTAACTTAGGAGGAGAGTTGTAGCCACAGTTAATAAATCACCTTCAATCCCAGTTGAATCTGCCTCGATGTCGTCGCTGTGGTGGTAATCAATCCCGCCGAAGGACTGATGGATGTTCCCGCGAACAGGATCGGATTTGGCGGTCCGAAGTTCGTGTGGTTCAAGGCATTGAAGAATTCCGCTCGAAACTGTAAAGCCACGCGCTCGGCCAGCGGCGTATTCTTTATCAACGAAAGATCTACGGTTTGGAGGCCCGGACCGCGCAGCGTTCCTCGGCCAAGATTTCCCCACGTCCGAACAATCGGCAGAGAATAAGCAGCAGGATTGAACCATTGTGTCTGTTTTCTCGTCACCACGGATCCGGTGAACGACGAGTTCACATCCGGCCGGTCAGGGTTTCTAGTGTTTCCATCGCCGGACCGGTTCGCGCCAATCTGCGGAGTAAAAGGAAAGCCGCTCAACAGTGTGACGATGCCGTTCAGTTGCCAGCCTCCAACCAGCTTACCGGCGGCGCCGGCCTCATTGAATGGAAGTTCATAATGCGCAGAGATGCTGGCCTGGCTTGTCGGTGTTAATGCAGACGGTCCCCAGTCCCTGCGTAGATCATTGCGATCCATCACCATTTGCGGTTGGTTTTGAGCTTGTGCGATCGTCAGGGCGGAGTTCATATCGAGATTCTTCGCCCAGGTGTAATTCCCGCGGAATTGCAGCCTCCGGCTGAGACGCCGCATCATCTCGACTTGCAGGGCGTTGTAGCTGCTGTTGCCTGCGGTAAACCAGAAGAATCCAGCACCCAAATAAGGATTCGGACGCGCCGAACTCGCCGGCGGCGGAGGTGTCGAAAGCAGAGGGATGAATTTCGTACCTTGGGGCACCCTTGTGGCACCGGTAGCGTCGACAACGCAGCCGCTCGCATTCGAGCAAATCTGCGGCGGGATCGTGTTCGGATCGATGCTGAGCAATCCGTGATACCCGAACGAACCTACATAACCGATACGCAACGCCATATTCGAGCCGACTTGCTGTTCGACCGTCAAATTCCACTCATTAGTAGTCGGCGTTTTTGCCGTAGCTTCGATTCCTTGGGGGGCGAAAGTGCTACAAGGCGCCGGCACGTTTGGTCCGCAGGCAGCCGGCGGCTGTACACCGGGCGTGATGGGCAGAAAACTCGACAATGCGCCGGCGAACGTGACCGAGCCGTTGTATGGAGGAAGCGAGTTCAACAAGAAAGCAAGATTGTCGATCAATGTGTAGTAGAGGCCGAATCCTGCACGGACCGCAGTCTTGCCTGTCGCAAAAGGATCCCAGGCGAGTGCGACTCGCGGGCCGAACAACCACTTTGCATTGTTCTTCGTGAATGCAGAGGTCCCAATGCGAGGATCGGTCCCCAAAACACCATTTGTATCGGTTACGTAATTGGCAGCGCGGCCAAATTTCTCATTCCAGCCGTTTGTGAACTCGTGGCGAATACCCGCTCGAATGGTGAGGTTGCGCCGGAGCTTCATTGAATCTTCCGCATACCATGCTCCGAACCAACTCCGGAAAGCCAGCTCGGTCGGTTTAGGCACAACTTGGAAGGTTGTGGTCGTGCCCTGAAGGAATGTCGTCAAGCTTGCAAAGTTCGCCACACCCAACCTGCGCGAAGCCGTGTTTTCGTTGTCCTGCATTTTCTGGAACCATGCTCCCACGCTGATTTGATGGGTTCCGCGGCTGATCTGCAGGCCGTCGGTAAACGTGAAAAGACTTCTATGATTCTGCGCGCCCGCGGCATTGTTCGGACCGGGCGAGGTGATTGCGGCCGCTCCGGTAGTTGTTGTACCACCGCCGATGACGATTCCGCCCGGTCCTTGTCCGGACACAAATGAAAGACTCGGCGGATACGTCGCAAATGCAAACGAATCGAGAGCGAACCCTGCGCGCGAGAAGCCGAAGCTGAAGGTATTCAAAACGCGCGGAGAGAAGATATGTGTTTCCCGAATACTGCCAACGTGTGAGCGTAGAGTGATGTAATTACCGAAAAGTGGATCGGCAAGCGGCGAGAGATTGTTGCCGTCATCGATGGTGTAAGAAATCGAAAGCGAGTCCTGATCGCGCGGTATGTAGTCCCCCTTAGCAGTACCGAAATTTTCGTTAATGGATTGCTTCGGAGTATTGTACGAGTACGCTGTGCCGCTCGGCACCAGTCCTGTTCCGGGCGCCGTCGCCGGTACCATAATGTCCGGTCCGTTCGGCTGAGGCCACAGCGGCATAAAATTCAACATCTCCGGCCTCGGATTTGCCACGGGGGCATACGCTCCCGTTGAAGGATTGGGCAGCCGACCTTGCCGCGCTTCCTGGTCGGGAACAACCGACACGTTGCTGATTCCTAAGCGATGCCGGAATCCTTCGTAGTTGCCGAAAAAGAACACACGATCTTTCTTAACGGGCCCACCCGCGCTGGCGCCGAATTGATTTCTGCGGAATGGAGCAACCGCGCCCTGATCGAAAAAATTCCGCGCATCAAGCGCGCTATTCCGGAGAAATTCGAAAACAGATCCATGGAATTGGTTTGTTCCGGACTGCGTGACGACGGTCACTTGGGCGCCAGCGCGCTTTCCGTATTCGGCGGAGTACGTACCGGTTAGGACGTTGAATTCGCGAACGGCGTCGATTCCCAACAGATTTCCGCTGACGCCGCCGGGAGTGATCGAAAGCTGGCTCGACCCGGTGTACTCGACACCATTCATGAGGAACAGATTCTCCAAAGGCCGCCGTCCGGCCACAGAAAACGTATTGCCCTGGCTCGTGACGGTGCCGGGACTCTTGTAGGTGTAATTGATCGCTCCGGGATTGAGCGTGATCAGATTGTCAAAGCTTCGGCCGTTGAGCGGCAGGTCTTTGATTTCACGTTCGGCGACGAGTCCTGCCACAGACGCGGTGGTCGTATCAACGAGTGGAGTCTCCGAAGAGACCGTCACCTCTTGAGCGAGTTCACCGACATCGAGCTTCAGATTGACGACGGCCTCTTGACCAACTGCGAGATTGATTCCGGTACGCACGGCAGCGCGGAACCCCGGTTTCTCTGTGCGGACGTCGTGCGAACCAACAGCGAGCGAGAGGACCCGGTAATTGCCCATATCATCGGTCATGACCGTGCGTGTCGCGCCGGTCTCGAGATTCTTAATAGCGACGATTGCTCCCCCGACTGCGGCCCCCGACGCATCTTCCACTTTTCCTGAAATCGTCGCGGTTACTTGAGCATGCGCGACCACAACCGCCATCACCAACCCGCTAAATATTCGTCTCGTCATAGCGGTGAGTATACAACTCCCCTCCTGAGTTAGGAGGGGTGGCTTCGCGAACCGCGAAGCGCGAGCCCGATAGGGCGAAGCCTCAAACGAAGTGAGCGAAGACGGGGTGGTTCCAAAAGGGAACCACCCGCATTGCGCGACGCTTCGCATCGCGCAATGTTTTGCCCTCCTAACTTAGGAGGGCAGTCCTTGGTATCCTTTCTATATGGAGACGAAACTTCCCAACAGCGTTAGCCTCGAATTCGTCGAGGCGCTCTATGCGGATTATCTCCGGGATCCGGAGTCTGTTTCGCCGGACTGGCGGCAGTACTTTCAAAGCTTGTCCGAGGGAAACGGTTTCTCAAAAGGACAAAGTCTCACACCGGCATTCAAGCCCTGGAGCATATTCGATCCTCCCGTCAGCCGGAACGGCACAGCCGTCGAAGAAGCGACAGGAGCCATCCTTCAGGAACGTGTGGATCAGCTCATCCGCAACTATCGTGTTCGAGGCCATATGGCCGCCCAACTTGATCCTTTGAGAATTCCGCGAGCGACGCCACCCGAGTTGGATCTCGAATTCTATGGATTTACAGAACAGGATTTGGACCGGCGTTTTTCGTGCGAGGCGATGTGTGGCGGCGACACGCTGCCGCTCAGCGAGATTCTCAATCGGCTGCGCAATACGTATTGCCGCTCCATCGGCGTGCAGTTCATGCACATCGACGACAGCTTTGTCCGTCACTGGCTTCAGGAACGAATGGAAAGCACAGGCAATCGCCTGAACCTCAGCCGTGACGAGCAAATACGAATCCTCACGCGTCTTACCGACGCCGTGATCTTTGAGGAATTCATCCGTAAAAAATTCATTGGCGCGAAAAGCTTTTCGCTCGAAGGAGCAGAGAGCTTAATTCCGCTTCTGGACCTGGCGATTGAACGAGCCGGCGAGCACGGCATCGATGAAATCGTCCTCGGCATGGCGCACCGCGGGCGCCTGAACGTGCTCGCAAACATCATGGCGAAGAGCCCCCGCCAGATCTTTCGGGAATTTGCCGACCTCGATCCAGAGCTGTATGTGGGCGCCCGCGGTGATGTGAAGTATCACCTCGGTTATAGCTCGGATTGGGAGACCGTTACCGGCCGCAAGATTCATCTGTCACTCTGTTTCAATCCGAGCCATTTGGAATTCGTGGATCCAGTTGCGGTCGGGCGGATGCGCGCAAAACAGGACCGCGTGGGCGACTCCGATCGGCGGCGGGGCATGGTGATTTTGATCCACGGAGATGCTGCGTTCGCGGGTGAGGGGATCGTCCAGGAAACCTTGAACCTCAGCCAGCTTGACGCGTACACGGTTGGCGGGACGCTTCATATCATCGTCAACAATCAAATTGGCTTCACAACCTCACCCTCTCAAACGAAATCGAGCACGTACGCCAGCGATGTAGCGAAAATGCTCCAGATTCCGATTTTTCACGTCAATGGCGAAGATCCGGAAGCCGTTGCGCAGGTGGTGCGCCTTGCGATGGATTTTCGCCGTACTTTCAAACGCGACGTCGTTGTCGATATGTGGTGTTACCGGCGTCTTGGGCATAACGAGGGAGATGAGCCTTTCTTCACGCAACCACTGATGTATCGCGCGATCAAGCAGCGTAAACCGGTACGCGAAGGTTACCTCGAACATCTGCTGAAATTGAAAGGCATCGCCCGTGAAGAGGCCGACGATATTGCCGAACGACGCTACCAACATCTCGAACGCGAGTTGTCGAAGGCGACTAGCGACAGCTACGAAATGCCTTCGGAAATACCACGCGGCATTTGGGCGGGTTATTTCGGCGGTCCGGAGACTGGGGCGGAAGAAGTGGACACAAGCGTCGATCGCGACCGGTTAATCGAGCTGCTGGAAATGCAAACATCGTTACCGGCCGATTTTCATCCGCATCCCAAGATTGAAGCCGGCATCCGAATACGGCGCCAAATGGCGAAGGCTGAACGTCCGCTGGACTGGGCCGCCGGCGAGGCGCTCGCTTTCGCGTCTCTGGCTACCGAAGGGACTCGCATTCGACTATCCGGCCAGGATTCCGAGCGGGGAACATTTAGCCACCGCCACGCTGTGCTGCATGATGTGGAGACCGGAAAGAGCTATCTGCCCTTTCAAAATCTAGCGCCGGATCAGGTACCGGTAGAGATCTACAATAGCCCGCTATCAGAGACAGGCGTGCTTGGTTTTGAGTACGGCTATAGTCTCGATACGCCGGACGGACTCATTCTTTGGGAGGCCCAGTTCGGGGATTTCTGGAATGTCGCGCAAATGATCGTCGACCAATTCATCGCCACCGCCGAAGAAAAATGGCGGCGGCTGAGCGGAATTACGCTTTTGCTTCCCCACGGGTTGGAAGGCCAAGGACCCGAACACTCCAGCGCCAGGCTGGAAAGATTTCTCGAACTGGCGGTAGACGACAACATCCAGATCGTTCAGCCGACAACCCCTGTCCAGCTCTTTCATTGTTTGCGGCGGCAGGTTTTGCGGCGGTGGCGGAAACCGCTCATTGTGATGACACCGAAGAGTCTTCTCCGTCACCCGCGAGCGACCTCGACTCTTGACGAATGCGCGACCGGACGATTCGAGCGCGTATTGCCCGATACGGCTCAAAATCGCGGCGCTATCACTCGTATTCTGTTCTGTAGCGGCAAGATTTTCTTCGAACTCGAGAGAGAACGGGAGCGGCTAGCTCGCAATGACGTGGCTCTGCTGCGTCTGGAACAGCTTTATCCGCTTTCGCAAGAAACACTCAGAGCTTCCTTCAGCCCCTACAGTGATGGGACTCCGGTCTATTGGGTCCAGGAAGAGCCGGAGAACATGGGAGCGTGGCGCTTCTTGAAAATACAATTCGGCGATGTGTTGTTGGGACGCTTTCCCTTCCATGGAGTGTTTCGTCCGGCATCCGCAAGTCCCGCGACCGGGTCTCACAGCAGTCATAAGAAAGAACAGGAAAAGTTGATTGCAGCCGCATTGGCATAATAGGTTACAAGTATGGCTGTCGAATTGGTGGTGCCTTCCGTCGGCGAATCGATAAGCGAAGTCGAGATCGGTGACTGGCTCAAGAAGCCGGGAGATCCTGTCCAGGAGGATGAACCCGTCGTCGTGATCGAAACCGAGAAGGTGACGGTCGAGCTCCCGGCTCCTGCCACGGGCACAATCACCCAAACCTTGAAGCGCAAAGGCGAGAAGGCTGCTGTCGGCGACGTCATTGGCTACCTGGAACCGAACGGTAAACCTTCTCCCTCGGGAAAAGGGGGGCGCGACAGCCACGCGGAGCGCGAGCCCATCAGGGCGAAGCCTCAAGACGCGAAGCGCGAGCCCGACAGGGCGAAGCCTCAACAAATACCTGTCGCGCCCGGTGAGGGTCTCGAGACTCCGGAACCTCCAGTTGAAAAACCCGTCGAAGAATCCAAAACTCCTCCGACGCTTAGCAAACCTCAGACCCCCCGCGAAGAACAAATCATTCCCATGTCTCCCATTCGCCGCCGCATCGCCGAGCGTCTGGTCGAAGCCCAAAAGAACGCAGCGCTCTTGACGACGTTCAATCAGGTAGACATGTCGGCTGTAATTGCTCTCCGCCACCGACACCAGGAAAGTTTTCGCACGAAATATCAAATTAAACTGGGCTTGATGTCGTTTTTCGTGAAAGCGTCAATCGAAGGGCTGAAGCTGATCCCGCAGCTCAACGCGGAGATTCGCGGACATGAGGTTGTCTATCGGAACTACTACGACATCGGCATTGCTGTCGGCGGCGGGAAAGGTCTCGTCGTACCCGTTTTGCGCAATGCAGAGCGGCTGAGCTTTGCGGAGATCGAAGGGGCAATCGCGGATTTCGCTGAACGGGCCCAAGCCAACCGACTCAAAGTCGACGAGCTGCAGGGCGGTACATTTACGATCAGCAATGGCGGAGTCTACGGCTCGATGCTTTCAACACCGATCGTGAATCCGCCACAGAGCGGGGTCCTGGGACTTCATGCCATCGAGGACCGCCCCGTCGCTCGTGATGGAGCGGTAGTTATCCGGCCAATGATGTACGTGGCCCTAACTTACGATCACCGCATTGTCGATGGGCGCGAGGCGGTGACATTCCTGAAGCGAATAAAAGACGTCATCGAAGATCCCCCTAGAATGTTATTGGAGATTTAGCGGATGCAATTGCCTGCTGCCGTGGTCATGGTGAGACCCGCGTCGTTCGGCTTCAACCCCGACACCGCTCCCTCGTTTCTGTTTCAACGAGAGATTACGGACGCCAACAGAAAAGAAATTGAGCGCCGTGCACGCATCGAGTTCGATTTATTGGCCGGCCGCCTGCGGGATGCCGGGGTGGAAGTGATCATCTTCGAGGACAAAGAGGAACTCCAGACCCCAGATGCGGTGTTCCCTAATAACTGGGTGTCGTTCCATCACGACGGTACGGTCGTGCTGTATCCGATGTTTGCCCCCAGCCGGCGCCCCGAGCGGCGCCGCGACATCATCGATAAACTTCAAACCGGAGGTTTTCGGGTTTCTCGCGTGATCGACCTCACGCATCACGAGAACGAAGGCCGGTTCCTGGAGGGAACGGGAAGTGTGGTGTTCGATCATGCCGACCACCTCGCGTACGCCAACCTTTCTCCGCGCACGAATTCCGACGTACTGGACGAGCTTTGCACCACCCTGCGGTACAAGTCGGTCACCTTTCAGGCGAAGTACGACAATGGCGATCCGATTTTTCACACCGATATGATGATGAGCATCGGCGACCGCTTTGCCGTCTTCTGCGGTGAATCCATCAGCGATGCTTCCGAACGCAAACGGGTGCTCGACAGCCTTAGAGCTACCGGACGCGAGATCATTTCCATAGACCGGAAACAAATCGAGCAATTCACTGGGAATGTTCTCCAATTACAGACCAAAAACGGAGGCACTATTTTGGCAATTTCCACCTCAGCGTGTCTCGCATTGCGCCCCGAGCAGCGCGATGCGGTTCAGAAATTTGCGCAGCTTGTGGAGTCGCCGTTGCCGGTCTTCGAGGGCATCGGCCGAGGCAGCGCTCGCTGCATGATGGCGGATGTACATCTGCCTCGGAGGTAATTCGGGGTCAGACTGGTGAATTCCCTATTTTTGCAGTTCAAAATAGGGAATTCACCAGTCTGACCCCGAATTACCTTTGATTTCATGCGATACCACGCCTTGGCATGCGACTACGACGGCACAATTGCATGGGACGGAGAAGTCAGGGAAAACACGATCTTCGCCCTCGAAGAAGTCCGTAAGTCCGGCCGCAAACTCATCCTCGTCACGGGAAGGGAACTGGATGATTTGGTCAAAGTTTTCCCGCGGATCGACCTTTTTGACCGGGTCGTCGCGGAAAACGGCGCGCTGCTATACCGTCCGGCAACTCGCGAAGAACGCCTCCTCGCTCAACGGCCGCCGGATGAATTCTGGCAAGAATTGATCAAAAGAGGAGCCGAACGAGTATCCGTCGGCCGTGTGATCGTAGCCACGTGGCGGCCTCACGAGACCACGGCGGTCGAACTGTTTCGTGATCTCGGTTTGGAACTGCAGATCATCTTCAATAAGGGCGCTGTCATGATCTTGCCCTCTGGTGTGAACAAGGCCACCGGATTGAATGTTGCGCTTACGGAGCTTGGCTTGTCATCCCATAATGTCGTTGGAATCGGCGACGCGGAGAATGATCACGCTTTTCTTGCTTTGTGCGAATGTTCGGTTGCGGTGGAGAACGCCCTCGATAGCCTGAAGGAACGAGTGGATTGGGTCACCAAACAAGGCCATGGCGATGGCACGATCGAATTGATTGAAGCATTGGTGGCCACAGATCTTGGCTTTCTCGAGGATCGGCTCCGCCACAAATTACCTTCGATTCGCCGGTCCTGACTGTAGCGGCGGTCTATGCCCGCCGGTATTTCATTGATTCCAGGAAAAACCGGCGCTCCTAGAGCGCCGCTACAGCGCAAAATTCAAGAGTTTCGAGACAGAAACTAGCTAGAACCCCATCATCTTTCGCAGCTCTGCGGCTAATGGTTAACTGGACCGCTGCGCTCAGCAAAAGTAACGTTTACGCGCAGAAACGGGACACCGAGCTGCTCCAATCGGTATAGCCGAGCTTGCCGTAAGCGCGCACTTGAAAGACATACGCTTTGCCAGGAGTCAGACCGTCCACGGATATTGGAAATCTCGCAGTCGGAACCGTGCGAATCGTCCACGAGTTGGGTTCCATTCCATCGGGTCCTTGCGTCCCGTAACGCAGCTGATAATTCCGGGCTCTTTGAACCGGCGTTATTTGGACGAACAATTCGCCGCTTTTGCCGTGGTTGATGTTCGAGATGAAAGGCTGGGCCAGTGGCTGCGATGTAACACGAGCCACGAAGGCGGGCTGGAATCCGCTGGAAATAAAGGTAGGCATATCGTCGTTGCAGGTGTACTGAGCGTAATGTCCGAGCTGGCGCAGCGCGGCGATGACCTCCGCTCGCAGGCCGTTTCTTTCCGCGATGGCTTGCTTGCTTCCATCGAGAGCTGCCGTGATTGCCGCGCCATAACTATCCAGCAGCGTCTTGAAAGTCTCCTTCTTCAGTGGTGGTTTGGGATATGCCGGATTCTCGAAGAGTCTTTCCAGGACGTTCTGGCCGAACACCAAAAGCTCGCTGTCTCTCGTGTTAGCAAAACCCAGTAACGCTCCGATTCGTCTCACCATAACGGTTCGACCGGTTGAAAAATCCGGGGAATTTTAGCAGAAGTTCGTTGATCGCTACCAACAATCAGTTGGTGCCTCGAAGCATTGGTTGATCGCGATCAACCAACGTTTCGTCCCGCCAGATGTGCGTTGTTCCCAGTCAACAAACGCTTCGCGGCGTCAAATGTTCATTGATCGCGATCAACCAACGTTTCGTCCCGCCAGATGTGCGTTGTTCCCAGTCAACAAACACTTCGCGGCGTCAAATGTTCATTGATCGCGATCAACCAACGTTTCGTCCCGCCAAATGTCCGTTGGTCAGGGTCAACAAACGCTCTGTCTCACCAGACGTTCGTTGGTCCTCATCAACAAACACTTCCTATCACCAGACGTTCATTGGTCGTTATCAATAAATCATTCGGAGCGCCGAGCATTCGTTGGTCACCGTCAGCAAATAAATAGCGCCATCGGACGTTCGTTGACCGCGACCAACGAACCGCTCGTGCCTCCAACTGCTTATTGATCGCGACCAACCTTGAATTGATGTACTGACCCAAACAACATTAGATCAGACGCGGCACTTCGGTCCTAAAAAACGTCCGCAGCGGCGCAGGTGAGCGGAGTGAGCATGTCGGGCATCGGTTGCTGTTCGACGTCGCGAAGGTAGGTGACGGCCTTGAATAACTGTACCCGGTTGTACGCCACGGAGGCGTGCTTCTATCGGATGCGTCGAAAACGGTAATCGCGTGAAATGCGTCTCTCGAGCAGATGCGTTACCGTGCCCCTCGCATCCGTGACAAACTGAATCCCCAGCCCGTAAAAGCCGGTAAAATTGGTTTGCGACTGCGCCGCAAGCCGAACCTTCTCCCTGCCCTTCAGTTCGGCGAACAGCGCTCCGTCCAAGACGCTGATTTCGATGATTGCGGGGTGGGGCCTGTTTCCCCAGAAGTCCTGTTCCTCGTAAGTACCGGCGTACTTCGTCAGGATCTCCGGCGCGACTTTCACTTCGACATTCTTTTCGTCGGACAGCTTGCCGACCCAGTGCTCGAGGCTCGTGTGGCTTTCATTGCAGACGGACTCGAGCAGATCCGTATCCGGCACCAAGTCCGCGCGCAGTGACACTGTCCAAGGACGGGCATACACCTGAGGATCGTTGAGCGTGACTTCGATTTCCAGATGGCCGAGATCCGGGCGCCTGTAGCGTTCGGTCACGCGCAGCGCGTCCGAGTGAGGATGACCATCATGATCCAGCCACGACCGGTCATTGAATCCGTTGCTCTCCACCACCAGCGTCTCTCCTTCCCAGCGACCCACCGAATGCCCCATCCAGCTGGGAAACGGATCGTTCTCCAATGCGCGCCCGTCCATGAAAACCTGACGATAAGTGAGATCTTCGTCCAGCATCACGATCACACCTGGAGCCTGAATGATTTTCGCCCTACGCGCGCTAGTACTGGCGGCCGGACCCCACGGCAAACACTGGATACCCGGTGAGTCTTTTTGCAGGTCTTCCGCACGCTGCCGGACTAAAGCCTGCGCGGAAGGCTGGATTTCTCCGGGCTTCAGGTCGGCCGCGACATTGCGCTCATATTTGAGCGAAATTCTTTGCCAGATGCCGGACAGGTCAGGTTTTCCGTCGGCGGCGCGGGGCGCTGGCGCGGTGAGATTCGGCTTGCCGTCCCGAGTGCGCGGGATGCCGGGAGTGGGATACTTCAGCCACTGCGCGGCGAGCGGAGTGGTCAACGCAAAGAAGATGATCGCGAACATTACGCGTTTCATACGTACCTCCTGCGGCGAAGGCTTTGTCAGTTTATGCCGGTCGAACGAAAATTTGGAACGATACTAGCACACCGCAGCCCGGTGTGCACATCGTCGGGCGTAGGCAGCGTAGGCAGCAGCTATTTACCTATGAGGTTCGGAGAGTTTTCCAGACAGAGGTAATCGGTCAATTCCGTGTTCGGTACCAGGGATTGATTGAGTTTAACGGTCCACGGGGCCTTGTATGCTTTGGGATCGTTGACGGTAATTTCAATCTCCAGCTTGCCGTAATTCACGCGGCGAAACCGCTCGGTGATCTTTGCGGCATCGGTTAACGGACTGCCATTACGGTCGAGCCACTGCTCATCCTTGAAACCCGACGTCTCCACCACAAGCGTATCGCCTTCCCATTTTCCGGAGGAGTAGCCGAAAAATGCGGGCATTTCCGCGTTAGCAAGCGGCGGACGCCCGTCCGTGAATATTTGACGAAACATCGCGTTGTATCCGTACATGATCACGACGAGCCCCGGTACCTGGACGATCTTGCGGAATAAAGGAGAGGTGTGCGCGTGTACGATGCCTGCCGGCAAACATCGCGCCACAGGGTCATCTTTTCCATTTGCGGCTGTCCGCGTTTTCACAAGCTGCGCGGCCCAGGGTTGGTACGGCAAGCCGCTCTTGAGGCTCGCTCCGATGTTCAGGAACTCCCGGCTGACCATCAGGTCGCCGCACCCGCCGCCAGGGCATGAGCGGTTGTGCAGGTTGTCCCAGATTCCAGACAGATCCGGCTTACCGTCGGCTGTCCTCGGCGCGGGTGCGTTCAGATTCGCCGGCGACTGCGCATCGAGCAGCACCGGCGTCGCCGATAACATAGCCAAAACGGCAGCTGTCGCAGCAGGAGTACCGATCAAAAGGCACCGGACGCTTCGAACAATTTCCATTTTTGGATGGAACCTCTCGCGGTCAAAATTACTTCCATTGTCCCGGAAGCGCAAGGAGGGAATAGCTACAAAAAGGCACAAAATAAAGTTTTCATTTCGACACCTTTGTGTTTTTTTGTATGGGGGGCGCACACCTGAATTCAGGGAATTCAGCTGTGCCCCCAAGGAGGGACACGTGAATCGTCTTATTTCGGTCGTTCTCGGTGGCGCATTCGTTTTGGTTTTGACTTGCCTAAATCTCCGGGGTCAAGCGACGGCTCAGATCAGCGGCACGGTGAGGGACCAAAGCGGCGCTGTACTGCCTGGGGTGGAAATCACGGCAACGCAAACGGAGACAGGTGTCGCTCGAGCCACGGTGACGAACGAGACCGGATTTTACGTCCTACCGAATCTGACGATCGGGCCATATAAATTAGAAGCCACGCTGCCGGGTTTCCGTACGTTTGTGCAAACGGGAATTGTGCTTCAGGTCAGCAGCAGCCCAGTGATTAACCCGATGCTGGAGGTAGGTCAGGCGAGCGAACAAATCGAAGTTCAAGCGAATGCGTCTCTGGTGGAGACAAGAAATGCCAGCGTCGGCACGGTTGTCGAGAATGAGCGGATTCTCGAGTTACCGCTCAACGGACGCCAGGTAACCGATTTGATCACGCTGAGCGGGGCGGCCGTACAGATGGGTGTGTCGCGGGCGAACGGCATGAGAACGGGCATCACGGTTTCGGTGGCTGGAGGAAGTCCTTACGGCGTCCAGTACAATCTGGATGGCGCTCAGCATCTGAATTACGCGGACGGTTCCGGCGCTCCGCTGCCCTTTCCAGACGCGCTTCAAGAGTTCAGGGTTTCCACAAGCTCGCAGGATCCGGCCGCAGCAGGGCACTCAGGAGCGGTAGTCAACGCCGTCACCAAAACCGGATCGAATACATTCCACGGGGACGTGTTTGAATTCGTGCGCAACTACGCCCTGAACGCGCGCGACTTTTTTGCGACGCAGACCGATGGTCTCAAACGGAACCAGTTTGGCGGCGTCTTGGGCGGGCCGATCAAACGAGACAGAGTTTTCTTCTTTGCCGGCTACCAGGGAACGCTCGTTCGTCAGACCCCCATTAATACGCCTGCTTTTGTTCCGACGCCTCAGATGCTGGCGGGAGACTTCAGGACGTTTGCCTCGCCGGCCTGTCAGAACGGGCGCGACACCACGCTCCGACCGCCGTTCGGCACCGGCGGCAACGCCCGCAACACCGTCGATCCGCGGCTGCTGAGCCCGGCCGCGCTCAACATCGCCTCGAGGCTACCCAAGGCATTGAATGCCTGCGGAATGGTTCTGACGGGAATCCCTCTCAGCGAGAACGATCACGAAGCTACAGCGCGCATCGATTATGAACTCAGCGCCAAGCAGAACATCTTTGGCCGCTACGCGGTCGTGAAGCAACTGGTTGCCTTGCCCTACGCAATTTCGAAGGACCCGTTGGCCGGCACCGCCACGGGTGGCGACGATATATTCAATTCGGTTGCGATTGGGCATAACTATGTGTTCGGCCCGAGTATGGTGAACGCGCTTCGTCTCTCCTTCAACCGGCTCGGCGATAAGAAATTCGGCCCCCAGTATTTTGGTCCTGCCGATGTCGGAATTCCGATCTACACGTATCTGCCGCATCACATGGCGATAAACGTCAATGGTGGATTCACCGTCGGTAATACCAGCAACACCACGTTCGAGCACAATACCTCGTTCGGAGTGAACGAGGACTTCACGATGGTTCATGGCGCTCACCAGCTCGGTTTCGGAGCATTTTTTACGCGCACGATCGAGTGGAAGGTTGGAAATGCGTTTTCGACCGGAAACTTTACGTTCGGTGGGACCGCGACAGGTCTGGCCATGGCAGACTTTTTCCTGGGCGTGGTTTCGCAATTTCGCCAGGCCAATCCGAATCCGCTGAACCTGAATCAGAACATCGTCTCGGCATATGCACAGGACACCTGGAAGCTCACGCCCAAACTCACCGTGACGTATGGCGTGAAGTGGAACCCGTACTTCGGGCTGGCATTTCAGCAGGCAGACCTGTACAACTTCAGCTTGCCGCGATTCTACGCAGGCCAGCGCAGCAGCGTTATCCCCAGTGCACCTCCGGGGTTCACTTATCCTGGCGATCCTGGGTTTCCCGGTAAGTCCGGCATCAATTCGCGGTGGACGTACTTTGATCCGCGACTGGGTCTTGCGTGGGATCCATTCGGGGATGGAAAGACTGCAATCCGGTTAGGCGGTGGGATCGCGCACGATACGATCATTAAGCAGGATATCCATCTGAATACGGCCTCCGTGTTGCCTTTCCGGTTATCCGTCACTCTTAACAACTTGAGCCTCGACAATCCTTATCCAAACGGGAATCCATTTCCTTATTCATTCGATCGGACTCATCCGTCATACCCAAGCCCCGCCGCGATTCCATGTCTGGCGACAACGTGTCCGCCAACGTTTCTTCCAATACCGCCGGACATCAAACCTCTGACGCAGTATTCCTGGAATTTCGGTTTGCAGCGGCAGGTAACGCCAAACTGGTTTGCCTCGGCGACGTATATCGGCACGCACATTCTGCACCTCTGGGGCGCTGTCGAGCTGAATCCTGCGATCTATGTGCCAGGCAACTGCCTGGCTGGACAGTTTGGGCTCTCCGCACCGGGTCTGTGCACGCAGGCAGGCAACATCACTCAGCGGCGGGTCTTGAGTCTCGCGAACCCGGGAGCCCCGCCTCTGAGTTACATCACACAATATGACGACGGAGGTACGCAGGGCTTCAACGGTCTCTTGCTTTCGAACACCTGGCGTGTGGGACAGCAGTTGAACCTCAACGCGAATTACACATGGTCTCACTGCATCGGCCTGCCCCTACCATATGTCCCTACGACAAACGCTTTGAACCCTGGTGCGAACTACGTGCATCAGGGTTATGGGCAGAACATTGGACCCGCGAATCGGAACCTGGACGTTGGAGATTGTTTCGTGGATCGCCGACAAGTCGCCAACGTCACGTGGGTCTATAAGACTTCCGAATTTTCCAATCGTGTAGCGCGACGCCTGGCCTCAGGTTGGACTTTTGCCACCACTTTTGTCGCGCGTAGTGGTGCTCCTTTAACGCTTCTCTCTGGTGTGACGACGGATCCGGCAACCGGCTTCGGCGGGACTACCGTGACGCAACGTCCCAATCAGATCCTAGCCGATACCGCTTCGTCCACAAGAGGTCAGCCATGCTCGACGGCAACGTTTTGTAAGAACTGGTTTAATCCGGCGGCATTCGCTGCGCCGCCTCTGGGGACGTTCGGGAATCTGGGTGTCGGGGCAATCCAAGGTCCGGGATTTTGGCAGTGGGATCAGGCGGTCTCGAGAGACTTCCGGGTTCGAGAAGGGCAGACGTTCGTCTTTCGGTTTGAGGCTTTCAACGTGACCAACAGCCTGAGGCCCGGCAATCCTGGAATCAATTTGGGCGCCCCGAACACGTTCGGCATCGTCACTGCCGACGCGACGCCCCCTTCGCCGACCACCGCACCGTACAGGGTTCTGCAATTCGCGCTGAAATACGTGTTTTGAAGATCGGCGTCCATCGGGTTGCAACTCGACGGACGCACAAATGGTTGCATTTTTGCACGCTAATATGCCCATCGATAAAGTTGATGGATTAGCGTAAAAACACGCCGCCGTCGGGACCGGCTGAGCACGTGTCTTCAAGCATTTAGCGGAAGGCACCCCACCTGCAAGAGATTGACGCGCTCGACAAACTGCGTCACTTCAGATAACAAATTGCGACGGTGTATTTAGGAGTTCCGCCATGTGGTCAGGGAAACATCAGAAAAGTAGTTGGAGGCGTTCAACCGCAGAAGAAAAGGTCGTGGGCGCGCCAATGCGCGTCTGTGCGAGGGGATTCACTCTGTTGGAGCTGACATTCGTAGTCATGATTGGGATGGTCGTGACAACGATCTCAGTGCCGATGACCAAGAACGCCTTGAAGGCTTATCATCTTAAGACCGCTGCATCAAGTATATCCGGTGCGATTCAGAGCGCTCGGTATCAGGCCATCATGCGCGGCTATCATTACAACATCACCTTCAATCCTTCCTTCCAGTCCTACCAACTGGCGAGCAAGGTACCTCCGGCGACGTCGTTTTCGAATGTCGGAAGTTCGGTTCTCTGGTCCTCTACCGGAGACGTGACGATGAGCAGCACCAACACGACTCTTGAGTTTTTTCCCGGAGGGACGGTCAGGGCAACCACTGGATCGATGACTCTGTCTGTCGGCAATGGAACAACAACGAAAACGATTACGGTTTCGGGAGTAGGTAATGTCACGGTCACACCATAAAAAATTTTCCGCACAGGGATTCACACTGGTTGAGGTGCTGCTGGCGAGCTCTGTCCTTGCAATCGGGCTTCTTTCAGCAGGCCTGCTCGCGGGGCAAATGGTATCAGGAACAAACCGATCGAAATATATAAACGCTGCCTCCACACTCGCCTCCGAAAAACTCGAGGACCTCAACCGTTTGGACGTGGAGGATCCGCAGATTTGTGTTCCAACCGGCAACACGACAGCGGGGAGTTTAGCCAGCGACATCAACCAGACAACGACCTGCGCTTCGGGAAATTCGGCAAACGTGAGTTACTCCGACGATGTTTATCCGAACCTGGCCGACGGCACTGGAACATGTCCAGACGGCACGGCCGCATGTTTCGCCGAGACGGTTGCTTCCGTCGTCGGTGGCACAACGACATACACCACCACTGTTCATTCTCCAAGCGGTAGGGTTCAGAGCACGAGCAGTACGTCCTCACCGACCGGCCCGCGCTTCCACCGTCGCTGGATTATCGAAGCTAACTCGCCGGCGAGCGGCGTACGGCGGGTCACAATCCTGGTCAGCTTGACAAACAGCGCCGTCAGGCCTGCCGTGAACTTTCAAATGAGTAATGTGAGGCCATGAGAGAAAAGAGAATTTGTTTCGAATCGGTAGACGGCGCGCCGGCACGGGGGAAACTTTTCGATGGGTTCTCCCTGATCGAACTTCTGGTGGCCCTGTCTCTTTTTCTGATCGTCGGTTCAGCCGCCTTCACCCTGTTCGGCAAACAACAAACCAGCTTTCTCCGCCAGCAGGGAATGGCAGGCATGAACGTCGCGCTTCGCAATGCCTCAGCCCAAATGCAGGTGGATCTAGTGAACGCGGGCACGGCGTTCTTTCAGGGTGCAAATATCCCCTCCTGGCCTGTTGGCGTAACGATCGTGAACAACGTCGTAACGAGCGGAAATTCCTGCTACGACGCAACTACTTTTACCTATACCGCCCAGTGTTTCGACTCGATCAACATCATTTCGGGCGCGGATCCGGCAACTTATCCGCCCAGTAATGCCACGGATAGTTCCGGCGCGAACGGAGCAACGAACTGCTCCACCACTTCAACCGGGACAGGCTACGCCCAAGCTGCCACTGGTCTGACTCTAGCTCAAACCGCCGCCAAGTACGCAGCCGGTGACGAAGTTCTTTTTCTCACTTCTAACGGGAGAAAGATGACTGCCGTCGTACTGACCGCGGCTCCGGTCGTCGTGTCTGGTGCGGTAAAGTTTTCTTTTAATGCCACGCGCACCGACGGAACCAACACTCTAGCTAATGACCCATTGGATATCACGGCCTGTGATAACCACACTTGCCCGACTCCAAATAACTTCGGAAATCAATTTTGTGGCGGTGATTGGGTTATTAAACTCGCTCCGATCACGTACACAGTCGATGCGACAAATCCGGCTAATCCGAAATTAACGCGGACCCAGAACGGAACGACGTCGATGGTCATGGAACAGTTGATCGGCTTTAAAGTAGGCGCCACGGTCTGGAACACTTCCACAGCAACGGCCGGTCAATATAACTATGACGCTTCCAGTTACACCAATACCACGGCGGGTGATCAGGCTTGGAACTTTACTTTAGTCCGTTCGGTTCGGGTTTCGTTGATAACGCGCTCGACTCCCAATCCGAGTCCGAGTTACTCGTTCCGCAACTCATTTGACCGTGGTCCATATCAAGTCGCAAGCACGGCGATTGTCGTCAACCCTCGTAATATGAGCATGAATGATTGAACCAACTATGAGCCAACTAGAACTGTTTTCTGACATGACAGCCGGAGAGGCTGCTCGGGACAACGACGTTCGTTGCAACGAGCGCGGCGTAGCGATGGTGATCATGCTTCTGATACTTAGCCTGACCACTGCACTCGGCGTCGGCATGTATGTATCAGCGAATTCGGACCTGATGATCAACGGGTTCTATCGAAACTTCCACGGATCGTTTTATGGCGCCGACTCCGGCCTGAATGTTGCGCGGGCACAATTGCTGAACCAGGTAGTTTCCGCTGTACCCATGACTTTTGCCGTTCCGCCTATAGCGAGTCCAGCCACTGTCGCAACGAATGCCGCCAGCTATCTAACGACAAACTACGGAAATTTCGTGGCGTTGAATGCGGGCCAGGCAGCCAATTCGTGGAGAGAACAATTCAAAATCTCGAACGTCACCTTTGCATTGGCTCCGGGGTCGCCGACGGTCACGACGCGCGACGGCAGTGGCAACCCCACCGGCTATAACTACATTTATAACTACTCGTTGACGTCTATGGGAGCGGCCCAAGGAACGGAGCAGGCTTCGGTTTCCGAATCTGGGAGCTTGATTTTAAACATTGCAGCTCAAGCGACGGCGAATAGACAAAGCTTCGCGTCATTCGGCACCTTTGTTGACAATTACCCTCCATGCCTCGGCTGGTTGGTGCCAGGAACAATGACAGGGCCGATGTTCACGAATGGAGCCTGGCAGTTCACGACAGGAAGCTACATCTTTACAGATGGTGTAGGCCAGGCAAATGCCAATGCGGATTTCTGGTTTGGAGCAAGGTGCATCCAATCTCCGACGAGCAGTTACCAATCTAGAGGTCAAACGATCGCGCCGACCTTTCAGGCTGGGCTCAACCTCGGTCAGCCGGCTGTGTCGTTGCCAGTGAACGATTTCAGTCAAAAACGCGCCGTACTGGACGGCCTCGGAACAAATACGACGAATCCAACGAATGCGGAACTGAACGCTGGTCTGAAAAATATCTCGGGCACGGCGTATCCTTCTTCGGGAGCAGCCTCCGGCGTGTATGTTGCTTACAATAATGCGACGGGTCCCAATGTCATGGCCGGGGGCGGCCTATATGTGGAAGGCAATGCGCAGGTAACGTTGTCTCCCTCAGGAGCGTCGGCACAGGTATTCTCGATTACGCAAGGCGCCACGACCACGACAGTGACCGTCGATCGTTTGGCGACGCCGCCTTTGAGCTGGAATTGTCCAGCCGGCACAACCGGCACCACAGTGATTGCTTCAGGTGCGACGACGACTAACGTGTGTTCCGTGCCGATGAACAATACGAACAGTCAGGCTGCGACGATGCTCTACGTAAACGGCACAGTTAGCTTGCGCGGACCGGCCGCAGGACAGGCCGCTGTCCAGGACGGCGCACAAATCACGATGACGGCTAGGAATGATCTCACTATAACCGGTGACGTGCTATATAAAACCGAACCCGTAACAACGACTCAAAACCAGGTTGTGCCCGGCACCAGTCCGCCTTGCTGCGCCGGTAGCCCAGTGGCCACTTTAATTCCGGGCCATGACAACAACCAGGTCCTAGGCCTTTTCTCCCTTACCGGAAACTTCAACTTGAACACTACCCAGACCAACATCCAGGTCGACGCCGCTGTTGCGACAATCTCGCAGGGCGGCACAGGCGGCATCCGTAATATCGGCTCGGCGATCAATACATATACCCACATGGGTAGCCAAACTCAGAACTCCATTTACAACGCCGCAATCACGACCGAGAATATCTACTTTGACCGCCGTTTCACAAACAGACCTGGCTTTGCTCCGCCATGGTTTCCCTCGACGACAATCACCACGGGCGGCGCACTAGCCACAAACATAACCTCTACCATCCAGCGCGTGCAGTGGATCAACAGAACGACCCTACAGTAACCCCGTGAATGACGACTACGAGATTGTGAACGAATTAGGACCCGTTCAGTGGGCTGCTTCGCTCAATTGCCATCGAGGGGTAAAGGGTGGTCAAGCGGCCCACGCTGAAGGTACAACAATAGTTTAGAAACAACGGTCGTGCAGCTGGATGTTGCCTCCCTGTAGAATGCCTGCGGCAGTATATGTATATGTATATCCGGTTTGATGAATTGTGATCTGAAAGAAGTCAATTCCTTTGCCGGGTTCGCCGTTATCAGCTACGTCGACAGTATAGGTGAAGCCACTCTGACCGTTGACGTTGGCAGTACCCGTGATCTCCCTTGCATTCGCTCCAAGGTTGAGGGAAGGCGAAGGCGGACCGTAACTCAGGACACCAGTTCCGTGCACGTTCATACCGGTTCCGTGGTCCTGGTACTCCAGATGGCCCCAACCATTGAAGTTGCTATTTATGCCGCCAGCGACACCGAAGGTTCCTTTTATGATCGGGCCGTTGGGATCTGGATCGAGGTTAATCCACCCGCCGCCAGTCACGAAATCGCACCCAGGGCCCTTGAACTTGCCACCGATGACCTGCAGGAGCAGGCCTACGACGAGGTGCGGACCACCACTGGCGCCTATGAGTTGACCACTAACGGCTGCCGAACTGGAGGCCGTAACCACGTCTGCTACACCGGGCACCCTCACGTGAAGCGCGTTCACCTGAATGCTACCGCTCGAATACGACCCAGTCTGCTCATTAATAACGATCGACCCGCCGCCGGGCAAAGAAACGATCTGGTTCGCAAAGCCGGTGACGCCAATGCTCTGGCCATTGACTACTAATCCGTGCACTTCTGTAATCCCGTTAACGGTTGTACCAGGGCTCCCACAGAATGCGTTTGCACGGCCCATCACGAAATCAGCGCTTATAGTGTTACCGGCGACGGTCAGATTGAGATTGGCGATCGAGGCTTCGGACCGGCTGGAGCCGCCCCCACCAATGGCTGTCGCATGCAATACCTCGCCCAAGAGCAACCCGGGAACGGAAACATTCAGAAGGGATGCATCCTTTGCGCCTCCCGCACTGTCGATATTGCCCGTGTCGGACAATACAATAGGTACGATGCCGAGGCCGTTCGCTTGAACCACAGTAGCGCGGCCGCCAAACGTTGAGCATTGAGCAGCGGCGGTTTTCGGCCAACACAGCACCAAAACCGACAAGGCTGTAACGAGAAATTTAATTTTCATTGTGGTCTCCTGTGATGCTCCAGAATCTACTTGTAAGAAAAGACGTTCACTGTTTAAAGGGGAAGTGAGATACCATATTGAAATCATCCACGATCCCCTCTCGCGCTAGGATTCAGTTCGATCCTCTAAAAACCAACCACTTATCTGAACCGGCGGCCAAATTTGCAAGTCTTCTACCATTAAAGTGATCTTTTAATTCCACTTAAATAGGAATTGAACTTACAGAAGACATGGAACTCGATCGACCACACACGTGGCACCGTTTTAACCACTGATACCGGAACGCATATCTCACGCGTTCGGTATTTTTTGTCCGAGTTCGGTAATTTTTCCCTTGATTACTTGTTGTCGTCCGGGAGGCTGGATGGAAAAGTAATTTGCATCGGGTCCTGACAGGTTGCGTATATAGTTGGCGCACAGTGGAGGGCGCAATGTGTCGATCGATCTCAGGTTTTGCAGTCTTGCTCTTGACGTGCGTTCCACTTTTCGCGCAATGGCGCAATTATCCCACTCCGGGAATGCCGCGCACGCCGGATGGAAAACCAAACCTGGCTGCTCCCGCGCCGCGAACGGCCGACGGAAAACCCGATCTTTCCGGGCTCTGGGATAGAGAAAACGATCGACAGTTCTTGAGCATCGGCTCGGGTCTCAAGGATGGCCTTCCCTATCGGCCCGGAATCGCGGAACTCGTGAAAGCCCGGCAGCAGCCACCCAAGGTCGATGAGCCCCTCACGCGGTGCTTGCCGGTCGGCGCTGTGGAACGGCACACGCTTCCCACGTTGAGGAAAATTGTCCAGACGCCGGGATTACTTCTGATTCTTAACGAATACAACATGAGCTACCGGCAGATCTTCACCGACGCGCGTCCGCAGCCTGCCAATCCGAAACCTACTTGGGACGGCTATTCGAGTGGTAAATGGGATGGCGACATTCTGGTCGTCCAGTCCATCGGCTTTCGGGATGGGAATTGGCTTGACACCTTCGGCGATCCCATAACGGATGCTGCCAAGGTAACGGAGCGATTCCGGCGAATCAATTACGGCCGCTTGGAAATTGAAGTCACGATCGACGATCCCAAGGCCTACACCAAGCCGTGGACTGTCAAACTGAACCAGGTCCTGGTGCCCGATGACGACTTATTGGAATTTATTTGCCACGAGGGTGAAAGGGACATCAAGCACATGCTTGCCGGTCAAGAGGGCAAATAAGAAACGGCGCGCAACTGTAGCGGCGCTCTGCGTCGACGGTCCAGCAAATTAGAGATAGTCGGCGGTCATAGACCGCCGCTACAAAAGCCTGTTCGATTTTGGCGCTGGGTTATAATGCCTTCGCTTATGAAAACAGTCGTCAGCAAAACCGGACTGGGCACCGCGGATCGTTTACGTCAAACAGTGGCGGCATTCGGGAAGCTCCTTGATCAAACCATGAATGATATTCAGGCCTTGGAGTTCGAACTCCAGGGGAATCACCGGGTCGACCAGGAATTGGAACAACTGAGGCGAGCAGCCGCTGAATGGGAAACCGAACGTGCAAGGCTTCTCGGAATGCTGGAGCAAAGCAAAAATGAACACGATCGCGCTCTGGCTGAAGTCGATGAAGCAGCCGCAATCGCTTTAGAGCGGCAGATCGCTAGTGCCATGGATCGGATGCGCGCCGAGATGAAGGCGCAAGGGGATGCGGAGCGGGCGCAGCTTGCGCCCGAAAACCATCGAGCTCGCGACGAGGCTGTGGAGGTGGAAGCTGCTCGCATCGAAGGTTTGATCCAAGAGATTAACCAGGTGATCGAGAATCCCGAGACCGAATTGTCCGTAGTTATTCGTAAAAACGCAGAGCGTGCGGAACTCGAATCGTATCTCAAAGGCCTCCGATTCCGGCTTCCGGATCGGCAGGGTTCTTGAGGAGCTGCAGCTAACGCGCTACTGGGCTAGTTTGAGCGAGAGGACGATTTCCGTCTCCACACAGCGGACACCGGCATCGTCGCGGATAGGCGCGAATTTCCATTGTGCGACGGCTTCGCGGACCGCACTGTTCAGGATCGGATTGCCGTCCGGCATTTTGGTGACTGTGACGTCGCCGTTTTCGTTGATTCTCGCCTTCACTCGGACGACGACCTGCGGATTGGCCTTCAAGTAAAGTCGAAGCTCATTGGTAAAAACCGGGTCGACTCGCGTCTTCAGACGCGTCAACGCAAGCTGCGGCTGCATCTCGAAACAGGAGCCGGAACTGTTTCCTTTCACTGTGGCACTTGTGTCCGGCTTGTTCGTTTCTCCGCACGGCATCATTTGCGAGCGGATGTCCTCTCCGAATGAAGGTTCAGGGAGCAACTCCGAAATTTGACCGCGAATCGCGTTGAGAGTTGCCCTGTCACCGCTAGCACATGTCTGGTTCCAAGACTCCACAAGACTGGATAGCGTTTTACGGTATTCGCTCCTGATATGACTGACCGGCGTCGTGTTGGCGCGCTCATTCACAGCCACAATTTGCCGATAGGCCGCGCCCGCTGCGGTGAAGCGATGCGCGTCGAAATCGGCTTGCCATTGGACCAGCAATCGATCCTGTCCCACTTGAATTTTCCCCCGGGTCAGGTCGGCATATTCGCGAGCCAACTCGTGTTCAGGCGATAACTCTAGCGCCATCTCGAAGCCGGACAGGGCATTCGAGAATTCGCCACGTTTGTATGCGGCGGCGCCGGATTTGTAGGCGACTTCTGCTGCCTCCGAGTTCATGGCTTCGAGCACGGCGCATTTTGCTCCGACCGACCGGCGCAGATCGAGAAACGATTGGATCTCTCCAGCTTCCACGTACGAGCGTGCGTCTGTTTGAGCCGAGGAACATCGGACTTTGGCTTGTTCGTTCTTGGCATCGGACGCAACTGCCATGACCTTTGGCGAGAACTGTTGGGCATCGAGTGCGTATTCCGGATTCAAAGCGTACACTCCCATGAAGAACGCCTTAGCCTTGGCCGTTTCGTTCATACCAATGTGCGCGAGAGCCAATCGCAGTTTGGTGTCGATCTTTTCCTGTTGCCTCCCAGCTTGTGACTTAAGCACGTCATCGATGCGCGTCAGCAAGGCGATCGATTCGTCGAACCGCGCGGCATAATAAAGCGCTTCGGCATGAGACAGTGCTTCCTTGATCTCGTCCGGCGGCCCCGGCTGGGCGGTGGATTGGACCGCCATCAGAAGAGAAAAAACAATTCCGAACATCTCAGACCTCTAAGGAAAATTTACTTGGATCGTCTTGTCCTTTTCCGTGATCCGGTAAGTTTTGGGGGTGAAGTTGGGATTTTCAAATACGAGAACACCTCCGACGGGAACTGTAGCTCCGCTGAGCGGTGTCTGTCCTAACGGACGGCGCTGCTGCCCTTCGAGGAATACCTGGGCCCAAGGTTTGGCGTTGATCGGTACCGTTATTTGAAACGCAATCGAGGCGGCGACCGTTTCGTCGGGCTTGATCTCATGAGTGATAACCGTCCGAAGATCCTGATGGCGATATTCCAGCGTTTGGGTTCCCACGGGTAACTGTAAAGTTGTGGGCGTTGATCCCACCCATCGATCGCCTGCATAGATTTCGGCTGCAATGGGGGAACTTACTGCCAGCTTACCCATCGCCGTCGATATTGGTATTGGTGGAGGTGCTGAGACCGTTACCAAGACTTGATTTGTCGCGCGGGGCCGTGGATTAGCGGCCAGTGAGGACGCTTCTACGATTTGCTTCGCCGGACGCGGCGTCTTAAGCCGCGCCGGCTTGAAATCCGATTGATGATCTCTCTCCAATTGATGATCTCTCTCCGATTGAACCGGTGGAGCCGCGAGCGTGGTCGGAGTGACCCGTTGTGATTGAGCGATCCGGAGAACGCCTCCGCCAAGCGCGACCATGGCGATTAATGCAAATGGCACCTTTGAGCGCGATTTTTTCTTTTCATTTTTTATTGACGGTTTTGGCGTTGCGATCTGCGTTGGCGCCACGACAAACGCAACATCTTCTCGCGCTTGCTCCGCCGGGGCGCCACGGGCGTATTGTAAGAGAGCACGTGCCTTTTCGTTTTCCGGATCAAAGTGAAGCGTTTTTAGCAGGATGATTTCAGCCGCCTTTCGGTATTTTTTTCTCTCATCCTGGCCGCCGGACTTCTCCAGCAGCATACGCGCGTCGTTCAAATCCTGTTGAATTTGCGCGGTAAGTTCTTGATTGAACATATCGCCGCGCGTGCACGACGAAGACCCAAAAGCGGATGTCTTTCATTGCATAGGAAATGCGATCACTCGGGCGGGATCCCGTCGACAAACTTGGTATAGAAACGAATCTAAAGTAGACAAAAAACTTCCTATTTCGTAGTCGCGGTTTGCGGTGAATTTTTCAGGCTCGTATAGACTGCCTCAAGGAACATATCCGTTGTCCATGGCCCGGTCGTCTGTCCGAAGCGGACATCATAATCCGCCGTGAGCCGCGCGGCTTTGACTTGGTCGAGAGTGGCGCCGTTTTTAATCATGGCCTGAACACGGTCACGGATGATCACCAGCATGTCGCGATACTCGGCCACCTCCCACTCGTTGGTCACGCGCCCGTGTCCAGGAATGATCATCGTGCCGCCGTCTTCGTCGTGCTGATAGACAGTGCGGTCCAGAATGAAATTCAGCGCTTGAATCTCTCCTTGCAAGGTTCCGCCGTTCTTGACGTCGACGAAGGGGTATTGAGTTGTCGTGAAGACGTCGCCGGTAACGATGACATCCGAGCGCCGGAAGTGGACGATGCTGTCACCGTCGGTAATGGCATTCGGCAGCGGGAAGATCTCTACTGGTTCGCCATTGTGATACTTCCTTCTTCGGTCTTCGATATAGGTGTCGCTCGGCGGAGCATCCAGCGGAGGCTTTTGTTGCTGCATTCGAGTTTGAACGTTCTGGTGCCCGATCACTGTCGCTCCCTGCCCGGCATCGGCAAACTGGTTAGAGAAAAACGAGCCGGTCAAGCTTGGATCTGCGCCAGCGGTCTGAAGTTTTTTGTTGCCGCCGACATGTTCGGCATGAAAACTCGTATTGACAATGAACTGAACCGGCTTGGAAGTCAGCTTTCCAATCTCGGCAATAACCTTATCCGATAAGTTCCCGGAGCCCGTGTCTACGACAAGCGCCCCTTGTGGCCCCACCTGCACAGCGATGTTGGCGCCGTCGCCCGTGAGCATGTAAACGTTGCCGCTAACGTGAAGCACATGGATGTTTCCATCGTTCGGAGTCGGATCGGGTACACGGCTCGCTTGCTGCGGTCCGGAGGGAAACATTTTGGCTTTCGCCGCGGCTTCGCCTGCCGCAGTGTCCTTTACGGCTCCAAGAAACTCGGGATACAAGGTTTCGCGGCCGCCGAAAGATCCTAAGAGCGGAACTTTGTTTTTGTCGGCGTACTCGCGGATATCTCGATTCTGGCCGTACAAATGGCTCGGGATGTAGTCGTTCTTCCGCCCGAGAATTTGTTCACTGTCATCGCAAGCATATAACCACGCATCCGGCGCCACCGGCTGGCGAGCCAGCAGCGAAGTCTTGCTCAGCGGTTCGCTAAGGTAGACCGGGTCATTCACAACAGCGAGGATCGTAACGGTGTCGCCGTGCCGGATGAGGTGTTCCGTTACTGTTGCAGCGTCGCTTTGAGGTACGCCATTGGCCCGAATCCACCCTCGTTTGATGTGGGTCGTGGTTACCGTCAAGATGTTGCCTTCATAGGTTCCCGTCGAGAAACCGGCGAAGGTGTGGGGCGCATACGCCGGCGGGTGAGGGCGTCCGTCCATATAAATGGTCCGGTCGACTTGAGAAATCTGACCCCAATAATGAATGGCAACGAGTCGCTGCGTAAACGGATCTCGTTCTTCCCAGATGCGGTGGTTTCCAGGTGACATCCAAGTGTAGGGAGCAACGTAGCCCATACATTGGTGCTGTTTCACGGTCAGGCGAGATGCGGGCCAGGACAACGCATAAAGGCGAGCGGCGTCATTTAACGGAATCCCACCCCAATCGGCGATGTCGCCGGCTGCCGTAAAGAGGGTCGCATCCTGATGGTTCAGCCATCTGTAAGATCCGGAAAAGTCCGTCCCGCTGACCATTGGTCCAAGAGGATTTCCTAGTCCAGGGCTCTGGGCCTGGACCTGGCCGAAAAACATCGCGGAGCATATAAACAGAGCAACGACTGGAATACCGAACGTGATCGTTCTCATGAGAGCTCCTCTTTTCTTAGCGTCGGGCCCACCGGCCAGCCGTAGTTGGTACGCCGCCTTCGGCGGCCTCTTTGATGGCGTTTGGCCGGTCCCCCCACGCCTATCGAACGGCGCATGGCATCGGATTCCAGCCACCAGCGTCAGTTTGTTTTTTGAAGTGGGCAGCCGTAATCATCGGTTGAGTGAGATAGGTCGGATCCTCGAGCGTAGACGTGAGCACGAGATAGGTATCGCCGTTGGCTTCTTTAATCACATCGTAATATTCCGTCAGCTTGGCATTGGCACTGTAAGGAACACCATTGCGTCGCAAGTAGCCGGGTCGAAGATTCGTCGTTGTCACTTTGAGTGAGCCTGCCTGCGCTCCACCGCGGTCTCCGGCAATCGCGAAACCCGGACCTGTCCTGGTGAACTCCCATTCTGCTTTGGATACGCCTTGCAAGTCCGGCGCTGAAGCCGGTGCAGCACCGAAATGAAAGGTACGAATTTGTTTTCCTGCATCTGTCTCGATCTTCAGCGTCTGGTCATCCTGCCACGTGATATGAAACCGTCCGGGAATGCGCATGATGCCAGGCGCACCATAGGCTTTGCATTGTTCCACAGCCGCTTCATCCTTGGCCGGGTCCCAGGAGTCGGCGACCTTGCGTCCTTCGGGGTTCAGTGGTACTCCCGCGTAGTCTCCTTTATTTGGAAACATGCGCCAGCGCCAGTCTTCGCTGACGATTGAAACCCAGTAGCCCCTCATGTCAAAGGGAGCTGCCGCTCTGGGGGTGCGAGGAGCCTGAGGAGCGGCGCCGCGTTCTCCCCCGCCACGACCCTGGGCAAAACCGCTGAAATTTCCAAGCAAAACCAGCAACAGCACGACCGACGAACGAATCATTATTACCTCTTCCTCAAGCTGTAACCAGCTTGACCGCAGTCTGCGATCCATGGCATGCGCCAAACCATCCATGGGGCGCAAAGACCCTTCACCTTGTTTTCATAGAACTTTTGGCGCTACCAAAACGTCACACCCTCAATTCAGCATGAATTGTTGTGGAATGCATGCTAAGGCGAGTGATAATAGTCGTCGCTTTTATGTGAGGTCAAACGTTTTCAGCGTTTGGCATACTGACCTGCTGCTGTGTCGTCGAATGCATGGCGACCAACAGAATGGATATTAAAATCCGTGTTATGTTTGCATTCCCCTCCTCTGCGAGGCTTTGCGCTGTAGCGGCGGTCTATGACCGCCGGCGATCTCGCAAATTGCTGTCGGCGGTCATCGACCGCTGCTACAGCGGGGAGCCCGACATCATGCACTTTTTGTGCAAAGCCCCTCTGCGAGGGCTTTGCACAAAAAATACATTGTGGGCGCTCATAGAGCGCCCCTACAGTTGCGCACCCCAAGCTGTAGGGGCGGTCTATGACCGCCCAGGATTTTTTGTGCAAAGCCCTCTGCGAGGAGGGGAATGCTTTCAGGAAAGGAGTGTCGACAACATGAAAATGTCTTGTTTTCTGATCGTGGCCGCTGGCCTCATCCTATTAGGGACGCCGGGTTTCGCGCATCACGGTACGGGAGTTTCCTATGATGCATCCAAGCCCGTAACCTTGAAAGGGACCGTAACCGAATTCCGGTATGCGAACCCACACCCGCAACTCTATTTCGATGTGACCGATGAGAAGGGGAATGTGGTGCACTGGAGCGGTGAATTCTATCCGAATCCGGCGCAGTTGATACAGGGTGGTTGGGGCAGGAAGCGTTCAGAAGCCGCGCTGCCTTTCGGAACCAAGGTTACGATCACGCTGGCGCCTTCCAGAGCCGGCACGCCGGTGGGCGCGATTCTCAAGCTTCTCAACGAAAAGGGGGAGGTGCTGATGGGTGTCGCCGGCGGCGGGCCCGGCGAAGCTCCTCGCGGTGGCGCAGAAAGTGGCACGGCGGTGCGGCCATGAAGGCGAAATGGATTCAAGCAGGCATCGTACTTTGTGGCGCTCTTCTGCTGCCGGCTGCGCTGTTAGCGCAAGGCGGGATCATGGCCGCTGATCCAAAGAATGCCAACAAGCCGTACGACAAACACGACCTCTCGGGCTTCTGGACCCGAAACGGAAGTCCTGGCGGATACGGTGGCGGCGGCACGTGCCGCGACTGCGGAGACCGCAGGTTTGGCAACGATGTCCCGCCCGCTCGGCCAAAAAATGTTTGACGCCAACAAACCCTCTTACGGCCGAAATTTGGGAAGTCCCGAAGCTGCCGCTCATCCGGAAGAGCACATCGGGCGTCGCAGGGCCGTCCCGCCTGCCAATGGGACAGATCCTTATCAGTATTGCAATCCCATGGGCCCAAGCCGCGCGCTGATCTACCCCGATCCCGTGGAATTTATCGTTCTGCCCGACAGGATTTACGAGCACTTCGAATGGGGCTATGGTCTTCGCACCATCTGGACCGATGGACGTAAACCGCTCATGGATCCAGATCTGCCGCGATGGTGGGGATACTCGACAAGCCACTGGGATGGCGACACGTTCGTTGTGACGACGACCGGTGTCGATGAACGAACCTGGGTCGACCACTTCGGTTACCCGCACAGCGTCGATATGGTCCTGGAAGAGCGTTATCGCCGCATCGCATACGATGTTCTCGAGCTGAACATGACCGTCACCGATCCGAAGGTATATACCGCGCCATGGAAGAGCCAAACCAAGAAGTTCAGGAAAATCGAAAAAGGAACGATCAAGAGCGTCGATGGATGGGCGGGCCTTTTGGAGGACATCTGCGCGCCGGCCGATGAAGTCGATCAATTCAATAAGCGAGTCCGGGATCCTGCGGGCGGTGTGGTTCACTAAGAAGGAATAGCCACAAAAAGGCATAAAAAAAATCACAACAACCAAAAAAATTCTGTGACTTCTGTGCCTTTTTGTGGCCTTTCGTTCCTAATCAATCTGGAGTAAACCATGAAGCTCCGACTCATTCTTGGTGGACTGATCGCCATTGTGCCGGCAATGGCACAGCAGCAGCCGCAGCAGAGCGTGCAGGAAGCGCAGGCGCTGGCGCAAAAGATCGCTCAACAAACAGCACAGAAGCCGCTGATGGCGGAAGAAGTCTTCAAGAATGTGCAAATCCTGAAAGGGATTCCGGTCAACCAGTTCATGGAAACGATGGGATTCTTTGCGGCATCACTCGGTCTGAATTGTGTGTATTGCCATGTTTCTCAGAGCCTGGAAAACTGGGACCGCTTTGCCGACGACGTTCCGCGCAAGCGCATGGCTCGATCCATGATGCTGATGGTGAACGAGCTTAACCAGACGAAGTTTGGCGGCCGGCGCGCCGTGACGTGCTACTCCTGTCATCGCGGCGCCGAACAACCCCGCGTGATTCCAAGTCTCGCTGATCAGTACGGTGTTCCACCGGAAGATCCCAATCTGGTCGAAATTGCCCCCGACGCGCCCAAAGTACCGACGGCAGAACAGATTTTGGATAAGTACATTCAAGCCGTTGGTGGCCCTCAGCGATTGACTCGCTTGACGAGCTTCGTTGGCAAAGGGACGTATGAGGGCTACGACACGTATCATGCGAAGGTACTGTTCGAAATTTACGCCAAGGCTCCGAGACAGCTGACGACCATAGCGCACACGCAAAACGGCGATACGACCGCGACCTTCGACGGCCGCGACGGTTGGATTGCTTCCGTGGACAAGCCGGTACGGCTGTTGCCGTTATTGCCGGGAGCGGAATTAGATGCCGCCAGAATCGATGCGGATCTCTGGTTTCCCGCCGGAATCAAACAGGCGCTCACAGACTGGCGCGCCGGTTTTCCAATTACCACCGTCGAGGACAAAGAGGTCACGATCATTCAGGGCACTGCTGCGGGCCGATCGCGTATCAAATTGTTCTTCGATAACGAAACCGGACTTCTCATCAGGCAACTGCGCTATAGCGACACTCCGGTCGGCACGGTTCCGATTCAGGTGGACTATTCCAACTATCGCGAGGTTGCCGAAGTGAAAATCCCTTTCCGCTCAGTTGTGACCTGGACGAACGGCCAAACGATAGTCGAACTCAACGATGTGCAGCCGAATGTCGCCATCGACGCCGCCAGGTTCGGCAAACCGGCGCAGGCGATCGTTACGCCGGTCAAAGCGGGCGCGCGCTAGCTCAACTGATGCGTTCTTAGAAATAGGGCGAGCCTTTTGCCCGTTCCATGATCGGCCATTCGTCTTCGACAATATCTCCCCTCACGCAGAAGAAGCGATCATATAGATTCACCGTCGGGTCGCAGTGAGGGATGATCAATCGCATTTTATCCCCAAGATTAATGTTCCGGCTTGGACTCTCCAGGACAAGCCGGCCGTGCTCATCGCCGGCGAACTCGTAGTGAACTCCGCTCGCCTCGAGCGGCTCGGGCCCGAAAGGCCGGTCTGTCGAGAATGCCTTGAGTCCGGCATCCACAATGGCCTTGTCGCCTGAGCGATGAATAACGGTTGCAAGGACGCACAATGAAGGAGCGAAGTCTCGGTAAACCGGACTGTCTTTCGCGCCGATCCGCCGGTATTCGACGTCCATGAATACATATGAGCCGGACTGCAACTCCGTCAGCCCGTCAACTTCAGAATCGATGTTGTACGTACCGGTGCTTGCGCCCGTCAGAACCCGGACCTCATGCCCATTCTTTTCGAGCAGGTCGCGTGTTTCAATCGCCTGTGCTACCGCGCGTCGAGAAGTAGCGCGCCGATCGTTGAACCCAACGACATGCGCCGCGTGCCCGGCATAGGCAGATATACCTTCCATCTGCAGATTCTTTGCGTCAGCGATTCGATTGGCCAATCGAAGCGCGGGTTCTCCCGGCGGAATACCTGTTCGGTTTTGTCCAATGTCGAGGTCGATCACAACGCGAATGTGAATTCCTGCGGCGTGAGCGGCACTCTGGAGTTCGTCGACATTGCGCACGTCGTCAACGACGACCAATGTCTCGGGTGCTTCAGCCACCACACGAATCAAGCGCGAGACTTTCGGTTCTCCGACCATTTCCGCTGTAATGAGCAGTCCCCGAATCCCGGCCCGCAGCATCACCTCCGCCTCCGCAATGGTTGCGACGCAAATACCGATCGCCCCTTTTGCTAGCTGCTGTCGAGCAATATTCACGCACTTGTGCGTCTTGGCATGAGGCCGTAACCCAACGCCGCACTCGCGCGTATAGCGCGCCATGATGTCGAGGTTCGACTCAAAACAGTCCAGATCGATCACCAGACACGGGGTTGGCAATTCATGGATTTTTTTCACGGAAGGCAGTGTATCACCCGGTTATCCACAAACTTGGTGGAATGCCACCGCTAAGAATTGTGTCGAAACTGCTCGCCGGAACGGAGTGAACAAACCGTTTTTCAGTGATATGCATTGAAATCCACGCCGGCGCCGCGATCTACGGCGTTGGGTAAAGAGATTGCTATACCGGTAGGGGCGGTCTCTGACCGCGGAGAGGGTTAGTAATGGATTCTCGAATACTTCGGACACCAGGTATCCATCTCAGTGCTGCCGTTGTCTTGTGCGCATCCATAATGTTTCCTTCTCACGCTCAAGTCCGCAGAAGCACTCAAATCCGCACGAGCCCTCCAACAAACTCTGCCTCGCAGGTCGCTGCAGAAATCACGAAAGGAAAATTGAATCCGGCCGAGAGCCAACCTGGTGATACGGTCACAATCAATTTGAAGGACGATGTGACGTCCAACGGCGAACTGATATTAAGAAAAGGCACCACCATCACCGGAGTCGTGCGAAATGTGAGGCGAGCGGATACGAAAGATGAATGGACGAGTCAAGCCGAGTCGATGATGGAGATTGAATGGCTCGTTCCCGCGACGCAAGCTCGTGGCGTGCACACCTTGTCATTCGCGCTTCAGTCCGTGACTCAGGGGAACGCGCTCTACGCGAACGAACAGAATGAATCGTTCGCAGACGATTTTAATCTGGCCGGCGGATCGAGCGCTGCGGCCATCGCGCGTCCCGCCCGTAGCAGCGCTGTGGGCAGCGGACTGCTCGCCTCCGTGGGTGGTGCAGTCGGCTCAACGGTCGACAGCGTCACTTCAATTGCTTCCACGGCCGCAAGCAGCCGGTCGAATACGGCTCTGTTGAGTATGCCGTCCGTCGTTGCCGTCGATCAGCAAACCAGCTCGGCGATTGAGAGCACACTAGGATCATCGTCAGGACAGTTATTCCAAATTGGACATTGCCAACTGCAGTCGGCCAGCGGATCAAAACAACCGGTCGATTTCTATTCCCATTTGGGCAATGACACCGTCATTACTTCACCAAGCCAGAATTTTGAAATTTCCAGCGGAGCGCAGATGCAAATGCTGGTTGGTGTGAACAGGAGGTAGTGCATGCGAATTAAATGGTCATCAGTCCCTCGGATGATTACCGCAAATTCGACCGCTCCGAGCGGAGGCCCCGGTGTGGCCGCACGCTTGAAACTCGAGATGATCGACGAGCAGCGCGAGCGCGACAAACGGGAAAAAGAAGACAAAAAAACCCAGCGGGTGATCGCTTGGCTTCGCCGCAGCCGCTGGTAACGGCGTACAAATAATTCTCTGTCCCTGTCTAGCGGGCTGACAGCCAACCGAGAGGGGCTGTTTGCCCGCCCTTTTTTACCAACTTCAAATCTCCAATTTTTCTTCAGTCAAATTCCAGCGACCTCCAGCAATACCAACTCGCGACGCTAGCGTATGGGCGCCAGGGCATCGCAATACGATGGCTGGTTTCTTTATCTGGAAGATCATCCAGTCCGTAGAGATTGCGAATGGCTACACGCACACCGAGATCATCATGAGGGAAGACGTCGAGCCGGCCGAGCGAGAAGATCAAAAACATTTGCGCCGTCCACACGCCGATGCCCTTGACTCGGATGAGAGCCTCAATAACTTCCTCGTCGGTCATGCGCGCCAACCGGTGGAGTCTCAAACCGCCGCTTTCGACGCGTTCTGCCAGATCGAGCAGGTAACTCGCTTTCTGAGGCGAAACGCCAACTCCTCGCAACTGTTTCGGCGTTAATCGGCCCAAGGTTTCAGGAGAAATCCGTTCAGGCGCAACATATTCTTCGAGCCGTGCTCGAATCGATGCTGCAGCCTTTCCCGAGATTTGTTGGGACAAAATCGATGAGACCAGAGCATGAAAACGATTCCGCCGCAGCTTGAGCCGAAATGGGCCGGCTCGCTGGATGAGGTTACGCATGACGGGATCCGAGCGCCGAAGATGCTGAAGAGCTTGTCCGATCCTTTCCTTATCCATGGATAAAAAAAACTTCCCTCCTAACTTAGGAGGGAAGCCGCTACAGTATAATTCTGCCTTTTATGCCTACTCAATTGGACACATCCAAAGATCAATTCCGCCGCTTAATAGTTCTGATCGCTGTTGCGACTGTCGATATGATCGGCGGGGCAATGGTTTTTCCCCTCATTCCTTTCTATGCGCTGAAGCTTCACGCATCGCCAACAACGATCGGAATGATCATCGCGTCTTTTTTTATCGCCCAATTAATCTCCGCACCGGTATGGGGCCGTGTTTCCGACCACTACGGACGCAGGCCCGCGCTGCTTATCGGACTCAGCGCGTCGGCGGCGGCCTACTTTGTCTTCGGGTTTGCGAATGCCATTTGGTTGCTGTTCCTTTGCCGGGTCGTGCAGGGACTTGGTGGCGGGACGACGGGCGTGCTGCAGGCGTATGTGAGCGACACAGTACCTCCTGAAGATCGCGCACGTTCACTGGGTTGGCTTTCGGCAGGAACGAATGTTGGTACGATGCTGGGCCCGGTGATCGGCTCCTTCGCGACTTATCGGGGACAGCAGTGGCCGGGTATTCTCGCGGCATCACTGTGCGTCACGAATGCACTGTTCGCATGGCAATGGCTTCCGGAATCGAAGCAACCGCACGCGCATTCGTCTGCTCGGAAACCCGTATGGCATGGAGTATGGATGGTGCTCCGCAATCCGACCGGCAATGTGCAGCGGCTGACTTTGATTTATGCGGTAGCCATGCTGGCTTTTTCTTGCTTAACATCCGTGCTGGCGCTTTATCTGAGCGCCGAGTTTGGAATTACAGAGAAGACCATCGGCTACGTGTTTCTCTACGTCGGAATTTTTTCTGTTTTGATGCGGTCTGCGTTAATTGGCCCAATCGTCGACCGGATTGGTGAGCCCTGGTCGATGCGTGCCGGAGCGGCAACGCTCATTCTGGGTTTGCTCGCGTATCCACTCGCGCCGAATCTCTGGTCGCTTGCCTTCATCGTGCCGCTCGTACCGATCGGAACCTCGCTGCTGTTCCCCGCAACAACGGCTCTCATGTCTCACTACTCGCCTCGATCGGAACTGGGAACAACGATGGGAATCGCCCAAACTTTTGCCGGTATTTCGCGGGTCTTGGCGCCACTGCTCTCGACAACACTTTTCCAGAGAGTCGGCCATGGCATGCCTTTTTACTTTGCCGCGACCTTCGTCGGACTGGTGAGCCTGCTGGCTTTTCAGGTCGAGCGCCAAGCGGCTCCAGAGCCTGTCCGTGTGGTAGACTGAGCCCTGAGGTGAAACGGTGTCATTGCCCAATTTTGTCTTCCACAACGGCCGAGTCGTTCCCTATTCCGAGGTGAAATTCGGCGTCCTGACGCACGCTCTGAATTACGGCACAGCGGTATTTGGCGGCCTTCGCGCTTATTGGAATGAGGACGAGAAGCAGCTTTTCATTTTCAGACCCCATGATCACTTCCGCCGGTTCTTGCAGTCTGGAAAACTCCTGTGCATGGAACTTCAGACGTCGGGCGACAACTTGCTGAAGGGGCTGGTCGAGCTGATCCGCACCGAAGGACACGAGGAAGATCTCTATATTCGCCCGCTGGCTTTTTATTCGGATGAAATTATTGGCGTTCGCCTTCACGACCTGACTGCGGAAGTCTCGATCGTGGTCATGCCGTTCGGAGCCTATAACAAGAACGAAGAAAGCATGCATGTGACGGTTTCCTCGTGGCGCCGTGTCGACGATAACAGTCTGCCGGCGCGCGGTAAGATCGCGGGTGCGTACGTAAACTCCGCTTTCGTCAAGACCGACGCCGTGCGGGCGGGCTTTGATGAAGCGATCGTTCTGAATGCCGACGGCCACATTTCCGAGGGTTCAGCGGCAAACTTCTTCATGTTCCGCAATGGCATTCTGTCGACACCTCCCATCACCGCGAACGTACTGGAAGGAATTACACGCCGCACTGTCATGCGGCTCGTTCGTGATGAGTTGAAGATGGAAGTCCAGGAGAGGGAAATCGACCGGACGGAATTATATCTCGCCGATGAGGCCTTCTATTGCGGCACTGGCGCGCAGATCAGCGCGATTACCGCCGTCGATCATCGTCCGATCGGAACCGGCAGATTGGGCGAAGTCACGGCTCGTCTCCGCAAAATGTATTTCGACGTGGTTCGCGGGAAGGTTGCGAAATATCGCGATTGGTGCCACCCCGTGTACGAATTAAACCAAAAACGGACGTCGAAGGAACGCACGCACGTAACAGTCGAGTGAGTCTCGAGATCCGAAAAGCAACGGAGGCCGACACTCCGGTCATTGCTTGGTTCATCCGGCAACTGGCCGAGTACGAACGGCTGCTCCCGGAAACCACGATGACCGAGGAGATTCTTCACGAGAATCTCTTCGGCTCGCGGTCATGCGCTGAAGTGTTGCTTGGCTATTATCAGGACAGGCCCGTCGCCTTCGCTGTCTTCTTTCACAATTTCTCCACGTTCCTCGGCAAGCGCGGGCTCTATTTGGAAGATCTTTTCGTTATTCCCGAGATGCGAGGCAAAGGATTCGGCCGCGATCTGCTGGTGCATTTAGCGAAAATCGCGCGCGAGCGCAATTGCGGCCGCTTCGAATGGGCTGTTCTGGATTGGAATGAGCCGGCCATCGAGTTCTATAAGAGACTCGGCGCCGTTTCCATGACTGAATGGACGATATTTAGGATGACCGGCGATGCGCTCGACCGCCTCGCCAATGAGCGGACCGACAGGTGAAACGAACGGCATACGCATTGGCACTGATCGTTGTACTGACGCTGTTGACCAGAACAGCGGCTGTGAGTTCGAGCGCTCTGCAGGCAAATGCACCTAAGTTAATCGTGGTTCTGGTATTGGATCAAATGCGGTACGACTACCTCCTTCGTTTTAACGATCTTTATAAAGGTGGTTTCCGGCGGCTGATCGATCAAGGTGCAGTCTTCACAAACGCGAATTACAGGCACGCCGTGACCGAAACGGGGCCAGGCCATTCCGTCATTTTGTCAGGACGTCATCCCAGTCATTCGGGAATCGTCGGCAATACCTGGTGGGATCCGCTGCTGCGGGCTCTCGTCAATGTGGTTGATGATCCTCTGCAGTCGCCCATTGGCGGCAAAGGCCGCAGCGCTTCGCCTGTGAATTTTGTTGGAAGCACCGTCGGTGATCTGTTGAAGGTGAAGAGTCCTGAGTCGCACGTTGTTGCGGCATCCTTCAAAGATCGCGCGGCCATATTGCTTGCAGGACACCGCGGTGATGCGGCGTATTGGTTCGAGGCCGACGGCAGTTTTGTCACCAGCACGTACTACATGCCGAAAGCACCGGAGTGGCTGAGCAAATGGAACATGGAACGCGTCGCCGATGCTTACGCCGGAAGGAAATGGACTCGCCTCCTTGCCGACGAGACGATTTACGAGAAATACGCCGGCCGTGACGACCAGCCCGGTGAAGTCGAAGGCGATCTCGTGTTTCCGCATGCACTAGAAGGCAGGCCACCCTCGGCCGAATATTACGCTGATTTGCGCAATTTTCCATTTGCCGATGAGATACTGCTCGCATTCTCGATTGAAGCCATTAGAGCGCATCATCTAGGCCGCGGCCAGGCAACGGATATATTCGGCATCGGCTTTTCTGCGACCGATACGGTTGGACATCGATATGGCCCTGACAGTCAGGAAATTCTGGATCAGCTCCTACGGCTCGATCAAATCTTGGATCAGTTATTCCAATACATTGATCGGAATATTGGCTTGGCGAACACGCTGGTGGTTGCAACGGCCGATCATGGCGCAACGCCGCTCGTCGAAGCATTAAATGCCAAGGGTGTCAATGCGCGGCGCGGGACGAGGGCCGAAGTCGACTCGGCCTTGCGCCAGGCGCTCGCGAAGAAATATCCAGGGGTTGACGGTCTCGTTGCCGATTTGACGATCAGCGGTGAATTTCGGCTGTATCTAGACGAGGATGTGATTCGTCAAAACAAACTCATCTCGAGCGATGTGGAGGAGACTGCTGCAAAGGCGATGATGTCGACCGGTCTCTTCGAGGTGGCATATACGAGATCCGATTTACTGGGCCAGAAGCCGAGTAACGATCCCTATATTCAGTGGTTCCGCAACTCATTCTTCGCTCCTCGGAGCCCGAATGTGATGCTCATGCCCAAGCGCAACGTCAGCTTTACAATCACGGGTACCGCTCACGGCACCGCATACGATTACGATCGCCACGTTCCAATCATCTTTATGGGGCCCGGAATCAAGCCCGGTTCATACGCAAGCGAATGCGGACCTGAAGACATTGCGCCAACCCTGGCGAAGATCCTAGGGTTCGACCATCCAAAAGAATTCGACTCGCGATTGCTGCTGGAGATGTTGAACTGAGGGAAAAATAATAATGGTCGTTGCGGCTCCGCTTGCTTGATCCGACCCTTTCGGAACGCCCCGAACCGTTGCCCGATCCGGGACAGCAGCCAGAAGGAGCGACCAGCTCTCGAGTCTTTCTCCCAAGAGCGCTGAACGGCGATTGGTTTCCTCCGCCCAGCTCCGACTTCCTAGTCAGACGAACAAAGCTGTTAACCCCATCCGTCCGTCATCTGCCGGTATTCAAAGTCACATGAACCACAACGACCGAGGCGTAATGTGCCAGAACACGAGTATCGGGTCAACAACATTTTTCCGCTCGTAGAAATTAAATTTTGTGCGATTTACCGAAAATTCTTGTCAGAATTTTTCGTACGTGCGCTGCCGCGCCAGGCGTGGATTTTCTATGAGGACCACTCTGTGCATAACTTCCCCTTCTCCTGAAACCCGCTGCTGACGCGGGTTTGTCCAAGCATCGCATCGGATTTCTTCAGCCTTGCCCTTGTGTGCTATCGTGTCCGCCCATTGGGAGTCCTGCCATGAAAAACATTTACCATCGTACAAAGCTGATTGCAGTCTTACTTGCATGCGCAACGTGCGCCAATGCGCAATGGCTGAATTACCCCGACCCGCGAATTCCGCGCACGCGAGACGGGAAGCCGAATCTGTCCGCGCCAGCTCCGCGCGCCTCGAATAGCAAGCCGGATCTTTCGGGCGTGTGGCAGGCTCATGGGTCGCAACCCGGCGAAACGCTGCGGTTGCTGCAGGCGGGTCCCGGCCCACGCACGGTGAACCAAATCGATCCGGGGGTGGATTTACAAACGTATTCGAAATACTTTCTGAACGTTCTCGCCGACTTCAAACCTGGCGAGGAGCCCATGCGGCCTGAATCGGCCGCCCTATTGAAGCAACGCGCTCAGAGCGAAGGCAAGGACATCCCCACATCGCACTGTCTTCCCGGAGGCGTGCCGTTTTCAACATTGATTGCGCCTTTCAAGATGATCCAAACTCCTGTGGAGATCATCATGCTGCTCGAGGACAACAATCCTCCTCGCCAGATTTACACCGACGGCCGGAATCTTCCTGCGAATCCCGAGCCCATGTGGATGGGATATTCTGTCGGCAAGTGGGAAGGCGACACGTTGGTCGTCGATAGTGTAGGCTTTAATGATCGAACCTGGCTCGATGGATTTGGTCATCCTCACAGTGAATCGATGCACATCGTGGAGCGGTTCCGGCGTACCAACTTCGGTCACATGGACATCGAAGTGACGATCGATGATTCCAAGATGTATACGCGGCCCTTCACCGTGAAGTTCCCGGCGCACCTATTGCCCGATACGGACACTCTAGAATCGGTTTGCGCCGAAAACGAAAGGGATCGGTCCCACTTGGATAGATAGTATGAGCTGGCAATTAGTGGCTCGCGAGCCGCTCGCGATCCAGATTCATCTTGCGACGGTCATACCGTCGTTTTTTCTGGGGACGTGGCTGATTTTCTTCTCCCGGAAAGGCAGTGAATATCATCGCATCTTCGGCTCCATATATCTGCTGCTGATGACGATCACGGCAGTCACGGCAACATTCATCCGAAGCCTTAATCCGGGACATTTGAGCTGGATCCACATCTTCGTTCCGATCACATTGTTCGGGGTGTCCAGCGCGATCTGGAGAATTCGCCGTAAAGACGTTAAAGGCCATCGCGCTGCGATGCTGGGAGTTTATTTTGGCGGCTTGATCATTGCGGGGTCGTTAACGTTTTATCCTGGACGCCTCATGTACCGCCTGTTCTTCGGGTGATCTCCGGTGACGATCCATGCTGCGGTTCTGCTGATCACGCTTTCCGGACTTGTTTTCGAGATCGGTCTCACGCGCATCTACTCTGCCACCATCTGGTACCACTATGCGTTCGTCGCGGTCTCTGTTGCGCTGCTGGGTTGGGGTTTGGGCGGTGTTGCGTTGCATTTGTTAAGACGCTTCTTGTTGCCCACACGGGAAAAGGCGTCATTTCTCGCTGTGTGTTACGCGGCGGCAATTGTGGTTTGTCTTTGGACAATTGTGCAGTTTCCGTTTCGGTTGGAACTCCTTCCGGTATATTTCGTCGCACCACTGGTTCCATTCCTCTTTGCTGGTATGTCACTGTCGATGATCTTCCATTTGAATCCGGACATTGCCTCAACGCTCTACTTCGCGGACTTGACCGGTGCATCGGTCGGTGCATTGGCTGTCACCGTTCTTCTCGAATGGTTCGGTTCCGAATCCACGGTCTTGCTCATCGCAACGGCGCCACTTGGAGCATCGGCACTGCTGTCCAAGCGATATCGAACTACTGCGCTCTTTGGAGCTTTTATCGTCGTGGCTTTGGCGGTATCTAATGAGCGAACACTTCTGTTTCGCGTCACTCCAGGTGAGCTCAAAGCCATGCACCGGCACATGCAAGAGAATGCCGGTGCACGGTTGGCACAGACGGGCTGGAATGCATATTCGCGGATTGACGCTGTGGAAGGTTTTCCCCCGCCGAATCTCGCCCGGTTATATATCGACTCGGATGCGTGGACGAACGCGCAGGAATGGGATGGGAACATCGAGAGTATCCGCAACCTGCGCGATTGGTATCGCGCGCTGCCGTTCCGGTTGGTATCGAACCCGGAGACGCTTATCATCGGGCCAGGCGGCGGTTCCGACGTGCTCGTTGCCCTCGGATCAGGAAGCCGTAAAGTGACTGCGGTAGAACTGAATCCGCTGATGCTCCGATTCATGCGGCATTATGGCGACCGAGCGGGAAACATCTACAACAGGCCCGACGTCGAAGTCATCGAGAGCGAAGGACGTACCTTCATTAGCCGAACCCATCAGAAATTTGATGTCATTTTTCTCGGATTTGTGGATACGTGGGCTTCTGTTGCATCGGGCGGGCTGTCGCTGTCCGAGAATTATCTTTACACGACACAGGCCTTCCAAGCGTACTACGATCACCTGACCGAAAACGGCATACTAGCCATCATGCGATGGCGAGCGGATGTTCCCCGGCTCGTCTCGAACGCCGTCACTCTCCTGGGAGTCGAGGAGGCCTCGAAACGCACAGTCGTCCTGGTTGAAAAGCGGGATACGCCCGACGATCCAGCTCAAATGATTTTCTTGTTGCGCAAGCGAAGATTCACCGACTTGGAAACAGCAGACATTATGGAATGGAGCTTGGCGAACCCGATCATCGTGCCGGGACGACATGCTGACGCGCCGTATGACAGCCTTTTTGCCGGCCGGAAGACATTGGCGCAAGTAATCGCGGATTCATCCCAGCGCATGGATCCGGTTTCCGATGACAGTCCATTCTATTTCGCCACAGAGCGTCCATGGGGAATACCATATCGTACCCGTCAGGCATTGAACTCGCTTATCGGCCCCCTGCTCGTACTCCTGGCATTATTCATCATATTTGGAAAACCCAAGGGCAAGCGAAGCGGCCCCTACGCCGCCTCGATTGTCTATTTTGCGTGCCTCGGAACCGGTTTCATCGCGGTGGAGCTTACTTTACTGCAGAATCTGACCTTGCTTGTGGGGCATCCGATATTCACTCTGTCGATCCTGCTTTTCACGATCCTTGCGGCCGGAGGATTTGGCAGCGCTCTCAGCGGCCGCGTGCCGCCGCGCTGGGCCTGCCTCGCGGTTGCCGCTCTCGGCGCGATTTCAGCCTTCGGTCTTCCGAAGCTTATCCCGGTTTTGCTGCCGCTTGAATTGAATGTGCGTGTCGCAATCGCTGTCGCTCTGATCGCGCCATTCGGTGTAATGATGGGCATGCCATTCCCTCAGGGTCTTCGTCGAACGGGCAAGGGATCCTTACCGGCACCGCCGTTTTATTGGGGCCTGAACGGAATCATGTCTGTGGTTGGTTCCGTTGGAACCGTCGTCGTCGCTCTGATTTTTGGGTTTCAGATCGTGATGCTGGCGGGCAGCGCTTGTTATTTTTTTGCGGCCATCGCTTCAGGTCCCATGACACGCCCCTCCTAAGTTAGGGGGGCTTTGCACAAAAAGTGCATGATGTCGGGCTCTCCCGCTGTAGCGGCGGTCTATGATCGCCGACAATACAGCAATTTGCGAGATCGCCGGCGGTCATAGACCGCCGCTACAGTGGCCATTCTCGACTTTCTGTGCAAAGCCGTTAGGAAGGGATTATGAGCTCTTTCACCCGGCCGACGATTCCATTTTCTAACATAACCTTGATGCCGTGGGGATGGTGTGGCGACTTGGTGAGAATACGCTGAACGATACCTTCCGTGAGTTTGCCCGTGCGTTGATTTTGTTTCTCGACCACACGAACCTTCATTCCGGGCCGAATATCGGATCGGTTTTGTCCGTTCACTTCGACATTTGAATGACGTCGTAGTAGGTCTTGAGCTCGCCACTGTCGAAGGCTTCTATCAGACCAGGGATCGACGAAAGAACCGATGCCGAACGCATGAAACCATTTGCTTGATAATTGACCGTGATTCCATTGAACACGGAGCGGATGAATGTCGAGGTCGCATCCACCGGAAGCAGTTGCACGTTCCGGTAGAACTTGCTCCAGTCGTCGTTTTGCTGAAACAGGTATTGCTCGACATTAGAGACGTAAAAAGCTGTTACGTGCGCATCGTGGTCCTTCAAATACGCTGCAACCGCGCGGATCGCTTTAGGACCGGCGAAGTCGGCGACAATGGGCACGATCAAGTTTTTGTTCTCCAGGTCCTGCAGGATTTTAAAATTCTCCTCGCTTCCAAGATAGCTTCGATTTTGGCCCTCGCCGTCGGTCATCTGCATCAGGTCCGCGTACGAAGGCATTCGTCCTCGGCCGAAGCCTCCACCACCAACGCCGTTATAGGTCAAATCGGGGCCACCCGCAAAGAAGGCGCGGTAAATATATTCGAGAATGCCTTCATCTTCGGCCGACAGCTTGAAGCCGTGCCGCTGTTCGAGTTGTTTCTTGATCGCCTGCAGGTTTTCCAGAAAGAATTCTCGATCTGTCGGCACATTTTCGAACATTAAAAACAATTGCGACGCAGACGAGTTCAATTCCAGACCTTCAGGGCGCTTCCGCGAGAACAGACGAGATATGAAATCCGCCCGATCGGACGACATTTCGATGAGCGCCTTGTACATCAGGTGCTGCAGCATGTTCTGACGGCGAATATCGAAGATGATCGCAATTTTGGGACGCATCGCAACGACGTAGGTGAAGTTCTGGTCCGGACCGACACCGAGATAAACCCCTCCGGGTGTAACTTTCTTAAGCTCCCGGATGACGTACTGGAACGTCGTTTCATTCGAAACGAAATTGTCCGCGCGGAAATATCCATTGGGTTCGGAAAATTCGGTAACCATGTTCCAGAATGCTTCGTCGCTCAACTGCGATGGAATCAATTCCGTCGCGACGAGCCGGCTGGACGTGAGACTCAGTGGTCCAAGAAATGCGACGAGTGCGGCGGCGCTCGCAAGAACGATCCGGCGGCGAATCGGCAACATTATTTCTCAACCTCCAGTGCTATGTGTTCATTCTCGCCCGAGTACGAGTTCCTGGCAATCTTTGTTACACTCGCGCGCATGCAGAATTGGATTTCAGCATCAGGAATCGTTGTGTTTACGATTGCCGCGTGGATTATTTCCGAGGACCGCAAAAGCTTTCCTTGGCGGGTCGTCATTTGGGGCCTCCTTCTTCAGTTCATCTTCGGGTTTCTTGTGCTGTACTGGGAACCTGGTACGCGATTCTTTCTGAAACTCAATGATGTCTTCAACGCTCTGCTCGAATTCAGCAAACAGGGTGCGCAATTTGTGTTCGGAGCGCTGGGTTCGACCGGCGAAGGCAATATTCCAATTTCAATGAAGGAATACCTCACGCGGTTGGGCGCGGAGTCGCGTGATCCGGTTATACAAACGGCAATCAGAACGGGTACGGTGCCCGGCGTCTTCTTTGCGTTTCAAGTGCTCGTAACCATCATTTTTTTCAGCGCGCTTCTTTCTGTTCTTTACTACCTTGGCGTGATGCAGAAGGTTGTGCTGCTGTTTGCCAAGATTATGGCCAAGACGATGAATATTTCGGGCGCCGAGTCGCTGTCGAACTCCGCGAACATTTTCGTAGGTCAAACCGAGGCACCGCTGTGCGTGAGGCCGTTCATCGAACGAATGACTCGATCGGAGCTCATGGCGATCATGGTTGGCGGGTTTGCGAATACGGCAGGCGGAGTCCTGGGCGCATACATTCTGATGCTGATCGGCTACTTTCCCAATATTGCGGCGCACCTCATTTCGGGTTCCGTACTTTCGGCGCCTGCGGCTTTTGTCATTGCCAAGGTGATGGTGCCCGAAAAGGAGGACCCACTCACGCGAGGGAAGCTCAAGATGGATGTTCCGATCGAAGATGCGAATGTTCTGGACGCCGCGGCCAACGGCACGACCATCGGGTGGCAGCTTGCAATCAATGTCGGCGCAATGTTGATCGTGTTCATCGCTCTGCTGGCGATGGTCAATCTGGGCATCGGTTGGCTGGGTACTTTTTTCAGAAATGCAAATGGGCTTGTGCAATTCAATCTGGTTGCAGTCTCGGTTCTACTGAGCTTATTTGCGATGGAGAAGTACGGTGCACCGCGAGACACATTGGTCTGGTGGTCGCTGCCCGCGATTGCGGCGCTGTACATCGTGGCACAAAGCACGATGGGTCCCGATACTGGACGCTTATTGGGTTTGATCGGCGTCGCGGTCTGGCTTCCATTGTTTTTTCAAAGCGACGGCAAAACGACTCACGGAATAAAAGCGTGGGGCACGATTCTGGGAATAGCAATCGTGGCCGACGTTGCCTACCTCGTGTTTGGGCCTCTGGCTCCCGATGCGCAATTGTCGTTGCAGGGTATTCTTGGCTTTCTCCACTGGCCCGTCGCATTCGCGATGGGAACACCGGCGAAAGATTGCCTTGTTGTGGGAAGACTGCTCGGCGAAAAATTGGTCCTGACGGAGTTCGTTGCCTATTCGGATCTAGCCGCGCATCTTGGCGCGGCCGCGCGCGGAGAAGTTGCGAGACTCGATCCACGGTCGATTGTTATCGTCTCGTACGCGCTGAACGGTTTCGCGAACTTCGCTTCGATTGCCATCCAAATCGGTGGGATCTCTCCGCTGGCCCCGTCGCGACGGCACGATATCGCCCGGCTCGGAATGAAAGCGATGATTGGAGGGGCGCTCGCTACTTATATGGTCGCATCCTTCGCCGGCGCATTTTATTCCGGCACGTCGATGCTAGGACTCGGGTGAGTGCTTCGTGGGTTAATGCCAGCCTTCTCGTTGCCGCAATGACGTGATGTGCGCAACATGGTGTTTTCCGTGCCACGCGTAGAGGGCGATGTACTGCTCGATGGTCACCACGCCAAGTTCCGGATGATAGAACTTTCTTTTCACGTCCTCACCAGAAAGCGACCGGAGCAGCAAGATCCATCGGTGATGCAAACCTTCGAGCAAATTCAATGATGGCTCAATCGGCGCGGTACGCGCGTCGACGAGCTCGGCCCATACGGCCTCGTCGTATGGCTTTATCGTGGGTTCGTGTTCGGTCAACGCGAATTTAAACCGGATATAGCTGTTCATGTGACTATCGGGCACGTGATGGATGACTTGACGTACAGTCCATCCTCCGTCTCGGTAGGGTGTATCCAATTGCATCGAGTTCAGTCCGGCAACTGCGCTCCGCATGTGCTGCGGTGTCGCGGCGATCTCTTCGATGAAACGACTTCTCTCCTCCGCAGTACTCGAGCCGCTCCAATTAAACTTTCCGATCGGATAACGAGGGTCCATTGTGACTCCTAAGCTAGTACTCGCTTCCTCGCAGAGGAGGAGTGGCGCGGCAGCCAGCGGGCTGGGGCGCCGGGGCGGTCAGTTCGGCGAAACTCGTTCCTTCCTCCTCCCCAGATAAACGAACGCAAACCATACGATCGCACCTGCGGCCGCCAGGGCGATCATGAGAATCTTCGTGTTGTCGAGACTCTCCAAAACCCGATTCCATTCTTCACCGAGATAGTAACCAAGCGTGATGAAGACTGCAGCCCAACAAAACGCGCCAGTGTAGGCGAACAACGCGAAGCTTGATAAGCTCAACTCGGATGCGCCGGCGATGTATCCCGTCAGATGCCGCACACCCGGGATGAAGTATCCTATCAAAAGGGTCCAGCGTCCGCGACGTTCAAACCAGGAATGTACCCGCGCCAGCATTGCGGGTGTGACGTGGATGTAGGAGCCATACTTCACCAACACATATGTGTCGAAGATACGCCCAAGCGCGTAGCTAACGGTGATTCCGCAGGCGCTGCCGCAAAATGCTGCTCCGAACGTTGGGAGAAACAGCAATGTTCGCTTGAAGACGAGATAACCGGAAAAGGTAAGCAACCATTCATCTGGAACCGGCAATCCGACGATTCCGAATGTCAGTAGCGAGAAGATTCCCGCATATCCGTATTGCCGGATCCAATGCAAAGCAATCTCTCTCATCTCCCGTCAAGTCTGGCAGAAGAAGCGCAAATCTCCTACTAGGAGATGGTCATGGTTTGAAGTGAGGGTCGGAAAACCATTGGACCAACGGATGGCCTCATGGTCTTCTAGATCGTTGATTTTAGGCAGGAGATCTTGAAGAGTTGCGCGTGCAACAGAATGATTTCCCAACAACAGTATCGCTCCCGCGACTGGTTCGCGACGTCAAAGCCACAAATTGTCTGTGTGCTAGAATCGGCGAAGGTCATGAAGGCAATTGACACACCGGCCAAGGAAAAGATTTCCGCACTACGTGATGCCGTCGGAAAGACCGTAAAAGGGAAAAAGGAGACCATCGAACTCGCCATCCTTGCGCTGCTTGCGGAGGGGCATCTTCTCATCGAAGACGTCCCCGGTGTTGGAAAAACAACTTTGGGACATGCGCTCGCTCGGTGTTTGGCGTGCAAATTCCACCGCATCCAATTCACCAGCGATTTGCTGCCGTCCGACGTTTTGGGTGTTTCGGTCTACAATCCGAAACTCAACGAATTCGAATTCAAGTCCGGCCCGATCTTCGCCAATATTATTTTGGCTGATGAAATCAATCGAACGACGCCGAAGACGCAAAGCGCCCTGCTTGAAGCGATGAATGAGAATCAGGTGACCATTGAGAACGTTACCTACGCGCTTCCTCGGCCGTTTATGGTTTTAGCAACGCAGAACCCGATCGAGCATCACGGAACTTACCCGCTTCCGGAATCCCAGCTGGACCGGTTCCTGATGCGCATCGAGGTCGGATATCCGGATCCCGCTGCCGAAAAAGAAATCCTCAAACGCTTTTCAAACGGGAATCATCACTACGCGGCTGAGACCGTGCTGGATCCAACCGAGGTCGTGTTGCTTCAGGAGCAAAGCCGGAAGGTCCACATCGACGACTCCATTGTCGATTACATGATCCACATCGTGAATCGCACCCGAGAGCATCCGGAAATCGAGCTTGGCATCAGCCCGCGCGGCACCGCGGCTTTGTTTCGCGCGACTCAGGCGCTGGCCATGATCGATGGCCGCAGTTTCGCACTACCTGACGACGTTAAGAAGTTAGCGCATCCGATTTTCGAGCATCGGCTCGTTTTGGCTCGCTCGGGCGCGCGCCTCCGGACTGGGGCGAAGAGAGTTCTTGCGGAGATCGTTGATCAAGTTCCTGTTCCTGCCTGACGATTCCCCTCCTAAGTTAGGAGGGGTGCCGAGCGAAGCGAGGCGGGGTGGTTCCCATGAGAACCACCCCGTCTTCGCTCACTTCGTTCGCGAAGCCACCCCTCCTGACTTAGGAGGGGAGTTGCGGCAACAGCAGAGACGTCACCCATGTGGAAAAACTTCAGCACGTCGGTTGGCCTTTTGGCGATTGCCCTGATGGCTGCGCTCTATTCCTCCACCGCGACTCAAAACGGGCGGATGTTGCCATCTGCGATTTCCGCATTCATCGCGCTTGCGATCTCCGCATGGGTTGCTTGGAAATTCGTGCCGCGGCTAGCGGCAGGTGTCGATTGGCGATGGCTGCCATTTTTAACGCATTACCACGTCACGCGTGAAGGCTGGTTGTATTTCGGGGCAGTCACCGTCGTTGTGTTTTCGTCAGTCAACACGGCCAACAACCTCTTATATATGATCTTGTCGGCTTTGCTGGCGGTGCTGGTTCTATCGGGAACCCTGTCCGCGCTGAATTTTCGATCGCTCGAGATGAGCATGAGAATTCCGTCGCATTGTTTTGCACGCGAGCCATTTCCTGTTTCGCTGCAAGTGCACAACCGGAAGCGCGTATTTCCGACATTTTCACTGCACATTGGAACAATGGATGAAAGCGCCTTTCGCTGTTCGGATTTCTATGTTCCGCTAGTACGGCCGCAGAAGAGCACATCGGATACCGGACAGGCGATGCTTACCAAACGTGGGCGGCACACGCTTAGTAAGTTGAAGGTATCTACACGGTATCCGTTTGGCTTCTTTGTCAAGGATCTCAGCTATGCCGTTGGAGCGGAGTGTATCTGTTACCCGGAGATCATTCCGCAAGAGCAGATAAATCTTTCTGTCCGGGACGTTCATGGATCGAATCACCGATTCGAGCGAGGATTCGGCCACGACATCTACATGATCCGCGACTACATTCCATCCGATACCGCGCGGCACGTGCATTGGAAGGCGTCGGCAAAGACATCGGTCTTGAAGACCCGTGAATACGCGGCTGAAGAGAATCAGCGAATAGTGCTTGCCTTCGATCGCTTTGGTCATCCCGGTGATATCGAAAAGTTTGAACAACTGGTCTCGTACACCGCATCACTTGCGTACCATTTTGTTCAGAATGGAGTCGACGTGGCGCTTGTATCCGACGATTGGCAGAGTAGCTATGGAAACACTTCGTCGGTACTCGATTCGATTTTCGAATACCTTGCGCTTGTTCAATCATCGTCTGCCGCAGATTCTCCGGGCCTGGGCGCAGCCGACGGCGCTATTGCTCTGTCGCTAAGGAACTGACGGAAAATGCAACGGTATTTCCAAATATCGTGTCACGCGCTCATGATCAGCGCCTTTGCGGCGCTCGCGTTGACAGGCCGTTTAGATACACCGGCAATTGTCATCTACGCGATGGGTCTCTCGGTAAGCGTTTATCGCGCGCTGAAGGGTTTACCCGAGCCGCTTTCGGCGCGCGGCGCATTCATTCTGTCATGCGTCTATGTCGTGTTCTTCCTTTTCGACATGATGGTGCTGTCGGCGTCCTTCATTCCGGCATCGATTCACCTGGTCTTGTTCCTGCAGGTTGCGAAGCTTTACCAAAAAAAGGCGGATCGGGATTATCTGTATCTGATCGTTCTTTCGTTCCTGCAGATTCTGGCCGCGTCGGCACTCACCATCGATATTTCGTTTGTGGTGATGCTGTTTTTGTTCCTGGTAGCGCTGATCTCTACTCTGATGAGCTTCGATATGCATCGCGCTGGGCGAGACCGCGCAGTCACAGAGGAACGCATCGCCGTACCGCTCGGGGGTATGAGTCTTTGGGCGGCGGCGTGGATCGTCGTGACCGGCGTGGGTCTCTTTTTCGTAATCCCTCGTGTAGGCACCGGCTATTTCACGCGCGCGGCAACGCAGTCCCTGTTGATATCGGGATTTGCTGATTCCGTGCAATTGGGCGAAATCGGCCAGGTCAAGCTCAGTTCGGCCGTCGTTATGCATGCGCGGCAAATGAGTGGAATTCCCTTCGCGGTTTTAAAGTGGCGTGGCGTTGCGCTTGATCGGTTCGATGGTCACAACTGGTCCAGAACTGATCGCAAGCGCCGTGTGCTGAGGCCGTCACTGGAAGAGGAATTCTGGCTTAGCCCCATCCAGCACCAGGGAGATGTGGCCCATTACCAATTACTCTTGGAACCCCTCGCAACCAATGTCCTATTTGGCCCATACCAAGTGCGATCCGTGTCTGGACGATTACAAGCGGTGGAGTATGACAGTGACGACTCGATTTACCTGCGAGTGCCTTCCGTTAGCCGGACGCAGTACGAAGTCCTGTCGGAGATCCCGAAACACAAGGCTGAGAAGAAACGTTCAGATCCTTCGACGGAGGAACCAATTCCACCCAGTATTGGTGCGCGATATCTTCAACTCCCGCGGGATCTCGATCCGCGCATAGCCGATCTCGCCCGCAATATCACTTCCAAAGGATCCTCAACGTTCGACAAAGCGTCACTCGTTGAGGCGTATTTAAAGCGGAACTATAAGTACACGCTCGATCTCTACTGGACACCTGGACCTCAGCCGGTCACCACGTTCTTGTTCAGTGCGAAGACGGGACACTGCGAATATTTTGCTTCAGCGATGGCGATCCTTTTGCGCACGGTGGGGATTCCGACGCGGTTGATCAATGGTTTCTTAATGGGTGAATACAATCCCGTCGGTGGCGATTACATCGTTCGCGAATCCGACGCGCATAGCTGGGTCGAGGTGTACGTGCCAGGCCGCGGATGGACGGAGTTCGATCCCACGCCGCCGGATCCGAATCACCGCGAGATGAGCCTGGCGTTGCAACTGTCGCACTACATCGATGCCATCACACTGTTTTGGAATTCCTACGTCATTGTCTATGACACCGGCTCTCAACTTCAATTGTTTCGCAGCGCACAGGACCGCGTCCAATCGGCACAATCTGCGATTCGCGCCAAATCCGAAAAGTGGATCATCGAGGGCCAGATGTTCTCCGAGCGCGTTGGCGATCATCTTCGCGAGCTCATAGAGACTACGTCGTTCTGGGTTGTTATTACGGTTCTCGCCGCCATGGGACTGATGCTCAAGTATCGCCAAATGTTAAAGACACAGGTCGAGATTTGGCGCCTTCGCCGCGGGCGCATCGTGGTTCACCAAGACGTCGTAGAAGAACTCTTCTACAGAGCAACCCGATTGGCCGAAGCCCGTGCCGCCAAGCGGGCGCCCACGCAAACGTGGCGGGAATGGACCTTCGGTCTACCGGATCCCGCGCGGCGATCGATCCTCGCGAAAGCCCTTGCGGTATTCGAGAAATCGAAGTACGGACGCTTGCCGGCATCCACGGCGGACTTCGCCGTTCTCGAAGAAACGATCCGCGACCTGAAGCTGCACGCTTGAGGGCATGCCTTTGACCATGCGGCGGTCGGTGTGCGGGATACATCTGATTGCACCGGTAGATCTTCCCTTGTTGCACGCTACGAGATCAAACGAAACAGAGCGGGCAACCGAAATACTTCCGCTTCGGGAAGGCTGGGTGTATGTTGGGAGCCGGCGGATAAACCCAGAAATGAGAAGTGAAGATTCTGAATTTTAACCAACGGGCTCGATTGTTCTGCCGCGTCCGTTGAGGAAGGGAACTTGTTATGGCGCGAATCTCGCTGAAAGTGAATGGAAGGTCGCGGGTCGTTGATACAGACCCCAGCACTCCGCTGCTGTATGTGTTGCGCGACGAGCTGGGGTTGAATGGGCCGAAGTTTGGATGCGGTCTTTCGCAATGCGGCTGTTGTACGGTGATCGTGGACGGCAATGCGGTGCGCTCATGCAGCATGGCGGTGAGCAATGCACAAAACCGGAACATTACGACGCTCGAGGGTTTGGGCAGCGTGGCCCGTCCTCACCGGCTCCAGAAGGCGTTCATTGATGAGCAAGCGGCGCAGTGCGGCTACTGCATGAACGGCATGATTATGAATACCAAGGCGCTCCTCGACAAAAACCCTCATCCGACGGAGGCCGAGATCCGGCGGGCTCTGGACGGTATCCTGTGCCGTTGCGGAAGCCACCTGCGGGTTCTCCGGGCCATCCAACGGGCTACAGTTTGAGAGCCGAATCAGGAGGTGTAACATGGCAGCACGAGAGGTTTCCCGCAGAGGATTTCTTAAAACCACCGGCGGGCTGGTTGTCAGCTTCAGCTTTTCGGGACCCGTGTCCCGGCTCCTGGCTCAATCGTCAGATCTGACCGGCGTTGAGCCTGAGGCGACACAGCTCGATTCCTGGCTCGCAGTAGCGCCGAACGGAGGTGTCACGGTCTTCACCAGCAAGGTCGAGCTCGGCACCGGCATCGAGACCGCCCTGGCCCAGATTGTGGCCGACGAGCTGGATGTGCCATTTCAGAAGATCCAAATGGATTGGGGCGACACCGCCAAGTCGGTTGACCAGGGTATGACGGTGGCCAGCCGGACTCTCGAGCGAGCCGGACCACAGTTACGACAGGCCGCTGCCGCGGCCCGCCAGCAGCTTCTGAAGTTGGCCGCAGCTCGCCTAGAGGTTCCTGGGGAGCGGCTGACCGTCCGCGATGGCGTAGTGAGTGTCACCGGGAACGAAGGCAAGAAAGTCTCTTACGGCGAGCTCATCGGCGGCAAGCGCTTCAACCTGAAAATCACCGCTACGGGCGAAGGCTGGGATATGAAAGTCGCTCCCGAAGCGCGCGCGAAGGACCCGAAAGATTACAAAATCGTGGGCACTTCCGTGCCGCGCATCGACCTGCCGCCTAAATTCACTGGAGAGTACACCTATATCCAGGACGTGCGTGTACCCGGCATGCTTCACGGCCGCGTGGTTCGCCCGCCCGTGGTGAACTCCAAACCCGCAAGCATTGACGAAAGCTCCATCCGGCACATTTCCGGCGTGGTCAAGCTAGTGCAGCAGGAAAACTTTCTCGGCGTGGTGGCGGAGACCGAATGGGCCGCGATCCAGGCGGCCCGGGCATTGAAAGTCACTTGGTCGCCTCCGGCCGAAAAGCTTCCCGCCAATAAAGATGAGCTGGATGCTTACCTCAAAAATACCAAGAGCGTCATCGACATGAACCCGGTGAAGAAGGGCAACGTGGAAGAAGCGCTCTCTCGCGCGACGAGGACTTTTCAAGCTACGTACCGCTGGCCTTTCCAGTTGCACGGCATGCTCGGCCCCTCTTGTGCCGTGGCGGATGTGCTTGCCGACCGAGCCACCATCTGGACCGGCACGCAAGCACCGTTTATGACGCGAGACAAGCTGGCGACTCTTTTGGGGATTCCCAAAAAGAATGTTCGCGTCATCCATAAGGAGGCTGCCGGCTGCTACGGGCGCCTGGAGCCCGACGACGTGCCGGAGGATGCGGCGCTGATGTCCCGAGCCGTCGGGAGGCCCGTCCGCGTTCAATGGATGCGGGAAGATGAGCACGGCTGGTCCCCCAAAGGCCCACCGCATCTCATCTCGGTTCGAGCCGGGGTGGATACTCAGGGCAAAGTTATCGCCTGGGATTACTTGGACCGCAGCTTCCCGTGGACCGACGCGAGGGGTGTCCTGCTTGCCTCCCGGCAAGTGGGGCTCAAGCCGACGGACCCAGGGTTCCCCAACGGAGCTACTTCGGCTGGCGAAGTGTATCAGTTCGAGAACCAAAAGATCGCCGCTCAAAACCTGCCGTGGCAGACGGCGGGGCCGATTCCGCTCCGGACCTGCAACCTGCGCTCGCCGGGACAGCCCGCACGCTGCTTTGCCAGCGAAGGCTTCATCGACGAAGTGGCTTCGGCTTTGGGCATCGATGCGGTCCAGTTCCGGCTGCGATACATCGGTGAGAACAAGCGGCTGAGGGAAGTCCTCGTGGCGGCAGCTCAAAAGGCCGGGTGGAAGGACCGTCCTTCGCCCGCGCCGGCGTCTGCCGGCCCGAAGCTTCTTGGCCGAGGCGTTGCGATTACCGACCGCGCCGGCGCCATGGTTGCCGTCGTCGCTGAAGTTGAAGTGGACAAACCGACGGGCAAGGTTGCGGTCAAGCGCATCACCGTCGCGCACGATTGCGGACGGATCGTCAATCCCGATGGTGTAAGAATGCAGATTGATGGGAACGTCATTCAGGGAGTGAGCCGAACGTTGCTGGAGGAAGTTCAGTTCGATGCCATCAGCGTGAAGAGCCTGGACTGGAAGAGCTACCCAATTCTGACTTTCCAGGAGATCCCTGCAATTGAAAGCGTGCTGATCAATCGGCCGGAGATGGAAGCACTGGGTGCGGGCGAGCCGTCCATCGTGCCGGTGCCGGCAGCAATAGCGAATGCCGTTTTCGACGCCACGGGGGTGCGCTTCCGGGAGGTTCCTCTCACACCCCAGCGAGTACTGAGCACGCTGAAAGGCGCCGGCGCTCTGAGCCGCGCCTAATCGCAGCGCGAGGAGACTGCAGGCAGCAGATCCGCGGCGGCCTTAGAATTCGTGCGTTCTTGTAACCTGTGGTCAGATCTGCATCGCGACCAAGCATATGTGCTAGATTAGCAACATGACTCCGGAAGAACGATTAACGAGGATTGAGAACTCAATTCAGGCGTTGGTCGAGACGCAAGCCAAACACGAGACGGGAATTCGCGACTTAATCGTCGTAAGCCGCACTTTGGTTGAGTCGCAGAAAGAGACTACAACCCAGATCAACGAATTGCAGGAAACGCAGCGGTCCACCGACACGAAACTGAAAACATTGATCGAAACTGTCGAGCAGCTTAGCCAGAGCGTGAACGCACTCGTTCAGAGTCTCCAGAAACCGAACGGGAATCCGTAACGTTTTCCCACGTGTGCCTCAAACAGCGGCTTCGCCAATCTGAAGTCCATGACCTTCAGCCGTCCTTCGGGTGTGAGCTATATCAAATGACGGTATTGGGTTCCGAGCAGTTTGTTTTCAGGTATTGCTGGACAGCGATGCGGCACTCTCTCGAGCGAGCCGATCTTCTGTTCAAGTTGCATCACGAAGCGGGTCGCATTCTCAATTGAATCGGCACCGATGTGATTTCATATTTCGTCGACATCGCCTTCCGCCGACTCGGTGATCTCAACGCGATATTTTTTGGGCACGCTTGAATTCGCGGAGGAACGAACGTATGGAACGAGTGCGGCCGGTCCGCACGTCGTCTTCAGCAGGTGCCAGCAATTTCGCAATGTTGCTGGCGCTAAGATGTTTTTCGTAGGTCTTGGCGTCGATTAGGACGGCGTCGGCCTTGCCGTTTACCGTTAGTACCACGGGCCGTCCGGTCTGTCGAACTTGATCCAGTATCTCCCGAGTTTTCCGCTTAAGCTCAGTTACCGACCGGATATCATCAATCAATTTCATGGTTATGATATAGCCCACTATTCGGTGCTATTAATAGCACTGAATTGTACAGGTCCAGCTCCTTACTGCTGATCCTCGCACGGATCATCCATTATTTCGGTATCGAGCTTCTTGTAGTATCGGGTGTAGGTGTACGGTTTCGCCAACGTCTTCGGATCCTCGGCGTGACCTTGTACTCGAGATA
>QHWY01000071.1 GCA_003223875.1 Acidobacteriota bacterium | reverse complement strand
AGATTGATGCTCATCCGGTCGGTAAACGTTAACCGGGGTGGACCAGGCTGCCTGCTCTTGACCATCGCCGCCCTCAGGTCGGAGGGCTTTGCACAAAAAATACATCGCGGGCGCTCATAGAGCGCCCCTACAGTTGCGCACCCCAAGCTGTAGGGGCGGTCTATGACCGCCCAGGATTTTTTGTGCAAAGCCAAGGTCGGAATGACCAATGATTTGAGCGGCCGGCAGAAACTTCGCCGTGCGCATGCGTGTTGATGATGTACCGACGGGCTTGTCGGTCAGCGACTTTACTTTGGCGACAATATCGTCGTAATTACGTTCGAACTTATCGTCGACAAAAACGACACCTTCGTTCGTGAGCAATACGGTCGTATTGCCCCCCTCGCCCAAAATGACATAGAAATCGTCCTTAAGCTTCTCGAGCTTCGAAGGCGGCGGCGTTTGGGGATTCTGTGCGTATGAGACCCAATCGCCGGCCGCACCCTCACCGAGCGCCCGGACCGCCGTCATCGTTAGTTCCGCCAAACACACGCCGGCCGTCCGGCAGCGTGACACTTCTGCCATTGATATGGTTCGAGCCGTCCTTAGCCATGAAACCTTCCACCGTGACCGTCTCTCCCACTTTTAGCGAATCTTTCCCCCAACCCTGCCTCCGCAGACCATTGGGAGTACCGCCCTCAACGGCATAGTTCGTGACTTTGCCGTTTGCGTCTTTCACGTCGACGTAGTAATAGATGTGAGGATTCAGCCACTCCATCTTGGTAACTGTACCGATGATCTTAATAGGCTTCTTGCTGTCATACTCCGCGGCAAAGGAATGGTGCGCAAGCGCGGGTGCAACTGCACAAAGGAAACCGAAGCCGACGGCGATAAAAGCGAGTACGCTACGTCTCATTGCGAGACCTCCTTGGTTAATGCCATTCTTGACCCGGATTATTGAATGTGCACACCGCCATGTCAAGAGTTCCGAATTTGCTTGCCAAAAATAAGTGTTGCATTGAAGTATTTGTCGTACATAAGAGGATGAGGAGATTAAGTATGCAGAAGTATTCGATTACCGCAGTGATGGGATTTGCCTTATTGATCCTGACCGCCACACCTGCCGCGGCTCAAGGTCGCGGAGGAGCACAGCCTCGAAAACCAAAACCAACCGTCGGCGCGTGGTGGTATAAGGGCGACCCTCAGCCTCCGAGTCCTCATCCGGATCTGACCGGTGTCTGGTTTGGCGGGTCGATGAACGACATCGGAAAGGATGTGTTACCCGGCGAGCAATTGATTCTCACGCCCTACGCAGCCGAGCGTTACAAAAAGGTTGACCATGCCAAGGATCCCAATGCGCAGTGCCTGCCGCCCGGCCCAACAAGAATGGTCGCCAGGGCTCATCCCACCATGATCGTTCAGCGCCCGGATGTCGTCGCCGTCCTGAGTGAGTCTGAGCATATTTATCGACTGATTTACACCGATGGCCGCAGCCATCCTCCGGACGCGAAAGACTATCCTGCGTGGTTTGGATATTCGGTGGGAAAGTGGGAAGGAGACACGCTAGTCGTCGACACGATCAGCGTTAACGACCGCACATGGCTGGATGGAGCAGGCCACGAGCACAGCGACAAATTACACATGACCGAGCGGTTCAGGTTAGCAGATCCGGATACACTCGAGTTCATCGTCACCTATGACGATCCCGTATTCTTCGTAAAGCCGTTTACCTCGAAGAAAGTGCTCAGGCGTCAGATCGGCGACTATATCTACGATCATGCGTGCGAGGAGAACGAAAAGGACCTCGAGCATCTCGTACCGACGGTGGGGGATGAAGGCCGGTAGGAGTAGATTTTGAAATTGGACGAAGCCTGATCTCAAATCAGGCTTCGTCCAATTTCAAATCGTCTGCTCCAATAATTCAAACCCGACCACTTTCAGCTAGGGTTCTACGGTTTCAGCAGTGGGATGCTGTCCACCGCGGGCGCGGGCGGGAGCGAAGCCAGATACGCATAAATATCCGCAATGTCTTTTTCCGCGATGACCTTGGCGCTGTATGGGGGCATCTCCCCGCGCGGCGCTCGGATATAGGTGACGAAATTTCGAAATGCCAACATCGGGCTGCGGCCGATACGTGGACCGGCAGCGCCACCCTGACCTTCATTGCCGTGACACTGATAGCATCCGATTTTCATGAACAATGCTTGGCCGGCTTTGGCGTTGCCGGCGGGCACAGAAGGCGCGGGTTGCTGCGCCGTTGCGCTGCCTATTCCGATAACCACAAGGCCCGCCACCGTGCTGAATATTCTCCTCGTCATTTTTTGTCTCATCTCGGTTGAGTTACAACGTCAACCAGCGCCGGTTCGCCGCGTTTGACGGCTACGGCGGCGCGGCGGAGCGCCGGGCCAAGATCTTTAGGATCAGTGATGGGTCCTTCCGCGTGCAGGCCCAAGCCTTGGGCGATCTTTGCGAAATCAATATTGGGATCCGTGAGCGTCGAACCCATCGTTCCGCGGTCGACGCCTCGGTTCCGTTGGTTGCACATCCGTTGCACGTGCATGATTTCCATATGGTAGCCGCGGTTGTTCAGCATCACGCTTAACAGAGGAATACGATGATGCGCTGCGGTCCATAAAACGCCCGGCGCGTACATGAGGTCCCCATCCGTCTGCAGACTCACCGAGAAGCGGCCATACTTCTTATTTGCGAGCGCAGCTCCAACCGAAGATGGCGCGCCGTAACCGATACCGCCGCCACCAGCATGTCCCGGCCATTGATACGGCTTGTTGAAATCCCATAGCCGCCGCGGCCAAATCCCAGCCTCGCTGTAGTAATTCGAGACCAAAGACCAGTCTTCATTCTTGATAACGGCCCACAACTCGGCAGCAACCCGCGCCGTACTCACAGGAGTCGCATCCCACGCATAAGTTGCAGCCTGCCGCAGGCGCTCGCGAGTCGTGCGGCTGGCCTCGGCGAGTTTCGCGCCGCGCTGCTGGAAGACACGTTTGCGATCGCTGGTGATCAGCCGCTTGACGGCTTCGGTCAAAGCCGGCAACGTGGCTTCGCCATCCGCAGCGATGGCCAGATCGACCTCGGCGAGGCGGCGGAAATCTTGATAATTCGACTTGATGTAGAGATCTGCGGAGGTAATCGTCGCCAGCTTCGCTCCAGGTTTCGTCAGCTTCCGTGTCGAGCGATGCACCTGATCGCGCAGGGCATTAACCGTCGCCCAGAAGTCCGCCACTTCGATACCAACAACAAGATCTGCTTCCCCAACTGCCGCCGCAGCACGCTGCGTCTGATTGAGTGGATGCAGCGAAGGAAAGTTCATCCGCCCGCCCTGATCGATGACGGCGGCTTGCAAGGTCTCGGCAAGTTCGACGAGCAACGGCATCGCCGCCGTCGTCCGCGCCAGGCGGTCGGCAACGAGCACCGGATTTTCCGCCGCGACCAGAAGGCGTGCGAGTTCGTTGACCGCGCCCGCTTCTCCTTGCGGCGGGGCCGGCATTGTTAGCTTCGGAATGGGCAATTTGGTTTTGCTTTCATTGGATCCTTCTTGAAGTCCGGCATCGAGTACAAGGAGCACCGGCGCCATAGGCGGCGTCATCGCAATCTTATAGGCACGCACCGCCGACTCACCGAAGTGGATTAAAGAAGCCGGCTGATCGTCCCATTTTGTGAAGTCGCGGACGATGGCTGCGCAATCCTGAACACCGTGATACCACTCCGCGGGCCTGCGGATTGCCGCGTCAACATAATTTCCGGCCATGATGTACACCGGGATGCGGTCGCACCAGGCATTGTAGATGGCCATCGAAGCATGCTGCAGCCCCACGGTTCCGTGCGCCAAGACTGCCATCGGTTTGCCTTCCATTTTGAAGTAACCGTGCGCCATGGCGACCGACGATTCTTCGTGACAATTCGTAATGAACTCGGGATTGCGATTACCGCCGTAATTGATAATGGATTCCTGCATCCCGCGAAAACTGGATCCCGGATTGGCGCAGACATATTCGAAACCGAGCGACTTGATCACATCCACCATGTAATCGGAACCACAGCTCTCCGTGGTCAGAACCTCAACTTCTTCGGAGGCAGCCGAAGACTGCTGCGCGACGACCGCAGCCGGCTGGACGATCGCCGCCGCCCCCGCCAGCATCCCGCCCTTCAGGAATTTCCGCCGTTCCATCTTGCTCTTTGCCGCCATGCAATCCTCCCAGACTGTAGCGGCGGTCATAGAAGCTGTGAATGAATTACAGTCGAGCGCCATTCCCCTCCTTGCATCACCGCAAGGAGGGGTGGCTGCGTCGTCAATAAGATATTGCGAAGCCACCGAAGCGGCCGCAGCCGGGGTGGTTTTCCTTTTGGTTTTCGATCGGAAAACCACCCCGGCCTCGCGATCAGCGGAAGCTTCGCGATATTTTGTGACTCGCTCGGCCACCCCTCCTTGCGGTGATGCAAGGAGGGGAATATGCTCGATTCCAATTTGTTCACACCTCCATAGACCGCCGACAATGCTTTGCCGCGAGATCGTCGGCGGTCATAGGCCGCCGCTACAGTGGGCAAATGATATACGATTGCAGGCCGTGAGAGAACAAATCCCAGAGGCGGACGTGGCCGTCATCGGCGGCGGCAATGCGGCCTTGTGCGCTGCCCTGGTAGCACGAGAATCCGGCGCATCGGTAGTGGTTCTCGAATGTGCTCCCGTGGAGTATCGCGGAGGCAATAGCCGTCACACGCGAAACATGCGATGCATGCACGAAGCTCCCACCGAGGTGCTGACCGACGCCTATACGGAAAAGGAATACCTGGACGATCTTCAGCGTGTGACCGGCGGAAACACCTCAGAACAACTGGCAAGACTGATTATCAGGGGTTCGTTCGAGACAACGCAGTGGATGACGAGCTACGGCGTCCGGTTTCAGCGTTCGTTGGAGGGAACGCTTCACCTCGGCCGCACGAACGCGTTCTTCCTCGGAGGAGGCAAGGCGTTAATGAATGCCTACTACGCGGCGGCACGGAAACGGGGCATTGGCGTTCTCTACAACGCCGAGGTCGAGGAATTGCACATCTGCGAGGGCCGGTTCAAAAGCGGGAGGGTGCTTCTCAACGGAGAGCCCGCGGAATTCCGCGCGAAAAGCGTTGTCGTGGCTTCCGGTGGTTTCGAAGCGAATCTGGAATGGCTCGAAAGAGTGTGGGGTGAGGCCGCGCGCAACTTCATCATTCGCGGCACGCCTTATAACAAAGGCAGAGTTCTGAAGTTGCTTCTGGATCAGGGTGCCGAACCGGTCGGCGATCCAAAGCAGTGTCACGCAGTGGCAATCGACGGCCGGGCGCCCAAGTTTGATGGCGGTATTGTTACGCGGTTGGATTGTGTGCCGCTGGGAATCGTCGTCAACAAACGCGGCGATCGCTTCTACGATGAGGGCGAAGATCTTTGGCCCAAGCGCTATGCCATCTGGGGGCGTCTGGTCGCCCAGCAGCCCGATCAGATCGCGTATTCGATAATCGATTCGAAAGCCATCGGCCGCTTTATGCCTTCGGTATTCCCTCCGATCTCGGCACAGACTATCCCAGAATTGGCGAGGGCTCTTGGTTTGCCGCTGGAGAAAGTCGAAAGCACCGTTCGGCAATTCAACCTGGCCGTGCGGCCAGGCCGCTTTGATCATCAGATCCTGGATGACTGCCGGACCGAAGGTCTCGATCCGCCGAAATCGCACTGGGCGCAAACCATCGACCGGCCGCCGTTCTATGGATATCCCTTGCGGCCAGGAATCACTTTTACGTATCTGGGAGTGAAGGTGAATGAGCGAGCCGAAGTCCAAGGTCTGGGCAAAACCACGAATGTCTTCGCGGCCGGCGAGATTATGGCCGGCAATGTTCTCGGCAAAGGCTACCTCGCGGGCTTTGGGATGACGATTGGATCCGTGTTCGGCCATATCGCGGGACGGGAGGCTGCGCGTGCCGCAGGTTGCTGACATCATTGCCGAGGGCAAGCGCCTGATGGTCATCTGTAACGCCTGCCGTTACTGCGAAGGCTTCTGCGCGGTTTTTCCTGCCCTGGAGCGCCGCCTGACGTTTAGCGATGCCGACATGGATTATCTGGCGAATCTCTGCCACAACTGCGCTGAGTGTTACTACGCTTGCCAGTACGCACCGCCGCACGAGTTTGCCGTCAATGTACCGAAGGTCTTAGCGGAAATCCGTGCGCGCTCCTATCAGAAGAACGCCTGGCCGCGCTTCAGGCCAGTCAGCGCAATCTGGGCAGTTGCGGTCGGAATCATCCTTGCGGCCGCGCTGGCGGGCAGGCGCGCGGCAACTGCCGCGAATTTTTATGGCGTTATTCCGCACGATGCAATGGTCGGTGCTTTTGCGGCCGTTTTTGCAGTCATTATCCTGGTACACGCTGCGGGTTTTTTGCGTTTTTGGCGCGATTCAGGAGAGAAGTTGTCGCAAGCTTTCAGGCCCGCCGTTCTGTTCAGCGCATTACGCGACGGTCTTTCGCTGAAGAATCTGGACAGTCACGGCGCGGGATGCACGTATCCGCAGGAGAACCATTCACAAGCTCGGCGATGGTTTCATCATTTGACATTTTACGGATTCCTGCTTTGTACGGCATCGACGACTGTCGCAGCGTTTTATCACTCGATCGTTGGATGGAGCGCGCCGTATCCCTATTTCAGCGTTCCTGTGGTCTTGGGAACTCTGGGCGGAGTGGGATTGCTTGTCGGCCCGATCGGTCTGTACCGGCTGAAGCAGCGGCGCGACACCGCCATCGTCGATGTGAAACAGGACAGCATGGATGTTTCATTCCTAATGTTGCTTTTCTTGACGAGCCTGACCGGACTGCTTTTGCTTGTGATGCGCGACACCAACGCGATGGGACTGCTCCTGAGAATCCACTTGGGTGTCGTTCTTGGGTTATGTCTAACGCTGCCCTACGGGAAGTTCGTGCATGGCATCTATCGCTGGGCGGCGCTCCTGCGCTCGGCGCTGGAAACCTCGCGAAGTGAGCACTAAAGTGGCAACCAGACTCGCCAATCCCGCAAATCCCATCCACGCTCCGGGCATGGCGGCATTTCCCGTTTCGTGAATTAGCCAGGTGGATACTGCAGGCGTGAAGCCGCCGAAGATACCGGTAGCGAGACTGTATGAAAATGAGAATCCCGAAACGCGCACATTGGCGGGCATGATTTCGGTCAAATACACCACCATCGCGCCGTTGTAGCTCCCGAAGATCATGGATAACCAGAGCCCCGAAAGCAGCAATCGTCCGAATGAAGGATCGCTCACCAACCACAACAGAATCGGATAAGGCGTAAGCAGAGCCAGCGTGGAAAACAACAGGAGCAGCGGCCGCCGTCCGACCTGATCCGATAATGCACCCATGATCGGCAGCCAGCACAAATTTGAGACACCCACGAAAAGCGTGACGAGCATGCTCGAGCTGGTCGTGAGGTGGAGGACGCTGGTTCCATAGGTCGGCATGTAAGCCGTGATCAAGTAGAACGTCACTGTCGTCGTCAGAGACAACATCATTCCCAATATAATCAGTGGCCAATTGACGACGATCGTGCGCCAGATTTCCAACGCATCGGGATGATGCTTCCGCGCTTTGAACTCTTCGGTCTCGGCCAGACTGCGCCGCAGCAACAGCAGAAACGGAATCAGCATCGAGCCGATCAGCAAGGGAACACGCCACCCCCAGCCCACCATCTGCTCCGGACGAAGAGTGCTGGAAAGAATCAAACCCAGAAACGCCGCGAACACAACAGCCACTTGTTGGCTGCCCGACTGCCAGGCCACAAAAAATCCTTTGCGTCCGGGAGTGGCGATCTCCGCCAGATAAACACTTGCGCCACCGACCTCGACGCCCGCCGACAGGCCCTGGAGCAAGCGGCCGACAACAATTAATAAAGGAGCGAATAAACCTATCCGCTCATAACCGGGCATGACGGCGATCGAGAGCGTACCGACAGCCATTAACGAGAGCGTCAGCAACAGACCTTTGCGCCGGCCGTGATGGTCGATGTAGGCACCCAACACTACGGCTCCCAATGGACGCATCAGATAGCCCGTCCCGAACGTCATGAACGACAGCATCAACGAGGCGTATTCGTTCTGAGTCGGGAAAAATGCGCGACCGATCGCGGCAGCGTAATAGCCGAAGACCATGAAGTCGTACATCTCGAGGAAATTTCCCAATGAAACGCGGATGACGGCGCCAATCTTTTGATTTTTCATCTCGCCGTGCCTTTGAATGCGTATTTGTAATAGCGCTGTCCGTTGTTGACCTCCCCGAGAAAGAGATTTCCCTTCGAGTCCGAGGCCATGCTGTGAATGTGAAAGAACTCTCTCGCGTTGTGGCCCGCATGCCCGCCAACCGAGGAGATGATTTCCAATGTCTGCCGATTCAGAACTCGAACGGCTTTATTGGAACCGTCGACGATGTAGAGGAATTTCTGCTCCTTGTCGGGTGACACGGCGAAACCATGTACCGTACCTTCGTTCTGAAGTGTATTCCTCGAGATAAATATTTCCTTGATGAACGTCCCATCCAGCCTGAACACCTGAAGACGATTATTCGAACGATCGGCAACATAGACCAGGTCGTCGTTTGTTACCAGCACGCCGTGAACGGGATTGTTGAAACCTTCCGGCGCGGGTCCCTGAACGAGCTGCGCGCGTGGCGGGAACTTGAAGTTGTCGTCGGGCTTCTTCCCGTATGCACCCCAATGACGCTTGTATTTGCCGGTGTCCGGATCAAATACGATGACGCGGTGATTAAAGTATCCATCAGCCACGAACAACTCGTTTGTCTTCGGGTATATAAACAGACTGGCAGGGCCTCCCAGGTTCTCCGTATCATTGCTGCCGCGATTCTTTCCTGCATGCCCGATCTGCATGAGGAACTTTCCCTTATTCGTAAACTTCAGGATCTGGTTGTCCTCTTTCGCGTTCCCGCTGAGCCACACGTTATCTTTAGAGTCGATGAAGATCCCATGCTCGGAGACAAACCACTCGTAGCCTTGCCCTGGACCGCCCCACGCCTGTAGAAACTTTCCATTCGTATCGAACTCCAGCACGGGCGGCGCGGGAATGCAGCATTCGGCTTGCGGGGGATTCAGCGACGCGGCTTTTTCGCCTTCGGGGATTGTTGCGGGCCGGTGGAAGACCCACACGTTGTCGTGAGAATCGACAGCCACTCCGCCAACCTGTCCGTTGACCCATTTGTTCGGCAGCGCCTGCGACCAAAGCGGATCAGCCTCGAATCGCGGCACCTCCGTTCGGCCCGCCTGCCCATTCGCATGTTGCCCGACAAACGCTATGACGACGCTAGCGACGATGATTCCCGCAAGCATCCAGACTTTGCTTCTCATGAGCCACTCCTTCGCGATCAGGAATGTGCGCATTATATCGGAAGCTACCGGTGAGCAACACCTTTCGGGTGTTCCTGCGTGTGAACAGTAACCAGCCCAGCGGGTCCGCCAAGAAACGGGGCCGCCAGGCCGCGCCAGGCCTATTCCTGTTGTTATCTATGTGCATAAGGACTATACTAGATATGTCGATTTTCTCCGATTCATTCCTGGTCTGTCTTCCTCGTGGCGTGGAATACTTCCCAGAGAATCCTGAATGCGTGCTCCCAGACCCCGCGCTTGAACGGATGAAAGGGAAGGAATCAATATGTCTAGAAGAAATGGCGATCGTTCGCGTTTTCATCGTCAGCGTAGGGCTAAGCTCCACAACCGAACTCGCATTCGGCAACTGTGGAAAACATTGAGATCACAAGAAGGCGGGTCCGAGCAAAAGTCCGAATCAAAACAAGCATGACGTTATTGTCGCGATGCAGGTCGGAATTAAGAGAAGACGTGAAGAATCGACTGACCCGGGAGAATCATCCACGCCATTCGATATATGGGGACCGTATTCAAAGGTTCTGGCGGGTTCGGTGTAGCGGGTTTGGTGTTGCAGCCTTTGTAACGTTGCTTCGTTCGCGATGGGGCACGCGCGATCGAGCGGATCACGGGAAACAACGCAGCCCGTGCTATAGGTCTTGCCGCAATTCAAGCTGCGGCATTTCTGATGGAAGTGAGATTCGTTGAATATTTCTCGATGGCCCAAGGCCGACATGCGGTGGTATCTCGGCGTTCGCTGCCAGAAGTGCCACGTGCCCATTCTGTTTGCCCTCGACCGGAGCGAAGGAGCGGGAAAACGCGAAGCTCTATCGGCAGGAAAACTTGTGTTGACCTGCCCGCTGGAAAGTTGCGGACATCAGGCAGACTATACAGGCGTGGCCGTCTCGCGCTTTCAGAAACAACCGGGTAAGCCCAACGAAACCGGGAGGAACAATGAAAGTGGTAAGAGTCCAAAACACAAGCGCTGAGTTTAAGGTCTGGTGCGAAAGCTGCTGTATTCGAGTAGCACCGAACGAAGAACGAATTGTCGTTCGGGGCAAGACTTATCACTCGCATTGCTACTCCAAACTCGGCACCAAAGCGAAAGTCGATGCTCCAGGGGCGTCGGCATTAAAGAAACTCTCTGGAACGCCGGTAACGTTGTAATCTGTAGCTTTAACGAACTGGAGGTCTCGTTTGGATGAACGATTTAATCCGGAATTCAGCGCTGCCCTGCTTGGGTTCAATGGAGAAGCCGTGGTCTATTGCAAAGGCATTTCAGACATCGTTGCGCAGGAGTACGCCATCGAGTACACGAGAATGCTGCAGAATCGCGCAAAAGGAGTCGAAGCCCAACTGCCCCGGATTCCGGCAGGCCTCTTCGAACCCAATCGCAACTTGATCCGCTCCACACTGGAGAGGATGTGGGAAAAGTATTTTCCGAAGAAGTGAGGTGCGCTCGTAGGGCGCTGTGTCGGGTTGGAGAAATGTATGAAGGACCCTAAGGTCACTGTCCGTTACCTCGGATTCCATGCCTTCTCGGATGGAAGTAGACGGTTCGATTTCTCATTTTCTCGCCCCGATGCGTCCCTGCAAGTGATATCCGTCCAGGCACCCTACGTTCTGTTTTCCGGACCGGACCACATGGCCATACAGGAATCC
>QHWY01000406.1 GCA_003223875.1 Acidobacteriota bacterium | reverse complement strand
CGTGGTGAAGTTCACCAACGGGCTCGGCGCCTATCTGTCGAGCGACACGGCCGTCTTCGGCGACATGAAGACGGTCATCAGCGATTTCCACAAGGCGAGTCTGGCCGTGATCAACCTCGGGCCGAACCCGGGCCTCTTCCAGTCCGGCGCGTACGCCATCAATGACCTCATCAAGCCGGCGTCGGTGATCTTCACGCACGTGAACGAGGCCGCGACCGAAGGCGGCAAGCTTAAGGCAAACACCCAGACGGCGGCGCTCATGAAGCAGGTCAAGGCGCCCGCCTACCTCGCGATCAGCGAGCGCACCATGGAATTCGACGGCAAAGGCAAGTGCGTTTCCGGCTGCTGAAAACCGTGGTCGGGAAGTAAACGGGGGGCCGGGGGCATTGCCTCTCCCCCATTCGTTTGTCACCGCACTTTTCTCAAACGTAAACACGCGTCCGAGCCCCGAGCGGCGCCGATCAAGGGCAGAGACTGTACAGCGGCAACCCCTCGCAAGATTGATGGCGGGGCGCTGACCCGACGCCAATTTGCCGGCCTACGACGGCGTTCACATACTTGTTTCACCCCACTTTAAATTTACCGCAATCCTGACGCTGAGCATTTTATTGGGTGGTGTGCTTTGCACCTTTCGCAAAAACACAACCCTTCAAAAGTGTTTCGTTTTGAAAAACGAGGACAGTGAGCGATTAAATCCCGATTGAGATTTAATCGCACTACCCAACTGTCCAGTCCGTTCCGGTTTCGCTGCCGGCCAAGGTATCCTCAACCGGTTGCCCACTATGAGTACGGAAAAACCCAAACGCAGACCACGGTACAAAGGGAAGAATCCGCGCCATTTTTCCGAAAAATATAAAGAGCACGACGCGGAGCGCTATGCGGCCGACGTCGATAAGGTAATCAAGAGCGGTAAGACGCCGGCCGGCATGCACCGGCCGGTGATGGTTCGCGAAGTCATGGAGGTCCTTGATCCGCAGCCAGGCGAACTCGCCATAGACTGCACGCTCGGCTATGGCGGTCATGCGGCAGCCCTGCTCGCGGCTCTCCAGCCTGGCGGCCGGCTTGTCGGCCTCGACGTGGATCCCATCGAGCTCCCAAAAGCCGAAGCTCGCCTGCGTGCACTCGAATTTGGTCCGGATGCCCTGACGGTGCACCGGACGAATTTTGCCGGTCTCGCGAAGGTTCTTCCCGAACCGGCGGACATTGTTTTTGCTGATCTGGGGCTCTCTTCCATGCAGATGGATAATCCGGCGCGTGGTTTTACCTACAAGTGCGATGGCCCTCTCGATCTCCGCATGAACCCGCAGCGCGGTCAGGCTGCAAGCGCATTGTTAGAGACTCTTGATGAAACTGCGCTTGCCGCGCTGTTGCTCGCGAATGCCGATGAACCCAAGGCGGATCATCTGGCTCGCGCCATCAAGAAAACTTCCGTGTCGACGACCACGCAACTGACGGCGCTCGTTCGCAACGCCGGAGGCGACGAGGATTCCGTGCGCCGCGTTTTCCAGGCCCTTCGAATCGCCGTGAACGACGAATTCGGCGCTCTCGATGCATTCCTGCAGAATCTGCCGTTCTGTCTGAAGACGGGCGGCAGGGTCGCCATTCTCACATTTCACTCGGGTGAAGACCGGCGTGTTAAAAAATCATTTCAGGCAGGCGAACGTAGGGGCCTGTACTCCGAAGTCGCCCACGAAGTCCGGCGTCCCGCACCGCCAGAGCTTCGCGCCAATCCGCGCAGCCGCAGCGCAAAGTTGCGCTGGGCGCGCCGCGCTTGATTCCATAGGAGTGTCCATGATCGATAACGAGAAACTGGCAGCTACTTTGAGATCTTTTGCCGTTGAACGGGACTGGGACCAGTTCCACACCCCTAAGAACCTCGCGACGTCCATATCGGTAGAAGCTGCCGAGCTATTGGAATTATTTCAGTGGTCGAGAGGACAGAAGAGCTGGGATGAAGTGATGGATCCTTCGATTCGGGCGAGGATCGAAGACGAACTGGCCGACATTCTGCTGTACGTCATTCGATTTGCAGACAAGGCCGGAATCGATCTGGAACCAGTCGCGGAAAGGAAAATCGCCGCGAACGCTGCGAAGTATCCTCCGGAACAATTTCGCGGCTCGGATCGCAAGTATGACGAATAGAAATGCCCCGCTGCGGATTGAGACTCGATGGACACTGAGCAATTTCGGTTCGCGAAATTGCTCACTGTCCCCGTTTTCCCGTTTCAAATCTCCCCGATCAACAAGCCGGTTGTCCGTTCGGGTACGTATGGTGCGTTAGAATGCCTCTCATGCATACGCATTCGAAGCTCACGACTCTGCGAATCGTAACGACCACGCCGAAAAACCCACGCACGCACGCGATCGATCCCTCAGAATATCGGCTGCGATAGCACCAGCTTTGGGGACGAACGGAAACTTCAGTTTACGTATTACCGCCAAACCATAATGTGAAGATCGTTGTGCGGCCGTGTTTCACAAGTCCGGTTTGCCGACTTACCAGGAGTTGAGGCGCGGATGGGTAAATACTGCGGCGTTACTCGGGAGCGGTAGTCTGATCACGCGATCAACGCCCGCTTGTCCTCAGTAAGGACATCTGGATGTCGTGAGCTAAGACTTTCATCAGCGACGCTCATCTCGTAAAACTCCTGGGGCTGTTCCCGGGCAACAGTCGCTGCAAAATCACGGGCGTATAATCCGCAATAGATTGTGATTCTATCGCGGAGCCGGGGTGCCAGGAGGCTTTAGCATGGGCATTGTCCCGTCTTGGAACGTACTCGGAGAGAACCATGTTTGACCAATTTACCGAACGGGCTCGCCGCGTTATCTTTTTCGCGCGTTTCGAAGCTTCAAAAACAGGATGCCACGCGATCAGCACCGAGCACCTTTTGCTCGGACTCATGCGCGAGAACATGTATCTTCTTCAAGAGTTTCCTCCCGACAGCGATCTTGCCGCGATCAGGTCGGAGCTCTTTAGCCAGCCTCCCGCCGAACCCGTGCCAACGTCGGTCGATATACCCCTCACAGAATCTGCTAGGCGTGTTCTCCAGCAATCCGCACACGAACGGTATTCGCTGAAACACGACCTCGTAACGTCCGGTCACTTGTTGCTGGGAATTCTTGGCGAAGAGGAGTCTGGCGCCTGTGCGGTTCTCAAACGGTATGGTGTCCAGCGGGAACAGGTCATGACACGGATGCCCGACAGCTCACAGGAACAAGGGCCTCCGAATCCGGACATCGCATTGGATTTCTTGTCGTGAGACGCATTCACCTCGCCTCGGCCTGAAGGAGGATCAAATTCCTATAGGTTCGTGCTGTTATGCGCTTCCGGTACGCCAACTTCATATACGTTCTGCTGCCCGTATAACCGCTTAACCATAGAAGTGAATTTCAACTTCCCGAGAAGTCTCGTTGGCGGAAGTCATCGAGGACACGAACCCCGACAGGACAGAGATCCAGTTTGGTTATACGGTTGACCACTAACTGACGGTTGTCGCCAGATTATTGGCTAATCTCGAGGCCGGTGTTGTCGTTCACGGCATGCTGCAAACAGAAGCTTCGAATCGCCGTAAGCGACAACCTTGGAATCGAACCCGACCGGGTCCTGATCGTCGAACGGGGCGGCAATAGATCGCCCGCTAGCGACTTATCGTTACTAATCGGGCTTCGGCGGACTCTCTCTAAAACGCCTCAGATCAGCGGCTGGAACTAGCCCTGTCAATATCGCGGAAGTCTGTCTAGGTCCGCGACCAGCTTCTCGACGAGTGCAGTGTTGTCGGACGTGTCCTTGAGGACTATCCCATTGGCGTTCCCTTCAACATACCGAATGTTGAGCAAGGTCCGGAGGGCGGTAACGATTTCGACGGTTCCTACCGGTGTTTGGATATTCCTTAAAGGAATCACTTTCTCCGTACGAGGTTCAAGCTCTTGCCGGACAGCCTGGGTATCGGGTGCAACGAGGATTGTGCCACTACTTTCCTTGACGTTCCAGAACGTCCGGGTCTGCAGCGACAGGAAATCGAGCGCGTCCACAATCCGGACGTCCTTCAGCGTGAGCCGCCCCGCCGGCGCATCCTCAAGCCTCTTGTCAAACGTCACATGGAGTCCGACCTTTCCGGTGAGTTCTTCAAAGGCGCGCTGGGCACTTTCGTTGAGATCTATGGAAACCGTTTCCATAAACCTGGCATCGAGCTGGGAGTGATTGGCCGACAGGTTACGAACCGCCCGGCTCCTCAAAAGAGCAGGCAGTTCACTGCCAACATCAAGCGCCGTACCGGCGCTCGTAGGAGCCTCTGTCGTTGTGGCGCTGCCCAAATCCGCGATGATTTTTTCAGCAAGAGCGATCTGATTCGGTGTGTCCTTCATGGCAATCGCCTTTGCCGTCGGCGATGAAAAGAGATATCTCATGTTCAAGACAGCACGCAGGCACGTAATAATTTCTGTGAGCTGCTTCGGGTTCTCCATATTGTCCAGATAGAGCGTCTTTTCGATCATCGGAGCGTAATCGCGGCGCTTGGTTTGATTATCCGGCGCAACCAGAATTGTTGTGCTGTCCAGCGCTTCCCAGAATGTGCCGGTCTGCAGGGCCAAGAGATCCAGCGTATCCAGAACATCCATGTTTTCGAACTTCAGACGGACGGAGCCGGGACTCTGGAAATCCCGATCGAACAGGATGTTGAGTCCGGCTCTCGCCGCGACTGCCTCGAACATTGATCGCGCGTCTTGCTCCACATTGAGGGAGATGAAGTTCGCGACTCGGATGTCAAGCCGCGATCGGCGCGATGCCGACTTACGCATTCCGCCGCCGTCCTGAATCAGCAGGTTGCCTGCGGGATCGACTGCAATAGGCTCTGAAGAATCGATTTTGGCCAACTCCGACACGAGTTTGGCTGCAACAGCCATTCTGTCGGGCGTGTCCTTGATAACGATCGCTTTCTGGTCGCCACCCGTGGCCAACAAACGCATATTGAGCGTGCGAAGCGCGGTGACGATTCTGGCGGTGTCCTGCTGGGAGTTCGCAGAGGTAAGGTAAATGGTCTTTACAACCTGCGTCCCATACGTCCCATACTTCAGGCGCTTCGCTGCATTGTTTGGAGCTACCAGAAGAGTATTGCTGTCGAAGACTTCGACGAAGTTTCCCGTGACCGCCGAGAGCCGATCGAACGCTTCAAGAATGTCGGCCTTCTCGACACGCAACGGCGGGAAGAAGTCGTTCTGAAAGTCACGATCAAAGATGATATTCACTCCAGCCAGCTCCGCGAGAGTTTCATAGGACGCGCGAGCACTTTGATTCAAGTCGACCGAAACCGGATCTGAATGTTTGAGCTGGAGTTGCGATCGCGGAAAATCGCGTACCGCTTCCTTCAGCCGAAATGAAGGGAGAGTTGCCCGTGTCGGAGGTGGTACTGCACTTCCCTGCAACTGAAGGATCAAGGTCAGTAGCAGACTTGTCATGATTCTCTCCTAGATTTGCGGATCTCTTAGAAACTGACCACTGCTCTCATGGAATAGTTCAAAAACCCAAGCGAAATGTTCGGCGGACAGTCATGTCCAACATGCACGCCACCAA
>QHWY01000405.1 GCA_003223875.1 Acidobacteriota bacterium | reverse complement strand
ACCGCCTGGAGGTATTAAAAGTCCATTCAACCTCGAGTGGATCTGGAGATCCATCAAAGGACGGACCGACCGATTTCGTGTCCCTTCGTGACCACTTGATGGCTATTTATCCTATGGCACGATTTTTTAACCCAGTATTTGGCATCACAAGAGCATGTAAAAATACCAAACGTGGAAAAATACCGGGCAAGCTCGTTTCATTTTGTGCATATGACTGCACAAAGTGCAAACCATTGCACAGTGCAGAGTGGAAAAACTTTGCATAGTGCTGGTCTAAATGTTCGCTCTCTATACGTAAGTCCAATGCCTGTATAGGTGGTATCAACATATCACTCTCATGGCGACCGACCTGCACCCTGCGCGACTGTTTCAGATATATCGAACGGGCTCTTGCGAGGAGAAACCGGATCCTAACGCGAAGACTTAGTGTTGCCCATCGCGCTGCGTTGTGGTCCTTACTTCCCGCTAACGATACCCGTGTGTTTTCTTAGCAGGACACGGCGGTCAAAAACAGCAAGCCCTGTTCGTAGAGGTAAGGGCAAAGAATTCGAAGAGTCAAGGAGGAAAGAAGAAGATGAAGGAGATTTCCCTTTCGTTCAGCTTGATGCGAAGAGCATCAAGCCTCAGCGTCCTCGCTCTGGTATGTTTGCTTTGCAAGCCACAGCCTGTGCATGCACAAGTCATTGGGGGCGGTGGCGGCGGTGGTGGTCCTTGCGTGTCGAGCTGTCCTTCAGGCTCAACCTGCGGGACATACACGATATGGGACATCGGGAAATTTAATGGCTTCAGCCCGCAGTCCATTGTAGACGACGTATCGGGGATCAGCAATCAGGTTGGCGCGCCCGCCATGGTGACGTCCATGGAGAATAACTGTAGCTCGTCCAGTGGTCTTTTGTACTGGAACCCAAGCACCAACAAGTTTAAAGGGTTTTGTGTCGCCAACGGTTTCCAGTTTCCCGTTGATCTTAACCGTTCTACAAAATCCTCATCGAGTAATTGGTACCAGCCGCGCTTTGGCAGCGGGGACGTGTGGGCGACCGTAAATGGCAACGCCGCCTACGCTCCCTATATGAACTTCCGGGGAAGCAGCAACTTTACTCGCTGGGATGGCATTAATGCGGACAGCGCTACCGGAATTCGCGTCAATGCGGGAAATGGAAAGGTCTATTTTGGCAATTACGGAGACCCCAACAACGCCACCGCTGAACCCGCCGAGATCATCGAATTGGATCCAGCAACAAACAAAGTCAGAAAGTGGCGGACCGGTAATCGACCTTACCAGCTCTGGTTTGATGGCACCTATGTTTGGGCAACCGCTGTCGCAACCACCGCCACATCCAGTGGCACGAGCATGAGCGCAACCACTGGCACATCCAGTGGCACCAGCGGGAGCGGAACGTTTCCCGACCAAATCCTCCGTCTCAATCCGGCCGCAACCTCGGGCACCAACCTCACCCGATGGAATCTACCTGTCAACGGCAGCTTCCAACCTTTCGATCCTGTTAATGGCACGACGAATCCAGACCACATCGTCGCAGATCTCGAGGGGAAGGTATGGTTCACCGAGACCCCAGCCAATAAAATCGGCCGGCTGGACCTCGCTACAAATAAGATCACGGAGTACACCAAAAAAGATGTGCAAGGTAGTTCAATCATCCTTGGGTCTCAGAATATCTCCAGTTCAGGCATCGGCAGCACACTCCAGGCTTTCTTCACTGAGGATCCGGGAAACGCCCTCAGTGTACTGACAAACTCTAAGGCAACTTCACAAGGAGGCGGCGCCGCCACGCCCGTATCCGTCGTTAAGACCTCCTCGTTTGTTTCCCCGGCAACCAGTTACGCTACACCCCGGGCTTTCACGGTGTCTCCGACGGTAGTAAACATAACGCCCGAGATGTGCCAGGTCGTGGGTCAAGATCCGAGTGGCATCTTCCGATTCCCAACGCCCAACAACCCCGCAACGGACACTAGCCCGGGCGGGCCGTTCACCTTTGGCCCGACGGGGATTACTCGAGCCGTTACGCCGCATTCCGTGTTCGGCTCACTCCACGGCAGTAGCCATGTCTTTAAGTTCTCGAGTTCGGCCATCATTGCACCGCCACCGTCAGCGTGCCGCGAAGAGGATGGCGATTGGCATCAGGACAACGCGAAACACGATGGCGGCAAGGCCCATGGTCATAAGCATCACACGGAGTGCGAAGATGATGCGAAGCAGATGGCGGGAGACGACGAGTACCAGGACTCCAGTTCCGGTGTCGATTTCCGCTCTACTCAATATACAAGCGTAACCCACGACGACCTCTTGCATAGCGTTACCGTCACCGGACTCGGCACCAATAATGGATTGCCGGTTGCGTTCACCATTATCGCGGTGGACAGCACGCTAGTTCCGCCTGGGTCGTTCACAATTATCTTAAGCGATGGTGTCACCAATACTTTAGGCGGTGGTCTCTTAGGTGGTGGTTACACCAACTCTGGCAGCTTGAGCGACGGCAGCATCCTGCTGAACACTGTGGAGTAATAGCACGGAATACGAATAGGGAAGCAGGGGGCTCGAATCGGCATGACCCGGGCCCCCGCTGCCCCATATCAAAAGATGTACTTCAAGCCGAACTGGATCAGCCGAGGCGCCACCGAGGTCCGGCTGATGACACCGAAGTTGGCCGTCCCAAAATTCGTGCCGGGATTGGAAAATTGCGGCTGATTGAGGGCATTGTAGAACTCCACGCGGAAGGCAACTTGTGCGTTTTCCCGAAAGCCGCCGACAGTTGTTGTCTTGCCGAACGAGAAATCCGTATTGAATTGGCCGGGTCCGTTCATGATGCTTTGACCGGTGGTGCCATAACCCGTCGACCCATCGGACCCAATTGCGGGCGTCTTACAGATTGCCGACTTGTTAATCCAGTTATACAAACGAGACACGGTGGAGCCCGAAGTGACCA
>QHWY01000233.1:38595-39031 GCA_003223875.1 Acidobacteriota bacterium | reverse complement strand
TGACATGCATAAAATACCCTCAAGTAATTCGTAAAACCCGCCGTTTCGGAATCTTCTCATTCTTGCCGCCTGAATCGCTATCAAAACACGCGGTTAGAGAAATCATGCTCGGTGTCCTCCAGTGCGCACGAGTCTACCGGTTTCGGGGACTCATCACAAATAAACTGTAGCTGCAACACCCCTCCTAAGTTAGGGCAATAATATACTTGCGGAATCAAGGCCGCAAGGGGATCATAAATCTTGCATTGACAGGGGTGGCGTGTGACTACGCTTGTTACTGCAAGAGAACTCGGTTTCGGGCACAGATCCGAGGCAGGAGAGCCTTATTTGGCGATGCTCTATGCATACATGGACGAAAGTGGCCATGAAAGCAAGTTGTGTGTGCTGGGTGGATTTGTCGGAAGTGAATCTCAGTGGGATGCTTGTGTGTCAGATT
>QHWY01000233.1:34413-38467 GCA_003223875.1 Acidobacteriota bacterium | reverse complement strand
CGCGTCAGCATGGCCTAATGCCTGTAATTGGCATCGTCCATAGGCTTATTTATGACGCTACCGCCGGTCGAAACGAGGCGCTCGTAGCTTCGTTTAGTCCATGGTTCTTTGCGTTCCGCAAGGTCGTGATTGGTTTGCGTGCATGGGTGCCAAAGAATCACAACATCAAACTAATCTTTGAACGTCAGGATAAGTTTTCCCCGGTGATATTAGAGATTTGGAACCGGCTAAAACTTATAGATCCTACACTCAATGAAAAGTTCTCAGGAATAGAGTTTGTCGAAAAAGGTATAACCCAACTTGAACCCGCCGACTACTTGGCTTTCCAGTATCGCGAGTTTTTCACAGATAAAACGAAACCATCTCAGAAAGCAAAAATGGGGATGTCGATAATGGAAGATGACGTGATTGGCGGTGAATACACCATGCAGGAAATGAAGGATTACAGCAGGTACATTGCAACTAATGTCCTATTAAGCGCGGTACATTCAAAATGAAAATCAAGGCTGAAGGCAAAAACGGAACCTGAGCGATTCAAGAACGTGACAGGGAAAACTGATCTCGTTTTCAGGAGACAATTTGAGGCGCGGAGAAAATAAATGAAAAAGTGTCTGCTCTTCTTGCTGTTCATCACAGCCATGGACATTAGCGCACAAACACCGGCAACTAAGAAGCCGACGACTACGATTACTAAAATTGAGCTGGACTTTTTAGGAGCTGCTGGGTCTTATCTCAAAACCGCTAATGAACAGGGTATGCGAGTGGCTAAGGCCATGGCTGGCGCGGCGAATGGCACGTCAACATTGACCGAAATAAAAGCGGCTTTCACTGCCGCGATACGTGTCGAAAACGCCGGATACGCCGGCGACTACAAAGCTCGTATCAAAGGCAATATACCGACCAGCAGCGCCAGCATAGCCTCAAATGTTGATGAGACTCACAGGCTCTTTCAGGCCGCACTGAGAGAGTATCTTGAATACTGGAAAGATCAAAACACGGCGCACATCAATAGTGGAGCGGCGACGCTGAAAAGGTGCACGCTATTAATGAACAAGACCATCGATACAACTACCGCGAAGATGAAGGAGTTGTCGAAATAGGCTAAAAATGAAGATTAAGGCAGAAGGGAAAACGGAATTCGAGCGGTTCAACAATGTCGTAACAAAATTGCTGTCAGTGTCTAAAGAAGAAATGAACAGGCGATTAGCCGCAGATCCTCGCGGCCATCCAAGGCCGAAACGAAAAACGCGGAAGATTGCGAGGAAGAATGTCGCCAGCACATAAGGAACTTGTTTTTGATTTTGCCGACATGCGACTTATATCACTTCAGTGCAGTGAGTGTTTAACTGAGGTAACTATAGATGCGTCCAGTAATAAGGGCAGGCGCAATCAAGGAGTTCCGGTTGAATGCCCTTCGTGCGGCACGAAGTTTGACCACGTATCTGTGCAGGCACCAATTGCGAGTTATCTGGACCTATATACGACGTTAGTAAAGATAAAACACAAGGTGCGCCTCAAAGTGATAGTTGAAAAAGAAAAAGCGGAAACCCGCTAAGGCTTCCGCTTCCCACGCTTCTGGCGCTGCCTGAGAATCATCTCAGCTACACGTCGTAGAGCCTTCAGCTTTGCCAGTCAGTTCTTCAAAGGTGAGGCGCTTGCCGACGATTTGCTTAATAACCATCTCAAAGCGTTCGCCATCGTTGGCGAATCGCTCGTTAAATCGGAATGATTGCTCGTCAAGGTAATGGAACATATGGAAAGGCTCAACACTAACCTCAGACCTCCTGATCTCTCCCGATAAATCCGGTGGTTTGATGAAAATGGAATGAGCCAAAAAACGATTGCAACGGACCTGGGAGCGAGCTAAAAACCACGGATGCCGCAACGACAACTTCCGATATTTCCCGCCGGGGTGACAGAGATCAACAACAGCATCGCGGTTCAGAAAGAAGCGGGGCAGGTGGTCTACATTCACGGGCATTTGCCGGTGTTCCATCACGACGAAGATGACGTTGGTAGTTTCCGGATGTTCACCAGCCAGATGATCGTCAATGGAACCGTGAAGCCGAAAGAAATCGTGAAAGCTTTTGGGGTGCCCAGCATCACCGTGAAGCGATACGTGAAAGTGTTTCGAGAGCACGGGGCCAAAGGATTCTATGAGAACAAGCCACGCCGGAGTTCAGCGTCGGTGCTGAAGGGAGAAGTGCTGGAACGGGCGCGGACGCTGTTGAAAGAAGGACAGAGCGTGCCGGAAGTGGCAGGTGAACTGAAGGTATTGGCCAACACACTACACAAAGCGATCCGGGCCGGGCGACTGCCGGCGCCTCAAAAAAAACAGAACCCGACAGCTCGAGTGTAATCCCCACCAAAAGCGAGCGCAGCCAGGTCGACAGCCAAGCGCTGATGGGAAACGCAACGACGCGTACGCTGGAACGTGTCGCCGCGGCGCTGGGGATGCTGGCATCGGCGCCGATCGAATTCCAAACGGCGTGGGATGTGCCCCAAGGCGGCGTGTTGCTGGCACTGCCGGCGTTGCTGGCCGAAGGATTGCTGCGCTATAGCCCGCAGATGTATCACCTGCCCGACGGATTTTACGGCATTGACAGTATCTTTCTGTTGTTGGCGTTCATGGCCCTGGCGCGGATTCGGTCCGTGGAACAGTTGCGCTATCAAGCGCCAGGCGAGTGGGGCAAAGTCTTGGGACTGGATCGCATCCCGGAGGTGCGGACGCTGCGGGAAAAGCTGCGACTGTTGTGTCGGGATTTGGGTCAGGCGATGAAGTGGAATGCCGAACTGGCCAAGGAATGGATCGCCCGACAGAACGATAGCGAACTGTATTTTTATTGCGATGGCCATGTGCGGGTCTATCACGGAGACCAGACGGACTTGCCACGCCACTATGTGGCCCGGGAACGGTTGTGCCTGCGGGCGACGACCGATTACTGGATCAATGCGATGGACGGGCAGCCGTTTCTGTATATCAATAAGGAAGTCGACCCAGGATTGATCGCCACGCTCAAGCAAGATGTGATTCCGTGGTTGGAAACATCGGTGCCCAAGAGCCCAGAGCTGGACCAGCGACTGGCCGACGATCCGCGCGACCACTGGTTCACGGTGGTCCTGGATCGAGAAGGCTACAGTCCGGACTTGTTCTCGCATCTGTGGCAGAAGCGGATTGCCCTGCTCAGCTATCACAAGTTTCCCAAAGACGATTGGAGATCCGAAGAGTTTAGCGCTCACAACGTCACCCTGGCCGGTGGCGAAACCGTCACCATGAACTTGGCCGAGCGCGGCAGCCGCTTGTCCAACAACCTTTGGGTTCGCCAGATTCGCCGGCTCACTGAAAGCGGCCATCAGACCGCGATGCTGACGAGCAACTTTCAGTCGCCTATGACGACACTCGCCGTGTCGCTATTCGCCAGATGGTCTCAGGGAAACTTCTTCCGATATATGAGAGAACACTATGGCTTGGACCGTCTGGTGGAGTACGGAACCGAAACGATTCCTGATGTGGTTTCCGTCGTGAATCCGCAATGGCGTACGCTGGATAGCCTGATCCGCTCCAAGACTGGCCAGCGCTATCGGTTGGCCGCCCAATTCGGCGCGCTGACCTTATCCGAAAACCCCGCTGAATCCGAGCTTCACAGCTACCCCCAGCGCAAAGGAGAACTCCAGGAACAGATCCAGCATCTGGATCTGGAGATCGATGGCCTCAAACAACAGCGCAAGAACACCGAGCATCACATTCCGGTGAAATTTCTACCCGAGGAGGATCGCTTCACACGGCTGCGTACCGAGCGCAAACACTTTGTCGATACCATCAAGATGATCGCCTATCGCGCCGAGACCAGTCTGGCTTCATTGCTTCGAGAGCACCTCGTCCGCTCCGACGATGCGCGCGCACTCCTGCGTCACATCTTTCACAATGAAGTCGATTTGCTTCCCGACTCGAAAACCAACACTCTCACCGTCCGGCTTCACCACCTCACACACGCCGCCCACGATCACCCCGTCGCTCAACTCTGCGCCGCGCTCAATGAAACTCAAACGGTTT
>QHWY01000233.1:0-34328 GCA_003223875.1 Acidobacteriota bacterium | reverse complement strand
CTGGACTCGCTGACCTTCATTCGGTTCTGTCTCCGGTTGCCGCTGCTGTCGCCGCCGAAAATCTCTTTCTGCGCAACGCTTAGAGAGGATTGCTGCTTGAAGAAGATCGCATTCAAAACCTTCAAATCGATTTTTTGCGGACGACAGGCATAACTCGATCACAACGACGGAACCGACATGTGGAACGCAAATCGAATTTGGTTGACACTTTTTCTGCTGGCGGTGGAGTAGGCTTCGGGAGCGGGATGTTGTAATACACGTCTACTCTCCAGTCGTTGACCACGACTTTGTCCAAGACAATCCGCAACAGTTTCTGTTTATTCTCGAACGAAATTCGTTTGAGGTTGCTCGAAACCAAGGCTGCAAATTCCCCCAGACTCGCTTTGATGTCTGTTTCTTTCTTTTTCTCGGCGGCGATTTTTCTCAACAATTCCTGCTCGCGGTTTAGCATCTCGATCTTCGAGTTTACGAGTTGGCGTCGCTTCTGTAACTCCGCCAGTTCCAGGGCCCCGCACTGATATGCATCCAGAAGCCGCGAAAGTTCTTTGTTGGACAACTTGATCTGTTCTTTCAGGCGATCATCCTGATCGGTCGCTCCGTCTTGCTCTGATGAAACGCTCCGCCGTGTATTGTGGTCTTGGTAAGCGTCCAGAACGAGCGCTGGGTCCAGCAGCCTGGTGCTCACTTCTTCCCATACCAATTCGTCCAGCACATCGGCACGAATGCGGCGTTGTGAGCACCGCTCCTGCTTGAGAAAGCCGCTGGTGGTTCGTAGGCAACTATAGTAGTGGCTGCAATGAACCTTCCCACCATAGGTTTGTTTACTGGTAAGTGCCGAGCAACTGCATCCGCATCGGCCACAGCGGACGAGCTTGCGCAGCAAGTAGCCGCCTTCTTGTAGATTTCGTGGAGAAAATGCTTCGTTCTCTCGGGCCCGACCGGCCGCAGCATGGAAGGTGGCCAGGTCGACAATCGGCGGGACGGAGATGGGAATCCATTCCTCTTTCGGTCCTAACGTGCATTTGAACCGCTGTCGTTTCTTGCCGTAGGCGCCTTCAATGGGTATGCACTGCTTGCGGTTGTAGTAGTAGGTTCCGATGTAAGCTTCTTCGTGCAGAATTCGATCGATTGCATACCAGCTCCATTGTCCGGCGTTTGTCGGCGTCGGTATGCGATTCAACGTGAGTTGCTTTGCGATCTGACGAACCGTCATGTCCTCCTTCACGTAGGTGTCGAAAATCCTGCGTACGATGACGGCTTCGGTTTCCTGTATTTCTGCATGCGTCGGCACGCCATCACGGCGGGGAATTTTCACGTAACCGAACGGCACATCCGGAGAAACAATTTCTCCGCAACGCGCGCGGTAGAGCTTGCCACGCCTGTATCGTTCGGTGATCTTGGCCCGCTCGAACTCGGCTACGGCTCCCGTGATCTGGTGCATCAGCTTCGAAAGCGGATCGTCGGCCGCCCCACCCTCGAGGAAGATGGTCTTCACTCCGAACCGCTCCAACTCATCCAGGATCAAGGCCTGCAACACAAACTTGCGTGCCAGTCGGTCGGTGCAGTAGGTCAGCAGCACCTCAAAACCGCGGCGTTCCGCCAAATCCCGCATCCGGTCTAAGGCGGGCCGATCCAACCGCGCGCCGCTGTACCCTTCGTCGGTAAATTCCTCGTCGATTTCCATCCCGTTTTTGGCCGCATATGTTCGCAACGCGTCCAACTGCGACCCGATCGTATGCTCCTTCTCCTGTCTCTCGCTGGAAACACAGGCATAAATAGCTACTCGCATTTGTCAGTCAACTCCCTGTGGGTAGAGGAATCAAAGTCCCTTTGTTCGGTTCCGGTGTACCGTGCATCAACGCAGAGGTTCGTCTCGCACGCTGGGAAACCGCCACTCGCGTCGAACGGGTCCGATAGCGGCAAGGTCCCACTGTCTTCGCTTGGTTGTATTTCGGCGCGCACCGTGATGAGGAACTCATAAACCTGATGCAGTCTCTCCTGGTGAAAGTTCCTCTTCCCACTCCAGGCCGGACGAGGAACGCTCTGCGTGTAGAGGATGAACGGAAAGTCATTCTGGAAGCCTGGAAACAAGCCCGCTACTCCATACTGGCGAACTCGTTCCAGGGCCCAGGAAGGCGGTTCGCGGTTCTGCAATGCCTCGCCGCGCACATTCTCATAGATCGCCTGTACCGGATCGTCGCTGGCGGCGAACTCCTCTCCCGATCCCCTCCGCCGGCGAGCGCCGTTTTTTTTTCATCCCCCGCATGACGGTCGTCCTATGAACCTCGGTGCCGTAATGCTGCTTGATCAAAGCAGCCAACTGAGCGGGATCCATATCGGGATTTTCTTTCTTCTTCTCCAAAGCAAACTCGAGGACCTCTCCCTTGAGTTTTACAGGGCCCTTGCGGCCTCGCTTTCCCGGAAGAAAGGAAATGAACCCCAGCTCGCTGAAAGCCTGCTGAATCTGATAGAAGCTTTCGCGGCTGAAGCCGAACTGACGACACGCCTCCGCAACCGAATCTCCATCGACCGAATGGGCGCGCAACATCTCGTATTTGACCTGAGCGCGATCGAACGCGTCGAAGAAATCGATTGTGAAGAGCTCTGACCGGACGTCTTTCGGATGCGGGTTCAGTATGCCGGAAGCTCGCAAGGCCTTCTTTTTGGCGGGAGTCGTCATGACACAACCAATAACACACGCGCGCATTATATGTTCAGTTATATACGCACATAGTCACGTTTGTTACACCGATGGAGTCATACTGGCCGTATTGCATCCCATATCCGAGCGTTACACTGGCAGCACGTATTAGCCACGTGCACACATATCCTGACATATGTGCATACATCGCCTTACACCTTCACCTTATTGGTGTGTTCAGCCAACCAGCTTTGTTTAGGCCGCCTTGCGTACAGGGGGAATCTGTTCGGGCTTGATGAAAGGGTTACCGAAAAGGTCAAACGGGGATTTGCGTTCCGCATGAGATCAAATGTGCTGCAGCACATTTGCGGTATGCGCATCTGGTCGAGGAAGAGGCTTACGAAGACACCCGCGTGCGGGAAAATATGTCCGGACCTTTTTTACTAGGTTCTTGACTAGGTCGGCTCGAAGGAGAGCCCGTAAGTTGTTCAATGCGAAAGGGGGGACTCGAACCCCCACGGCGTGAGCCACTAGATCCTAAGTCCCTTAAAAGAATACGCGATTTGTGACGAAAACTTTATAAATTCAAACAGTTCCCGGATTCTTCACGAACCGGAAAACATGGATCGCGACGAAACACTTAGTCGCGCCGCGGGCGAAAAGTGGGCGACACGTTTTGCGCCTTTTAATTGACCGGCGTGAGCCGGAACACGCGCCCGAGCTTCGCGGCAGATTTTAAATCCCCGCGACGGAGGGCCTCCCGTACTTCATCCAGCTTCTTCGCGTCCTCGACCGAAAGATACGGCGACCAGCCGTCTTCCGTCTCGATCAGTTCCACTGGAACCTCCGCGACGAAATCACCCTCGTGTACCAGCTTCGTTTTGGCTTTTGTTTTCATAACCTGGTTTTGAAATCATCCGACCACTTATCCTTCTCCGGCCGATAGGCGGTCACAACAACGGCCGGCGTCCCTGCTCCTTTCGGGATTCCCCACACGACGTGGATCGGCAGACCATCTGGATCTTTCTGTAATACCAGAACGCTGGGCCCCTTGAAATAATCTGGATAATCTTCGACCAAATCTGCTGCCGCGACTCCGGACAGTATGTCCTCCACTGAAATGTCATCGGCCGCAAGCTCATCATAACCGTGTTCTGAAATCCTGATTTCACCGCGCGCTACCAACTCCTTTATCAATTGAAGCGTTCGGCTCATACTCCAGTCTATTCACTTGCTCTTTAAGATGGCAAAAGATTCAAGAAGCTAATTGGGGCCAGGTAGGCAGCAAGACCGTGACCCTGCTAACGCGCTGTCGCTAATGTAAAATCCAGTGGCGATAGAAAGGATCGATTAAAACTTCCCACGGAGAACTGCGATTAAGTGGCCACGGATCAATGGAAGCTGACAACCGATCGGCTCATTAGGAAAGGATATTTCCCGCTGGAACTGCCTCCGCCGTTCAATACGAGTGCGTTGGCGGATTCTCTGGGGTATCTACCGGATCTAAAGACACTCTCTCCGAAATCAAGCAAGAGTATTTTCTTTTCCATTCCTAAATCATGGCCAGCCCGAAGAGTTTTGTCCGTTCCTAATCCGCTACATCAAACTATGCTCTGCCAAACCCTTTCCGACCACTGGCCCTCACTGAAAAAGATTTTCGAAGAGTCAGCAGTTTCGTTAAGCACACCAACCATTTTCGAAGATGGTATCAGGGCTGTTTCACGGAGAGCAGATTTCGACGTTTGGAGTGTTGAGCGATTCCGCCGCTCCTCGCCTTTCCGATTCGTTCTTCGTACAGATCTCTCGCGGTTTTATCACACCATCTATACGCATAGCCTACCTTGGGCAATCCATGGTAAGGATTCTGCCAAACAAGACCATTCACCCAATCTTTTCGGAAACGTGATCGATATTAGAATGCGAAATACACAGGACCAGCAAACTATCGGTATATCTGTAGGCCCTGATACCTCCTTCATCATGGCTGAGGTAATAGCTGCCAGGATTGACCAGGACCTTGAAGAAGAAATCGGAAACCTGAATGGAACAAGATATGTGGATGACTTTCATCTTTATTTTGACACGCGAGCCGACGCAGAGGCGGCCTATGAGGCATTAGAAAGAATAACGAAAAAGTATGAGCTTGAGTTGAATCAATCTAAAACCGTCATATCCGAGGGACCGGATACGGGAGAGCCCATTTGGAAGACTGCTCTGAAAGCTCAGAGACTTCGTGGTTCTGGTAATGGGCAACAATCAAGCCTCATTAGCTTTATCAGCAAGACATTTGAGTTAGTTAAGGCTTTTCCAGGCGAAGGTGTACTTGCCTATGCCATCAAGAAGGCGGCAACACGCACGTTCGATGATGATGCATCGCCCATTTTTGAGTCTTTTCTGCTTGCTGCTCTTGTTCACGACGCTTCCACCCTTCCGGTCGTAACTCGCTTGCTATTTGATCGCAAAACGGCTGGGCTGATATCGATCGAAGCCAACATCCTCGAGACGCTGAGTAGACTCTCATTATTCCATGCAAAGCTTCGCCATCACTATGAAGTGTCCTGGCTTCTCTGGCTCTTCAAAGTCCTATCAGCGAAGGTACCCTCTGAGGTGCTTACGGAAATCGCACAGCTCGAAGATTCTTTCGTCGCGCTTGTAGCTCTCGATCTTTTGACGTCGGGACTCGCAGATGGTGCCGATCTCTCTCTATGGAAAGCGCTGATGACTGGCGGGAGTCTATATGCCGAGCATTGGCTGGTAGCGTATGAGGCGGCTAAAAAGGGGTGGCTGCCAATGCTTGACAAAGATTACATATCCAGCGATCCATTTTTTGGCGCGTTGGCGCTCAATGACGTTTCGTTTTACAAAGAACTGGAGGGGAGCGGTGTCGATTACGTAACGCTCGGCGTACCATATTAGTTCTTTCGGATTGGGCGAAATGGTCCTAATTTTGAAGTCCGTCTTATCTAATTGAAAAGGGGGGAGCTCCTCAAAAGTCGCCACACGAGGAAACTTCATTTGATCCCGTGGAGTATCGGTTTGGCGTAGGGCTGGCGGACGGAAGAAGACTCGCATTCCATTAGCATCGGATTCTTAGCCACCTGTCAACAGAACGCGGACCCGACGTGACTTGGGCTTAAGAATCATGTTCTTTTTCCTTGCTCACGCGCGACAGCGCCTATCGCTTCATGCGCTCGTTCGTTGCCAATGAGGGTACGGAGTTTATCGACGAGCATGTCCCTGTTCGCAAACGTTCGCATTGAGCCATGAGGTACGCTGAACCGTTGGACTGCAATGAATTCTAGATCCCTTCGAGCCGTCTTGGCATCAGTTACTATTTTCTCCAGGTCATCGAGCGAGGCCCGCGCAATTCCTCCTCGTTGATTGTCGGTATGGGACGAGAGCGTGCAGAGCGAGGAGCCTTCGCGTCTCCGCGCCCATCGAGAAAATGAGGAGGTTTGGATTTCAGAAAACGTAAGAGCGATGAGTATTGCCGAAGTATAGTCTCATCACATCGCGCGGAAACGAGGGCATGATAATGCGCCGTTAGCACCTTCAGCAGCGCTCCACTGTCTTGGTTGTCGGCTGTACCCTCTGTCATGTCACTTATTATTTGTCAATCCGGGTTTTGAGTTCCTCGCAAATGGAAGTCATCATATTCTTGACGGCGGGTGTGACATTGTTCGCCCTGAGATTCCATACGGGCACACCCGCGTTTACCGCCTCCGGCACTCCAATTTTGTTCTTGCCAATGGCCTGAATAACGTCGTTTCCCCAAGTGCGCCGTAGAGCCGCAATCTGCTCTGTGGGAATATTTGTATAGCCGGAGATTGCTCGGCCGGCATGTTTGACCAAGAATATTACAATGCCGGCAAGACGGGTATCTGGTACAAAATTCGTGGGAACGTCGCCTTGGGGTACGCGGGCGCTTGTTCGTAGATAATCCAACTTCTTATCAATCTTGGTTTCGACAAGGTTGCGGAAATGGGTCACGCCGCGACTTGATAAGTCGTCGGGAATGACGGGAATAACATAGCTGTCGCTTGCCGCGAGGGCGTTTTGACTCACGATCTTAGTCGCTGGGGGACAATCAAAAACAACGTAGTCGTAATGCTTTTGGGCATCAATCTGGTCAAGCCAACTCGCCAACAGAGTTCTCTTTTCCCAATCCGAGAGATTCGCATTGCCGTAGTTCGTGGACGCGAGGTCAATTTTGGTATCATCCAGTTCAAACTGCGCGCTTACAAAATCCAGATTTGGGTAAAAATCATACCGTGGATCCTGATGATGGAGCGCGTTCTTAATCACGATCTCTGCGCCCGGCATTGGGATTTTACGATTGCAGAACGACTCGAAAACACGGTTCACCGTGCTCTGCTTTTTGAGGCTTTTTTCCCAAAGCTTCGCACCCAGGACCACAATTGACAGGCTTGACTGGTGATCGACGTCAATTAACAGAACTCGCTGCTTCTGCGCAAGATAGGCGGCCAAGTGAAAGGATAAGGTGGTCTTGCCAACGCCGCCCTTGAAATTGATGATCGAAACCTTTTTCATGGGAGTCAGTCTCCGACCAAGCCACAGTGATCGTTTCCGGAACCGAAGTATATCCCGGTTCTCGGCGCTAATAGCCGAAACATCGCTGGTTGTGGCCCTAGTCTTGAACGCTTGGCTACAGGTCGTGCCCTATACACACAGGCCTGCAGAAGAGACGCGCAACGCTGGATTGAGACATTAGTCGCCAGGATTTAGGGCAGCCGACCGCCGAGATGACGTAAAACCGGCTGCTCGAATTTCAAAAAGTTTGAAAGAATTTCAAAAGTTTTGAAACTGTTTCAAACCTCCGGTCTCCTAAGACCCAGAGGGGTCAAACCGAAGGTGAACTCGGTGGTCGTCGAATAACCCGACATTTGACCGGCCTGTGACATTTCGACGCCGCCGGAGAAGATGTTTCTTCAAGCACATCCGTTCAAAGCAGGCTTCATATCACGTCCTCTGAACAAGTAGGAGGGCCTTTATGCGGGTTGAAGGTCGCGAATGTGAGTTCCGCTTACGACCTCCGCAACGGAAGACGAAAGCCCAAGATGAGCCGCGTGCATGGAGTAGTGCCTTCAAGCGCATCATTTCGTCCGGATGTCGAGCCGCAGATGGAAACGAAAGACTTCACCGGTTCGGCAGCCATTCCAGCAGCGGTGCGCGGTCCGTGTCACGTATTCACCCAACCGCAGCCAGGGCCAATGGGCTGCTCATGGTCGATATCTGGTCCGGGAAAGCGCAACTCACAGTAAGGATTCAGACGGGCAGGCCGGCTTTAGCAAGAACGGATCGGTATCGAACATCCCGTCGGTCTTGCGCGGTTGGCAAACCTCTGGCGATCCGCGATTGTTTAAGTTGGTCATTTCGCCGGAGTTTGGCGACCGGTGCGATCTGCGAACTTTAGCAAGTGATCTCCTATCGAGAATGGAAGCAGATCTCGGTACGCAACTGCATGGGTCGCGACCGCTCATTACAACACCGAACACCCGCATGTGCACGTCGCACTGAGAGGCATGACGAATCGGAACGAGCCTCTCCGATTACCGAAGGATTACATACGTCACGGAATTCGGGCTCATGCCGAAAATCTAACAACACGGCAAATTGGGTATCGTACCGTGTTAGATGCCGAGGAAGCCGAGCGGCGGGAGATCCAACAGAACCGTTATACCTCGTTGGATCGCATGATCAATCGCAGTAACACGGCGGCAGCCGGGTCCAATCGAACAGACAATTTCCTCGTTGATCTGAAGTTACCTGCCAGTTCCCGGCAGCACCATCTCAAATCATGATTATTGTTCTTAGAAAATTAGAATTGGCGAAGTCCAACGGTTCAAATAGATGGCTGGTCCGCTCCGATTTCCAAACGATTTTAGAGAGGATGCAAAATGCGGCTGACCGGCAACGGAGCCTCGCGCGACATCAGGCCCTGCTCTCGGATATCCGGCTCCCGATCCAGTTGACGGATGCCAAACACCTCACAGAACTTCATCTGGCATACGACCGAACTTAAATTGAGTCAGCCCGGCACCAACGAAAGCTTCAGCCAAATGCATTTATCCGCATACGTCCACATTCGGCCAACGGAAAGACATTTCTGATCCTGGCCGACCTTGGGTCGTCGGAACAGCTGCTAAACAATACCGAACATATGCGGGACTCCGCCCAAGCTCTAATGAAGCGCGGGATTGTACCCGCCGAAAGCGGCTGGGCCGGATGGCTTGGAAAATACGAGGCTCGATTAGTTCGTAGCTTCGAGGCAATCAGGTCAGGCCGACAGTATGGCACCGAAACGAGGGATGAGCCGAGCCTCGGTCGCTGACGCCGATCAGAACCCCGATTTAACTTTCTGTTGTGATTGGCAGAAGATTTTTTCTCCTAATGGGCGTTTGCCATGGCCTTTTAAGTAGAGGAGCAGATAACCCGATGATCGGTAAATCTCTGGCATTGATCCGAGTTCCAAACCAGCGCCTTCTCGGGACAAAGGCCGCGGCGCGGTATCTCGGTCTGCATGAACAGACGTTGCGGAAACTGACGGATCTCGGCGAGTTACCCGCACGGAAAATGGGATCGCGACGCGTCTACGCGCTAGAGGATCTGGACCGGTACATCGACTCTCTCCCAAGGTGGTACGATGGCAATTGTGAAGAATCCGGGACAGAAAGGATTATCAATGGCGATCAACCGTGAAAGAGATCGCAATGGCCATGTGCGCATTGTGGTCTCCAAGCGTTGGCCGGACAAGTCCCGATTCCGGCGTTACTGTCCCAATACAACAGTTGCAAAAAAGACGTTGGCTCGAATTGAAGAATCTATTGCTATGGGTACATGGCGAGATTTGAAAGAGGAGCTGGCGCGCGGCGTGGAGGCCTCGATGACCATCGAGCAACTTGCGGATATTTACCTCCGCGAATACTGCCCGATTCACAACACTCGGCCCGATTTCAAAGAGCATGCACTGAAACCCATTCGTGCAAAGCTCGGAAAAATCGAAGTCCAAGCTCTGCGTCGAACTCACGTCCATCAATTCATGACGGATCGTTCGAAAGAAGTTTCTCTGGCCACGGTCAACCGCAGTGTCGCAGTGCTCAAGAACATGCTGACATTCGCAGTGGAGAAGGAGTTCATCGAAGCTCATCCGCTGACTCGCTTCCGAATGCTGCCTGAGGAAATGAAAGCACTGCGTGTCATGACACTGGAAGAGGAGCGACGGCTCGTTGATGCTATCGAAGAGCCTACAATCGCCGCTTACGTGGCGTTGCCGGGAGAAACGGGTCTTCGGAAACAAGAAGGTCTGAATCTTCGATGGGAACACATCAATTTCGGACAACGTATCGTTTCAGTCGAGGATACGAAGAGCGGAAAGCCACGTTACGTTCCGCTTTCCGATTATGCGATCGAGTGGTTGAACTCACTTGTTCGCGTGATTGGTTGTCCGTATGTCTTTGCTCAACTCGATACTCGCGATCGGTGGGCCGATCCGCGAGGCCCGTTCGAGGCCGGCCGCGAGAAAGACGGACTTGACTGGGTGGGCTTTCACGATCTACGTCATTTCCGGGCGACGCAGTGGGTGATGCGTGGAGTTGATCTGCGCACCGTCCAGGAATTGCTCGGACACAGCGACATCACCACAACGATGCGCTATACTCATTTCGCTCCAAACCACGCGATGCGGACCATTGCTGAGGTTCAAGAAGCCGAAGCGATGGACGCTGAACGGGTGCGGGCGACAAGCGGGCGAAAGGCTTTAGTGGATGGGAACTCAAAAAACATGAGTTCTTCTAAACACCTCATTCTAAGGAAATGCGAAAGGGGGGACTCGAACCCCCACGGCGTGAGCCACTAGATCCTAAGTCTAGCGCGTCTGCCAATTCCGCCACTTTCGCGAGAAATCGAACTTCTGGAACGTAACATCGCGCGGCGGAATGAGTCAACGGCTCACGACTGGATCCGCATGATTAGCCTCCGGGAAAAACATCGTGTATATAGTCGTGGGCGCGCAGGGCGGTTTTGCTCAGAGTTCCGGACTTGACCCGCTTGGCGATTTCATCGCGGGAGAGATCGAAGATCGCATCCAGAATTTGGGTGGCCTCTTGTTTGTTCGCTTCTGCCAGGACGAAAAGGACGCGGGCGCTGTGCTGAATGTAGCGTGGTGAGAGCAACTGGCGCTTCAAGATGTCCATGATGATCGGCGCTTTGGCGCGATCGAATCGGCCGGGATCGCCGCGCCGGTCCAATTCGGCAAAAAATGCGGATGTCCACTGATTGTGGTAGTCCCACAACTTCTCGAATAAATCCTTGGTGAAGCGTGTTCCGGATTTCACTGCGAAGCGGTTCTCCGCCGGCACAACGCCGTCTTCGGTGAGCGCGGGTCCTTTCAGATTGCCGTCTTTGGTGATTGCGGCCTGATGATGCAGGAGCGTCCACAACCAGGAGACATCGATCCGGTACGTGGCCAGATCATTCATGAAGCGCAGCGAAAGCTCGTAGTCGTCGATGGCCGCCGCGAAGTTGCCATTAAGGATTTGGAAACCATAATTCGCCGCCATATAGAACGCGTGCTGGATGTGTTCGATCGTGATGTCACCTTGGGGCACACCATAGATGCTGTTCCAAAGTTCCGGCGTCAACAGCTTCTCGGGTGTGCTGACGGCGTCTTTAGCGAGAACCCACGGTGTGATCTTCCCCTTCGAGTTCAACAGGCCGCGAGACTCGAGCAGGGTCCTCTCCGCGTCAACCAGGCCGCTAGAGGCGGCAGGCACGGGTTTTCCCTTGACGTCCACCGTCTGCCGCGGCGCATCGATGATGGACTGGAGTTCGCTTAACGTGACTTGCAAAGGTCCGTTACCCGCCGCGACATAAGCCGGCTCCGGGCTGGCGACCCAGCTTTGTCGATAGGCATCGTAAAGACGTCCCTTCACGCGGCCTGCGAGAATATCGTCCAGCGAAGGCTGTTCGCCTGAGGCTAACGTGTTCTCAGGCACAAATATCAAACCGAGCAGGCGCTCCCGCAGCTTGTCGATGACCATTGCGCGCAGCGCCAGTGGATTGTATTTGGATCGACCATAGGGATCGCTTGAGGGATAGATCATGACCGCCGCCATGCCGCCGATTGGGGCAGCCTGGCTGAACTCGCCGTTCTTCATGCCGGCCATGAGCATCATCAGCGCGTTGTACCGCTGATAGGCAATCATGTTCGGATAGGCCATCCCGATCGACTGCGGATCCGGGTATACACCCTTCGGATCGTCCTTCCACATTTCGATCAGGCTGCCCAAATAATCCCAGCGGCCGACATTTGTTCCCAACAGACGGCGCCGCAAAACCCAGGCGATCGCCGGCAGAAAGCGGCCGGCATTTCCCTCCTCGTAGAGAACTTTGATTTTGAACGTGCCGGCTTGAACTCCAATCAGGGCTTCGAGCCGTGACAACAGCTTTTCTATAACGAGCGCCTCTTGGGGCGTCTGTATCTTCGGGATGTAGTAGTAAACACCGGTGCCGAGACGCTGGAGAGCTTCGTAATTGTTGAGCGTCCAAAGCAGCGTGACGGCAATCGCGGCCGGCACGGACTCGCCATTGACGGTGATGTAGTCAAACCGTATGTGAATAGAGGGGGGTCGCATGAAGCGCGTCGGCCACTGGGAATGAGGCCGATTGATCTCGTACGACCGTCGCTGGCCCTTTTTCACGACTTCGTACGGCCGGCCGGTCCAACGCCCTTCAAAAATGTCCTTCGCATTCTGTAGCGCCGCGAAAATTCCGATCGGCTCGGACTTCGGTGTACCGTCGGGTTGGAAGTGCGCCGGCGATGCATCTTCGAAGTCCGGCATGTTCTGCGGCGCCTGGCTATTCAACGCGTTGAAGGCCATATCCAGCGGGTACCACGGTCCGGTCAACTCGAGGCCTGGATTCTTCGTGGGATGCGCGTCGTTCGGAATCGGTACCTCGTCGTTGAGCCGCCAATGCAGCTCGCTCTCGCGGCCGAGAAAGTTGTCAATCAAGCCTTGAACGATCTGTCGAAATGTTCGTTGACGGCCCGTTACGGGATCCTCGAACGAGTCGTCCCACTTCGGCCAACCATACTTCTCGCGGACCGTCGTAGGAGACTCGAGCAGCTTTCGGCGGGCGGTGAGCGCCGCCGCGACCTCGGGTCCCAATTCTCGCGCGAACTTGGAAATCGCTTCTTCGATATTAACCGTTCGACCGTTAACGGTTTTGGTCCCGAACAATTCCGGGAATTTCTGGAGAATGTCTTCGCGAATCATAATCCCCTCAGCGCGAAGAACTCGACGAAACGGGAGCGACAACGGGATTCACGAGCGTGCCGATGCCTTCATAGGTGCACGACAGAGAGTCGCCTGCCTTGAAGTACACCGGCGGCTTTTTGGCCGAACCGACGCCGGGCGGGGTACCCGTAGAAATGACATCTCCCGGCCGGAGCGTCATGATATTGGAAGCGTACTCGACCTGCTCGTAGACGTCGTGAATCATGTCGGCCGAAGAGCCTTCCTGGAACTGTTTGCCGTTCAAGAGCACATTGATAGGCAACGCCTGCGGATTCGGGACGAATTCACGGGGTACGACGAACGGCCCCAACGGAGCAAAGGTATCGTGCGACTTGCCGATCAACCAGTCGGAACCGGCGAACCGCGTGTCCCCGCGTCCACCGCGATCAGAGACGTCATTCTCGAGTGTGTACCCAAAGATGTATTCCTTCGCGCTGGCGGCCGGCACACGGGATGCCCGCTTGCCGATGACGACGCCGAGTTCACATTCCCAGTCGATCTCCGTTCGGCCAACTGGAAGCTGAATCGATTCGCCGTTGGCGATCACAGCCGTTGGCGATTTCAAAAACATGTAAGGATTCCACCGATTATCACCCGGCTTTCGTTCCCAGATGCCTGGCGCACTCTTCGTGCCGGCCAACGCGCTCCCCTGAGGCGTTGCAGGCGTGGCGCGGCTCGCATCACGCGCTGCCATTTCCGCGCCGTGCTCGGTGTAATTCACTGCCACATTGAGCATCGTCGTCGGATAGATGATCGGCGGCATGGTCTTGAGTGCTGCGAGGTCGTATACGTACGCGGGACTCGCACCCGTTCGCGCGTTTACGTTCTGCACCACCTGGACGATCCGGTCGCGGAGCCCGGAATCGTAGCGGGCAATGAGGTCCTTCATGTCGGCCGGGAGAGCCACCTTGGACGCCGGTGTTATGGCGCGGCTGGCTGCAGCGAAATCCACTACAACGGAATCACGCAGAACGATTCCGACGAACGTTCGACCCTGGTTCTGAAACGTGCCCAGTTTGAAAGGGGTCACCGTCTGGGCCTGAACAGGAGCGGTTGAGCCAAGTCCCACGCCCAGCAGCAGAGCGATTACACGCTTCATGTTGATTCTCCTTTTTGTATATGCAAGCCGGCAGGATATCGGGCGCGCGCCGCGCGTGTCAACAACGGTTACCGCATGGACCGCACGAAGATGTTTCAAGAAAGATCTGGGTCTGGCTACTGCATTGCTACGCACTCAAGGGGCGGCTTCAGGCCGGGCCTAATTTTAGGCAGCGCGGTTCCACTGTGGCATCGACATTCACAGCCCAACTCGAATTTTCATTCAGGGAGGCTGTCAAGTTACTCGTTGTCGACGATGACGCGGATACGCGGCAAATGCTCTCCGTCTATTTTTCCGGGCAAGAATACAGCGTCGCTACAGCAAGCTCTGGGAAAGAAGCTCTCGATGCGATGAAGCGCAACGGGCATTTCGATCTAGTCCTTTTAGATCTAGTCACATCCTAGCGTCAGAATGCGCCAGCTTATCGAAACCGAGCCGTACCTTTTTGGGCCCGGTGTCTACGATCCCTTCGGCAAAATGTACGACGCGTCCCGCCTCGGCCAGGAGTTCGTCGAAGATTTGCCTACCGAGAAAGTTGTTTAGATGGTTTACACTGGCAGGATGAAACACATACTCACAACGATACTCTTTGTACTGGCTTTTGGGATCGCTGTGTTCGCGCAGGGAAATATGACGACAACAAAATCCGGATTGAAATATATCGATGAAAAGGTCGGCACAGGCGAAGCTGCGGCCAAGGGCGCAACCGTTCAGGTTCATTACACGGGATGGCTTTATGTAAACGGCAAGAGAGGCGCTAAGTTCGACAGCTCTCTCGATCGGAACATGCCGTTTGAGTTCAAGCTCGGTTCGCGGCAAGTCATCGCCGGCTGGGATGAAGGCGTGGAAGGAATGAAAGTGGGCGGAAAACGCGAACTGATCATCCCTCCGGATTTGGCATATGGACCCAGAGCGGTAGGCGGCGTCATTCCCGCCAACTCGACGTTGGATTTCGAAGTCGAACTCCTCAAGGTGACGAAATAAAATTCGCTGTAGCGGCGGTCTGTGACCGCCGGCGGTCCGCAAATTGCGAAACTGTCGGCGGTCATAGACCGCCGCTACAATGGCTCGCTACGCTGCTTCCGAAATATCCTTTAGCCTCTTACCGGATTCCCCTTCCTCGACCTTGGAAATAATCCGACATCCAATGTCTTCATCTTGTTTGCTAACTCGCGCACGCCGGTATCCGGCACAACACACTCGACATCGGTTGTCATGATTTCCCGTACTTTCATAAATTACCTCCACTAATCGAATTAAGGAACTATGCGGCCTTATGTGCTTTCTGTGTTTTTTTCTGAGCTATCTTCACTATTCCGAGCAATTCGCCGTCCGACGTCGTGACAATCACGTTCGGTGCGTCGTAGTTTTTGAGAAGCTTTTGTGCGTCTTTGGGCTCCAAATCCGGCCGGATCGTTTGTGGACCGGGCTGCATCACGTCGGCAACTCGTGATTGAGGATTCGCATCCCAGGTCTCGCCTTGGATGACACCGAGCACGATGTTTCTATCATTCACGACAATGCACATGTCCTGATTCGGCCGACGGCGGCTTTTGACATCCTCGAGGCGTTCGCGCAGCGAGCAGGTCGGAACGTCCTTGTGAAGCATCTGCCGGATCCTAACCTTCTTTGCCTCCGTCCCTTCCGTCTTCAAACCCGCCGCAAGCCAGTCCGCCTTGCCTGGTGTGTAGCGATACACCTCCTGAAATCCCATACTCTCCAAACGCCATGCTGCGCGAGCGCTCAGGTCGCACTGATAGTCGTGGCAATACGCAATTACCGCTTGATCTTTCCGCAATGACTTGGTGGTCGCGGCAGTCATGGTTTCCAACGGAACGTTGATCGCCTGCGGCAGGTGCTCTTTCTTGAATTCCGATGCCGGAAGAACCTCAACGAGTTGCGCACGTCCTTGAGCCACAAGTGTTTTCACTACGGCGAATTTTCAATTGGCATAGGCAAAGCTCCTCTTAAATCTTTAGACGAGCCAGTCGCGCCCAGATCGCAGGCAGATGATTTTTTCTGCAAGTTGGCGATCGCGTGCGTATTTACTTGAGAACAGTCCAATGTTTTATGGGAGAAGAAAATGTCCATGTCCCGGCAATGCAGCTTTGGAGCTACGGCAGCGGGACCGTCCATCTCAACGACAATGACTTCGAACACCTTCTCTTTTGTGTGCAGTGTCAATCCCTCCTGAACGAATTCATTAATATTCTCGAACAACTTCCTTCCGCCAATCCGAACCAAGCCGCGTAGTCGAACCTGTCAGAGTTGTGTGGTATACATTTACGTCTTAAAAAACCGGAGGCGTTATGGCGGATGCGAAGTGGCGGATGCGAGGCCAGTACATGAAGAACTGCAACTGTATCGCGGCGTGCCCATGCGACACGACCGGCTTCCCCTATCCTGGCAAGGGTTGCGAGGGAATGGCGGGTATGCGCATCATCGAAGGAAATTTCGGAAAAGTGAAATTAAACGGACTCAATTGGGCCGTTGTGTATTCCTGGCCCGGCGCTTTACATGAGGGTAACGGCTCTGTACAGCCGTATATCGACAAAAAAGCAAATGAAGAACAACGAACTGCGCTGCTGACGATTCTCAGTGGAAAGGCGGGCAACGCGTGGTTCGAGGTTCTTGCTTCTATCGTTACGACCGTTCACGAACCGCAGTTCGTACCCATCACATGGGAATTCAATAAGAAAAAGCGACGGGCACGCGTTAGCGTTCCGGGTTTTATGGAAACGCAAGTCGAACCGCTTAAAATTCCGGCCACCAACGACGAGCAGCAGGTGATCGTACGCATGCCGAGCGGAATGGAATACAAAGAATTCCAGGTCGCGCAAAGCGTCGTCTTGAAAGGAATGGGCGCGGTCAAATTCGATTATAAGAACACTCACAGTAGTCTTGCCGATGTTGATCACACGCAGAAAGGACTCCAGGCGTAATCTGTGCAGACGTGTTTTCTTATCGTCATCGGTCTGCTCACCGCTGCCGCATGGTTGCTGACGTTTTCTTCTTCGCACAATATGGGCCTCCTGATGCAAATGGGAGTGCCCATGTCGCTCGGGATGGAAGGCTGGGCGGGAACCGCGAGTTTCTTCGCATTCATAAGCATGTGGCTCGTGATGATGATCGCCATGATGCTGCCATCCACTACCCCAACCCTCTTGCTCCACCGAACTGTCTACAAAAGGAGAACTCCGACTAGCTACGGCGGCACCTTTCTTTTTGCTCTCAGCTATTTTCTTGTTTGGACGGCGAGTGGAATCTTGTTTTATTTGGCATATGTGGCGATCGGCAGCCTGCGTGGCCGCATTCCCGGTTCGGAATCAACAGTCCTGCGAGCGGCAGGTGTGGCTCTCATCTTGTCGGGCTTATATCAATGCACTTGGCTGAAACGCGCGTGCCTAAGACATTGCCAGAATCCGCTGCACTTCATCATGGAACATTGGCACGACGGAAGAACGGGCGCAATCCGCATGGGAGCAGCTCACGGAGTCTATTGCCTCGGCTGCTGCTGGGGACTAATGGTGATCCTGTTCGTGATGGGCATCATGCACCTCGGCTGGATGGCCGCGGTGGGCGCCCTCATTCTTATCGAAAAGATAATGCCGTCCAGGTGGATTCCGAACACCATCGGTGCGGTGTTCGTGATTGTAGGCGTGGTCGTGACCGCGTTTCCGGAGATGTTGTCGCGGCTATCGTCCCAAGTCATTTTGTCGTGACATTCCCTTCTTTGCGCTTGGTTGGCACTGTAGCGGCGATCTATGACCGCCGGCGGTCTCGCAACTTGCTGGATTGTCGGCGGTCATAGACCGCCGCTACAGTTTCCCCCCTCTCTCTGCAAGGCTCAACGAATGAGTAGCGGCAATCGTGGAAATGCGAATGTCCCCGCCGCATCATCAATGACATTGATCTGGCAGGTGTAGAAGCCCGGTTTGAGATTAACTAGAAGTACGTCCAGTTCAAAACCTGCGGCCCTACGTTCCGGAACGTTGATCTGATCGGCCTCCACCAACAAGGTTTCATAGGCCTTCACGTTACCTCGGTAAAACGCGACATTCGTCAGGATTCGAGCCGCAGACTTTTCCGACGACTCCGCCGGTTTCGCCGGATCGTAGACTTCGTAGTAAACGAACAAGTGCTGGTTCGAGGAAAATACGTGCGTTACGTTCGGAACGATTTCCGATCCTTCGCGCACGAGAGGATTGTTCTTCTGACGCGCGGGTTGCTTCTGGTTTGAAATGATAACCGAGCTCACTCGGACCCGCGACGTCTTCAAGTCGGGTACGACAATGTCGGTTTCGAAGGATCCCATGCGTCCGGTTTGATTTTCACGCACAACGTATTTGAGAACGTATTTTCCCGGCGGCAGAAGAAATGCGCCGTCGTATTGCACATTCTTCCGTTGAACTTCCTGGGAAGTATTCACGGAAAGTCTTAACGTGTCGCGAATGGAGCCGAATGGCCTTTTGCTTTCGTCTCTCACCACGGCGATCAAATCGAGCGTCGCACGGTCCTGCTGGTTCTCACGGATAAATGGAATCTGCGAGCCGGGTACGACGACAGAAACCGGCACGAAGTATCGATTATCAGCAAAGCGAAAATATCCGGCGGAAAGATAGACGGGAAAATCGGTACTCGCCAGATCCGATTGCAATTGTTCCTGCAGTTGACGTTCGCGATCTTCCTTCGTCGCATGCGCGAAATCGGTCGCAGCATAGTAACCGCGGCGAAAGTCCAGCCTCTGCCCGGCTCTGTTTTTGATTTGCACCGAGATCCGGCGGAAACGGCCATCCCGTGCCGGATTCGTGCTGTGATATCCAAGCAAGTAATAGAAGGATGTATCCTCGCGCACCTTCGCGAAGACGGGTTGAAAATCATTAGTATCGATGAATGCTCGTCCGCCGGTATCCGCGGCCAGCGTAACCAGAGTTTCCTGTGATGCGAAGTTGGAGTCATAGGCCTTCGCCATCGCCTGGCCGGAATAGACCGAGTTGCCGCGGAGACTCGCGGATCGCGCTTCTCCGCCAGGCACTATAGCCTGGAGCCCGCGGACGTCAACCGAATAGATCGCAAGATTCGCGCGAATAGCGGCATTCACGGCGGCGCGCAGTTCGGACTGATTTTCGATCCCAGTTCGATCGAGACCGCCGCTGAAGTAGATGAGCGATTTGCGCTGCTCGACCCGAGCTAAATTATCCGCGACGCTGCGCAGCGCCTGCAGGCGCCGATCGGTATTGAAAATGTTGTACTCGGTTTCATCGGCCGTGAAAGCGGCTGCCGTATCGGGAGTGGCCTCGGTATCTCCGGTCGGCCCTTGTTCAAAGCCTTGCCCAGTGCCTACATCGAAAGCTTGCAATGCATTCTTCACAGCATCTCGATCTGCAGTGAAATCCAAATTCACCGTGAGCGAGTTGGAGAGAGAAACGACTGCTACCACATCGGGCGCAGACATCTGTTTATCGACGTAAGCCAACGCCGATTTGGCGGCGCGCACGACTTCTTCAGGCTGCATCGACGTCAAATCGAAGAAGAGAAGGATCAGGCGGCGATCCTTGAGATCGTTGTCTGTAATCTGCGGAACCTGAGCAACCTCTGCAGTATTAGGAGCGCGCAACGGCCCAAGTAAGTTAGCAGGTAACGGTTCGGCACGAACGACACTGTCGGTATTCTCAACATCAAGTGAAACGATCTCTTGTTGCTTACCGTCTTCGGATACCGTGAAATCTTCTTTTTTGAGATCCCGAACGAAGTTGCCATCCTTGTCGCGCACGGACACGTTTACTAACACCAGCTCTGCTTCGGTACGCAACGTAAACTTTTGCGACGCCGCCACGCCGGGCAGCAACAATGCAGTGAACACCAACTCGATGCAAATTCTCTTCATAAGCATCAAAACCGGAAACGAGCCATTAATTGAATCTTTCGCATTGAACCGACAGAAGTCACCCGTCCGAAGGAAGACGAGTTCAGGTTGGTATCGATAGTTCTGAACTGAGGGGTGTTGAAGATATTCGACGCTTGCGCTCGAAGTTCCAGAGTTCGGCCGTCGGCGAACGAAATTGTTTTACTTACCGCCAGACCGAAAACCGATGTACTTGGCCCGCGAAGGGTGTTCCTTCCAATGTTTCCAAATTGGCCTATAGGCGGCACAACGAATGCAGCGGTATTGAACCATTCCGTGACCGTCGGATTTGGCAAATCCGCAGAGATGCCGGTCGCGTTTGCCCGTAATGTCCCATTGGTGCCCCGATTGACGTCGGTAAAGCTGCCGAGCACTCGTGCTGTAAACGGCATTCCGGAAGCCAGATTCCAGTTTCCGCTTAACTGCCAGCCGGCAAGAAGTCGTGCGATGTAGGGCGTATTTGCCAGAAATCGCTTCTCGTGGCCGAAGGGTAACTCCCAAATGTAGTCGACACTCAAACGGTGGGTTTGATCGAAATTCGATAAACCGCGTTCGGCGGCGAGATCGAATGCATTCTGGGCGACCACGCCGCCTGCACCCGCAACACTAGACGCATTGTCGATCGATTTCGAAAAAGTATAGCTACCGCCCATTTGAATTCCGGCTTGAAGGCGCCGGCGCACCCGAATCATTGCTGAATGAGCTGTTGAATTGGCTTCGGAAGTCTCCCAATTGAACGGTTGAACGCCTGGAATGCGCAAGCCAGTCGCGGTCCGATTAGGCGCTTCGATGACATCCAGGTGCGTTCCTTTAGTGCCGGTGTAGTCGAGATTCAATGTGAGATTTGCTGATTGAAATTCGCGCTGTATATCCAGGTTCCAAATTTGTACGTAACCGATTCTGTAGTCGCGGTTCACGCCGAAATTGTTCGTCACGGTTTCCGGCGGGAGAGTTGGAAACCCATCTTGCAGAGTCAGCGGCTGGAGCGCCGAATGGACATTCGTCTGTGTAACCGAGAACGGGGGCTGAAACGCGAGCTGTTGCCCCAGGCTGCCATACGCGCCGGTGTTGTAATTGATGCCGTAGCCTGCACGGACGATCTCGCGGTTGGTGATTCTCCAGGCAATGCCAATGCGAGGAGCAAAATTGTTTCGGTCGGGTTTGATGAGACTCAACGGAAAAATCCCCGTAAGCGGTCCAACTTGTCCTGACAAAACGGGAACTACCGCAGTGAAGCCGGGCGCCACATCGAGATTGACGAGTCGATTATTGAGTTCCCGCACAGGCGATACGTACTCATACCGCAAGCCGAGATTGAAGGTGACGTTGCCACGGAGGCGCCAGTCATCTTGCACAAATAAGTCCGAGGAGGTTCCGCGGAAATAGTATTTACCTCCGCCGTATTGAATAGACGTGAGCTGCGGCAGCCCGAAAAGAAAATCGGCGAAGTCGTACCCGGTGCCTTCGACGGGCAGGCCTTGATTCGTCGCTGCCGTCCGCGCGCCAGTAAACGTGAAACTGCCGCGCGCGTTCTGATCGGTTTGGAGATTCGATTGGATCCACCGAAAGTCTCCTCCCCAACGCAACGCGTGACGTCCACGGCTCCAGATGGCTCCGTTTTGGATTTGTACAGTCTGATCGCGGCGCGTTGAAGGACGAATATCGGCCAGGCCGGTGAAATTCGTGAATGCGAGGTTCGGAATTCCCCAATCGAAAGGGGAGCGGGACACTCCTGTGATGCCCGCAATGGCGGCGACATCCTCTTGAAACGCGTAAAGGTTCGTTGATGCCGTGCGATTGACGTTGTAGTTCACTCTCAGATTGTCTGTGAACCTTCCAAAGGAATGCACCAGACCGAGTGTGGTGTTCAAACCTTGGGCGGTATTCCTTCCGCCGACGCTCGGGAAGGGATTACTCAACCGGTTTTCCGACTTGTGATACTGAAGCCCGAAATTGAGATTTGTGGGGCGAGGACCCTGGTTGCGCCCTGCTGCAGCCCGGCCGCCTCCGCGACCAAGTCCGAACCCACCCTGCCTAGCTTGACCGAATCCGCTCCCGCCGAACGTATGATTCAGCCGGAGGTTGATGTCATCCGACTTGTTTGTCACCGCCGTGACGTAATGAAAGTTCTGCACCTCGCCCGGCAGATTCGGCTCGGGAATATACGCCATCAGACTCGCGGCAGCCGGATCAATCCTGGGAAATTTGTTATCGGCGAGTGGTGAGTGAGTTACAGGATCGAAGATTCGCACCGGAGTTCCCGCTCCGATGCCACTACGAATCAACGTTTGGGAGAAATCACCCTGGCGTTCCCCAAGACTGGGCACCGTGGAAAATGCGTCATACGGATTGCGAAGCCGCACGCCGTTATACGTAAAGGTATAGTTCGTGTTCGTTGAAGAAACAAGCTTTGGAATTTTCAATGGGCCGCCGATGCTCGCGGATAGTCGGTTCTGATTGTAGGCCGGCTGGACCGCGGGCTGCCCGGTCAGCGAATACGGTCGAGCATCAAGCACGGAGTCGCCCGCCGTATACGAAATATTTCCGCGCGGCCGATCGGCATTAAGTCCGCCGCGGCCGCCAATCGCGAAAAAACCTCCCCCGCCACGTCCACCGCGTGGGCCGGCGCCGCGGCCGCCAGGTCCTCCAATCACAGGCGCATTCGTGTTGGCCTGGCCTTGCTGCAGTGGGAAGCCGCCGAAACGTTCATCGAAATTGTTGCCGAACATTGTTTCGGCCGTGTTCCCCAATACCGCCACGGATTCGGTTGGCGCGTCCGCGCTTCCGGCATTAGGCAGAAGACCTGCGGTATTGAGCTGCTCTGTCGCATCGCCGGCGGCTTGTTGCGCAGACGTTTCCGAAGGAGTTTCTGTTGCCGGCAGTGCCTGCGCACGGCCGCTTCGGTAACCGAGAGCTCGGTTGCGTGCTGCCGAAGTTTGTTGTGAGCGGGAGAGGAGCATGAGATCGAAGTCCAGCCGCGCGGCTGAGGAAACATCTTTGATCTCGGTTTCCTTGATGGCCGGAGCGAAGGCCGTCATGGATGCTTCAATAACGTAGGCACCCGCCGCTGGAACGATGATCTGATACTGCCCATGAATATCTGTTGTAGTGACGAGCTTCTCTCCCGTGACAACGTGTGTTGCCGTGACCGTGACTCCAGGAATCGGCGTGTTTCCCGATTGGACTATTCCTTGAACGACACCGCCCGATGCGGATTTTTGCATTGCTGCCAATACAGCAATGTCCATCAGAATCAGGGCAGCAATGAATAGCGAACGCACCGCAACGCCTCCAACGACTACATACGATGAATAACGCAACTGCGTGACGTTCAGGCGTTTGTCTTTGTAAATTCTTGTAAACGTGGTGGGCACAGCGATTTGAAAATGAGCCGTGGAGGAATCGAACCTCCAACCTACTGATTAAGAGCGGGTTCCATGAGGCCTGGCAATCCGCGAATGCCGCCGCTACCGGTCCCGAACTGTGACACACAGAACCTGGAATCAAAACGCCACAAAAGGATATCGATCTGATCCAGCGACGATATAAGGAAGCGGAGGAACTGGCAAAACGTGAAGAAAAGTGCACGAAAGAAAATCGAATTCGAAGAGGGTTCGGGCAATGTGTTTGCTGATTTGCGGCTGACCGATGCGGACGAACTTTATGCTCGCGCCCAGATTGGATTCGGTGTTCACAAGATCCTAAAAGATAAAGGTCTGAAGCAGCGCGAGATCGCAGAACTGCTGGGAATCCCGCAGCCGGAGGTCTCTCATTTGGTGAATGGGCATTTCAGCCGTTTCACTACGGACAAGCTGCTCGATTTTCTCAAGCGCCTCGACCGAAAAGTGACGATCAGGATTACTCCTCACAAACCTATGACTGTCCCACATTTTTTGCTGGACACAGGGAAAGTAATTTTGTAAATTGGCCGGCGTGACAGTGGGCGGACAGCGAATCGACGACAAGATTATCGCTCGGATGCAGGGGATCATTGACGACAATCCTGGTGCAAAACGAGGGGCGCTGTCGCGGCAAATATGTGAGGGGCTGAAGTGGCGATCGCGAAACGGCAGGTTAAAAGAGGTGAGCTGCCGAAAACTGCTGTCGCGATTGCATCGGGAGGGAAAGATACGGTTGTCGGAAACGCAGCCGTTTGGGGGGCGGCGCAAAGCGAGGATCGATTTTGAGCCGGTGCTGCCGGAGGCGGTGAGCAGCAGTGGGCTGCAGGATCTTCAGCCGGTGGCATTGGTCTTGGTGGGCAGTGCGGAAGGTGAAGCGTCTCGGATTTGGAACGATGTGATGGATCGATATCACTATTTAGGATCTGGGCCGTTGTGCGGCGCGCAACTGCGTTACTTGATCCGGAGTGAGAAGCACGGATGGATCGGGGGTTTGTCGTTTTCGGGCGCAGCCTGGAGTGTTCAGGCGCGGGACCAATGGATTGGATGGAGTCGGCGGTTACGAGAGAAGAATTTGAATCAGGTTGTGGCCAACAGCCGGTTCTTAATTGTGCCGCAGTGGAAGGTACCGCATTTGGCCTCGCACGTCTTAGGTCTGGCGGTGAAACGATTAAGAGCGGATTGGCGAGGGCGCTACGGATACGAGCCAGTGCTGGTGGAAACGTTTATCGAGAAAGAGCGCTTTGAAGGGACCTGTTACCGGGCCGCGAATTGGATCCAGGTGGGGGAAACGCAAGGACGAGGACGGCAGGACGCCGCACACTGCCGCCGATCATCCATCAAACGCATATTCGTGTATCCTCTGGGTCGACGGGCGCGCGAACGACTGTGTGAGGGAGGGATGGGGCCGAAGGTTGCAGTCCGCAAGCGGGAGCCCGAGGATTGGGCCGAAGCCGAGTTTGGAAGTGTGGATTTGGGAGATCAGCGCTTGAATCGGCGGCTGTTGGAGATTGCTCGGGATTTTTATGCGCGTCCGCTGGCCCAAATTCCGCAAGCGTGCCAGACGCGAGCCAGGACCAAGGCGACATACCGTTTTTTTAAACATCCCAGCACGAACATGGATGATTTGATGGTCGCTCATCGGAAATCGACCTGCGAGCGGATTGCCGCGAAGAAGATCGTGCTGTGTCCGCAGGACACGACGAGTTTGAATTACAGCACGCATCCGGCGACGGAGAATCTGGGTCCGATTGGCCCGGCCAAAGACGGCGTTATCGGATTGATCGTGCACGACACGCTGGCATTTTCGGTCGAAGGTACGCCGCTGGGATTACTCGATGTTCAGTGCTGGGCGCGGGATGGCGAGGAGTTTGGGAAGAGAAACCGATGCAAACAGCGCCCCATCGAGGAGAAGGAAAGCTACAAATGGCTGCGGAGTTTTCAGAGTGTTGCTGAAGCGCAACGGCAGTGTCCCGACACCATGCTGGTCAGCATGGGAGATCGAGAAGCCGACATCTACGAATTGTTTCATCTGGCGTTGCAAGATCTGAAGGGACCGAGGTTGCTGGTTCGCGCCGAATACGACCGATTGTTAGAGGACGGTCAGGGACATTTGCGGTCTGTTGTGGCTGCGCCGCCGGAAGCCGGCATTCAAGAAATCCATGTGCCACGGCGGAGAGCCGTTGCTGCACGCGTAGCACGGCTCGCCATTCGTTTTGCCGAAGTGACGCTGAAGCCGCCTAAGGACAAATCCAAGTACGGCCCTCTGAAGCTTTGGGCCGTTCTGGCCCAAGAGATCGAGGCCCCCAAAGATGTCGGCCCGCTCTGCTGGATGTTGTTGACCACATGCCCCGTCACCAATTTCGATGAAGCCACAGAGAAGCTTGCCTGGTATACGAAACGCTGGGGCATTGAGATTTATCACAGGACTCTGAAGAGCGGATGTCAGATCGAACAACGACAACTCGGCGATGCGGATACGATTGAAGCCTGTTTGGCCATCGATATGGTGGTGGCTTGGCGCGTTTACCACCTAACGAAACTTGGCCGTGAAGTTCCCGACGTGCCGTGCACGGTCTTCTGTGAAGAGGATGAATGGAAGGCATTGGCCACATTCATTAGCCAAAGGCCTGTCCTCGAGGGCACACCTCCGACTCTGCACCAATACACGCGCATGCTTGCAAGCCTCGGCCGGTTTCTCGGTCGCAAGGGCGACGGTGAACCTGGAACGAAATCTATCTGGCTTGGGCAACAGCGTCTGGACGATTTTAAGCTGGCTTGGAAACTCCTTGTTCCACATCTACGTCCACCGCCTGTGCCCGGCGCGTACAGTTATGGGTAACGCTCAGCTCACAAACCAGGGGAACCATATCAGGTGATCGGGTTCGCGTCATGATCGTGCAGCCCAATTGCAGCCCATTCGGCTGCACTGGAATTTGGCTGGAATCAGCTTCCTTTGCGAAATACGCCGGGCCGTTTTAGCGGCCGACACCTATGCGGACTGAGTACGGACCAACAGGCGCGCGAGGACATCAGTCAACCCGTCGAGAGCTGTCGCGTCAGGCAGCGCAAAGGTCAGCCGTGGACGGCCATGATCGTCCTGTTCCACCAGGTCGGCGAGACTTTGCTTCAGTGTTGCGGTTACCGCGTTCACTGCCGCCTTCGATTCCGAGGAATCGGATGGGGCCGGCAGTAGTGCGCCCAGGAATTGAAACGCGGCGCTGAGCAACTGTCCGCCGCGAAGGGCGACGCGTTCGCGGTGGGCGCCACGTTCGGCGGCCGCTCGGGCGAGGGCAAGTTCGCTCTCGCGGCGGACGCTTTCGTCAAGCGGAGCCTCGGGGCGGGCGCCGAGCAGGACCTCGAGACGCTTGCGGAGTTCTTCGATTCCGCCGGCAAGATCCACTTGATCCACGTCGCTCTCGGCATCCAAGGCGGCAAGGGCTAACTCATGCTTTGCGGAGAGAGTGCTCAGGAGTTTTTCTTCGATCGTCTCTTCAGTGACGAGGACGAAGACTTGAACCGGCTGTTCCTGGCCCATACGGTAGGCTCGCGCGATGCGCTGTTCCAGTACGGCTGGGTTCCAGGGAAGATCGACGTTGATGACAGTGTTCGCCGCTTGTAGGTTCAGTCCAGTCGAGCCGGCATTTGTCGTCAGGAATAGTCGGCAACTGGGATTGGTCTGAAATTCGTGGACCAGCCCCTGACGCAGCTTTTGCGGGACCGAACCGTCGAGGCGGACGAAGGAGAGGCCGCGCTTCTCCAGGAGAGGTTCGATCAGGTCGAGCATCGTGGTCCATTCGGAGAAGAGGAGTACCTTGCGGTTCTCTTCCGAAAACAGCCGGTCGAATAAGTCGTCGAGTTCTTCGAGTTTCGACGAGTATCCCGGCGCTTGCTTATCCACCAGGAATGTGCTGTCGGCGGACATGCGGCACATGAGCAGATGCTTCTGCAGCCGGAGCAGGTCCATTTCAGTGAGAAACTTCTTCGACGTGATCTGCTTGACGAGCCGCATGTGCGAATGGTGCAGCTCCAACTGTTCCTGGGTCGGCGTGATCCGGACAATTTCGTTCGTGCGCGGCGGGAGCTGCTGGCGTACCGACTGGCGTGTTCGTCGAAGCAGTACGGGTTGGAGGTTCTCGCGCAGTTCGGCCAGGTTCTTATAGCCGAGCACCTTGCCCTTTTCGTCCACGACGCGGTGATGGTTGTAGAAACGAAACGCCGGGCCTAGCCGCCGGTCGTCGATGAACTGCACGACCGAATACAGTTCGTCGAGCCGGTTTTCGAGCGGCGTGCCCGACAACACGAGAGCGAACCGCGAACGAAGACCTTTGATCATACGGCTGGTCTTCGCCTCCCAGTTCTTGATGCGCTGTCCTTCATCCAGAATGATGAGGTCCCAATTCACCCTTTCGATCGACAGGATGTCGTGCAGCACCTGCTCGTAGTTGCACACAGTGAAGAAGCAGTCGTTGGCGTATTGGACGCTCCGTGACGCGACGCTGCCGGAGATCAATTGGCAATCGCGATCACAGAAGCGCCGGATTTCGTTCCTCCACTGCGATTTTACAGATGCGGGGCAGACGACGAGCACCTTTGAAATTCCGGCTTCCCGCGTGAGCAGCTCCGCCACTCCGATGGCCTGGATGGTTTTGCCGAGGCCCATGTCGTCGGCCAGAACGGCGCGCCCGGCGCCGACGGCGAACGCGATGCCGTCGAGCTGATACGGCAGCAACTCAGCCTTGAGCAGCTCGCCGCGCAGAGGGTGGGACTCCGGCTCGCAGCGAATCTCGGCGACGCGCCGCGCGAGGCGGTCGAGCATCAGCCGCCGCTGGATGAATTCTTCCGCGTCGGGATAGATGTTGATCGTGCGTCCCCGCCGCTCCAGGTGTTGGATTCGTTTGAGCAGGTCCTGCACGTCATCGATATCGCGGCCGCGCAACTTGCCGAGTGCCTCGTCAGCCTCCGGGTCCAGCTTCTCGGGCAAAAGCAGGCGCAGCGCTGCCCGATCGCCGTACTGCACGTGAACGCCGATTGTCCTGCGTTTATATGGCCGCTTCAATTCCGCGGCCGGGAACCGCCGCTTCAGCTTCGCAAGCACGTGCAGGATGTGCTTGCAGGTGCCGAGTGTGTTTGTTCGAAAGTCCGGACACGAACAATACGAGTCGCCCGGCTCGTGCCCGCGCACGGCGACGCGGTAGGTCTTGCCGGAGATCGTGCTGGTCACGGTGTAATCTGTCCACGGCTGCTCCGGATCCGCCGATTTGAGTGTCATCCGCTCCAGGCGCGCCCGCTCCAGCCGCTCCTCCATGGCCCGGCCGATGAGTTCCTGTTCGCTCAGGCTTTCCACCGGCACGCGCTCGGGCGGCGGAGCGGCCAGGCCCAGCGTCATCTTCTCGTCGAGAATAAACGAGAACGCCGCACCAACGTGTTCGCACAATGACTCGCACGCTGTGCAGTGCCACTGCAGCCGCCCATAAGATGTGTCCGACAGGCCGATCGTGACAGCTACAGGCGGCAATTCACTCTCGTCTGACGCCGGCGGGAACCTCAGACGGAACAAATCTTCGCCCAGGTAAACGTCTTCCTCGATTCGAAAATCCCACCTATCCCCAGTCTGCAGCAACTTCGGCCCGTCGCTTCCGAGCAACTTGAGCGTCTGTTGGTACGACAGCCGCGAGAGCTTGTCGATCAGTGTCAGGTCGGTACTCTTTTTCGTGCCGGAATTAAGGTTCGACATGGTAGATCCACACTTCCTTAATGCGCCTGGTTGATAGGGAACGATGCGGCTGCTGCCGGCGCTCACACAGTCGGGGATCGATCTCTTTCGACTCACTTGCGAATATCTCCTCGATGAAAGTCTTTATTAACCAAAGTCAGGGCCGGATGAGGTCCAGTCTGCGGGACCAGGCGAAGCCTTTCAAAGTAGGATCAGTTACTGTCGATCGGGAAGCCGTTTCTCTGACGACTTTACGGATCCGCCTGAGGATTTTATGACGATAGAGAGTTGCGGATAGCAGCGGCATCAGTTGCGGATAATTGCGGACTCACGACAAGCCAGGCTGTTCGGCAGCCCCTGTAATTTTAGGTGATCAGCGGCTTCTATAGATTTGCTTATCGGAAGGTCTTTTGAAGTTTGCCTGTTCTCCTTTTCAACAACGGGCCGTTGTCGGTTCGTTGCCGGTCGGCTAAGTACGTGATTCAATGAGCCGTGGAGGAATCGAACCTCCAACCTACTGATTAAGAGTTTCCCTCCGGACTCGCCTTCTGAATAACTTCAACAACTTGCGTTCTAAATCTTCCGCATTTTTCCGCGGTTTTCCAACCGGAAACGGCAATGGCGTGGCAATGGAGGGAACGTTCACTTCAACCCCACTCAAACGTTTTTCCGACGATCAGCAAACGTGACCGCGCGGGATAAAATGGGCATGGCATACCGTATCCCCCAGCGTAAGATAATGATGAGATCAGATCTTCGAGGAGAACGTTGATGACGGTTAAAATTCCGTTGACCCCGGAGGAGGAGACGAAACTTCAGGCACAGGCGAAAGTCGAAGGCGTCTCGGTCGACGCCCTGCTGCGTCGCGCCGTTCTTCAAATCATTGCGGCTCCAGAAACAGGAGGCGGGCAGCTCAGCGTTGAACAGTGGGAGAAGGAATTTGAGGAATGGCTCGATGGTCTGCCTCCCCTGCCAACGCTGTCAGACGAAGCGATTAGCCGAGAGAACATTTACACGCGGGAAGATGAGTGGCGGTAAATCAGTGTCTGGTTGATACCAACGTTCTCCTGAGAGCTCTCGACCGTCAACATCAACTCTGCCGTGTCGCACGCCGCGCGATGATCAATCTCCGACGGCACAACTACAACTTATTTCTAACGGCACAGAACTTGATTGAGTTTTGGGTTGTCGCCACTCGGCCTGTCGATGCCAACGGTCTTGGCATGAGCACTCAATGGAGTGCCGCTCAGCTCACTCGAATTAAGCGATTCTTTTCCATTCTTCCCGACACCGCAGATATGTTTGCCGAATGGGAACGCATTGTAATTCAGCAAGAGGTCTCAGGTAAGAAAGCACACGATGCACGACTCGTGGCCTCAATGAAAGTCTATGACATTACCAAAATCCTGACCTTCAACAGCGCGGACTTTTCCCGATTTCCAGATATCACGATTATCGAACCGCAGAAACTTTCGCCACTCCAGAAATAGTCCAGAGCCGAATTTTCTCCGAGGATTGTCACGCCGAGGTGGCGCCGGCCGAAAATTAGGATTGGAAGATGTGCAGGCGGCCCTGTCGAAGATTCCTGGATCAAACGGCGCAGCTAACTTGCTCGGATGCGTGATCGGCGTTGCCGCAGGATTCGCCTTGACCCGCATCGCTGAAGGGATTCTTTTCCAGGTTCGTCCTAACGATCCAGTGACCTTTACTGCAGCGGTCACGGCCCTATTGTTGATCGCCTTTCAGCATCGTGTACAAGAGGAACTTGGGGATTTGCTTTGGTACATCGCGAATCTGGGCACGAAGACCCGCCTCGATCTAAACGATATCGCAACGGCGAACCTGGATAAAATTCGAGATCGATGGTCAAGCAACGTATCAACCTATCGTCTATTTGATGAAGGCTGCCGGAAAAGTGAACAGCTACCACGGACGTTCGCTATCGAGATCCGCAAGATATCCAAAGGCAGTAGGGTAGAAGTCGTCTAGACCATGAGCGGCGAGAAGATCGGCGATGAATTGACAGACAATGCGTACAAGGACGATGGGTATCGTTTCCACGACGTTTTTCACTCAGCGTATGTAGCGATTTTGGGATGGTCGCCGGTGATCCGTAAACTTCTTAAGCGCAAACGCAAAAGTAAGCCCCTTGTGGATGAAGTTGAAGATGGTGGCCGTGCAGGAGTCATTGATGAGGCTATTTCGGCAATCGTTTTCATTACGCCCGCGAACACTCTTTCCTTGAGGGTCTAGAAACCGTCGATTACGAAATCCTTTCCCGCATCAAGACCCTCACTTCACACCTTGAGGTTAAACATAGAACATTGAATGATTGGCAACGCGCAATCATTGATGATGGATTTCGTGTTTGGCGGGAGGTGAAAACCCATCGCGGCGGAATTATCATCGGCGATCTTAAGAAACGAACAATTGAGTACAAATCGACAATACCCACGTCTCATTTGCGTGGCAATGCCAAGAGTGTCCGCCCACGGAAAAAGACGGCAACGTCTAGAAGTTGAGATCTCCGTTGAGATGTCCTGGAAAGCTAGACGGCAGGGTAGAACACCACGAGGCGATTGCATTTTGTGAAGTAATCAGCATCGGCGATACACTGACTGACCCGGTAATTAGCGAGACTCAGCATTCGAAGAGATCTGTTTCAATGCTGTATTCGCAGTCTTAGTGTTGGAGTCTTCACGGATGGATAAGCAGACGGCGGATAAAATGTCGGCAGCATTACTTGGTAAAACCATCGGGGGTTGGCTTATCCAGAAATACATTAACCACGGTAAATCTGCCGTTATCTTCTTGGGACAGCGGGCCGGCGAACAGTCCGCTGTTAAGGTTTTTGATCCGGAGATTGTTGAACGGTACGGTCGCGATGCCCAACTTGAGCGAATCAAACGCGAACTGTCCCTTGTTGGGAAATCTCATCCTAATCTGGTTCGCATTTATGACGGCGGAGAAGATGGCGACCTTATTTTCGTCGCAATGGAATACTTTTCGGGAAGTAATATCGCCAGTGTTCTGTCCGAGATTCCGGCTTCGGAGATTCGGACCCTAATCTCGCAAATAGCCACAGCCGCGAAGTTCCTTGCGGACTTGTCGTTCGCCCATCGGGATATCAAGCCGGAGAACGTCGGTTTATCTCCAGACATGAAATCTGCAAAGGTGTTAGACCTTGGTGTCATCAGGCCTTTTGATCTGAGCAACATCACAGACGAAGGTGATCAACGTTATTTTGTCGGAACGCTGCAGTACAGCCCTCCGGAACTTCTCTTTCGTGAGGAAGAGCAGTCGGTTGAAGCTTGGCGAGCGATAACGTTCTATCAATTAGGTGGGATTCTCCACGATCTGCTGATGCGTAAGCCGCTCTTTGAAGATTTCAAGAACCCATATGCTCGACTTGTTCGCGCCGTGGAACGAGAGATTCCCCGTATCGACTCTTCGGCGGCCGATGCTGATCTTCGATTGCTCGCTCAGGACTGTCTTGCGAAAGTCCCAGGTCAGCGACTTGATACCGTGACGTGGGAGGATTTCAGCCGGCCTAAAGTTGCTGATCCGATGGAGGCCGCACGCCGAAGAATAGCGCAGCATAGAGTTGCTGCAGCGCAATCGCCTAAGGCGCCCGGCTCGCTGGAAGATTTGCTCGGGGCTCAGTCCTTTGCGCTACGCACGGCCAAATCCATACCTTTTGCGAGCGTTGTTTGAGCCGTCCGTGAAAGATGGCCTTCAGCAATACTTTTCCTTTTACTGTGAAGGCACCGTAATCGATCCGTCCGCAGACTTGCAGGAACTCCGACTTTGGGCGTGTGTCAGTACGGCACGAGAAATGGTTCCTGCAGAACCTGATCCGAAAGTCTCGCATTTCATCGTGAAGGGAACATTAATTGAACAGGACATTCGGACGAATATTCAGCAGAGCCTCCTGCTCGCATACGCCGAGGGTCTCGACTCACCAACCGGATCTGCGTTAGTGCAGTGGCTGAACCTGGAGAAGGCTGAATGAGTTGGTGGTTTGACATCAGTGATCTTGACGAGGACCAAAAGGACGTCATCGAGTTGCCGCCAGACGGTAACTACCTCATTTGGGACCTCCGGGGTCTGGTAAGACGAATCTATTGCTGATTCGTGCCGAATATCTCATTCGGACCGATCGACCTCATTTGTACGTCTTGATGTTCAATGATCCCCTTCACGACTTCGTTGTGAGGGGCGGTGTTCACTACGATGTGCCCTCGTCGAAAATTCGGAAGATGCTGTCATGGGAGATCGTTCTTCTGCGCGAGCACGGCGTAGTCGTTGAGGAAGTTCCTGATGAAGATTTGCAGGATCGACGAAAGGCACTCGCTGAACACGTCCTGCAACTCTTGGATGCAAATCCCAAACTTGAAAGACATGTCCGAGTGTTTATTGGTGGATGAGATCCAAGACTGCTTACCAGAAGAGATAGAGGTTTTCTTTCGTTGCACAAAAAATGTCTGTTTTGCCGGTGACAATCGCCAACGTATTTTTAGCGCTCATAGCGTTATCGAGGACCTTGAGAAGCGCATGAAGGTTATCGAACTAAAGACGCATTACCGAATTGGTCACGAGATCTGCCGAGTTGCAGACGTGGTGGGCAAAGCTGCTGGTTTGGCTCCGATCGAAGATGACTGCAATTATAAAGACGCAGAGGCGAAAGTTCACTTCATTCAGTGTGCTGACGACGATGAACAGGCGGCGCGAATCATCGAAGGGCTCAAGATTCAATTGACTGCTTACCCAGAAGATTTGCTGGCCGTCGCGGCTCCGCGAATAGCTGATCGTGAATTCTTGCGTGAACGGCTCGAAGCGTCCGAGTTGTCACCCTTCGTTTTGCCCCATCGCGAATCGGGAAGCGATGACCCGAATCAGAGGATCTACATTGCGCATCTTTATGAGATAAAGGGACTGGAGTTTCGGACCATTCACTTAGGTCTTATGCAGCATTTGCACAAGTTGAGAGAAAATCAGAAGCGAATCGCTTACACGGCAATAACTCGGGCGAAAACGACCGTGTCGATTTATTTTGTAACTATTCAGCACCGTGTTTGTGGGAGAGTTTCATTGCATGACCCACGGCTACGACATCCTGCACCCGACTTGCTTCTGATACTACGCGGCTCGAGTGTCTTTCCGAGCTGAGGACCCCGCCTGTCCCTTCTATTCGGTTGAATAGGGATATTGGAAACAGGAGGATCACGATGGCCAAGCAAACAGTACTTGGTG
>QHWY01000409.1 GCA_003223875.1 Acidobacteriota bacterium | reverse complement strand
GAGTTCAGCCCACAACGAGTGCGCCGTGCTGGCTTTGGCCTTCGGTCATTCCTCGCGCCTTCATCCAGTCGTAAGCGCGATTGAATAACGCTTCGTCGTAGTAGTCGACGTGTTTGTAGTGGACGAACGCGCGCAACAATTCGTGCGGCTGGAGCGCGCCTTTTGCGTGAGCAGTCACGTGATGGGCGTATTTGTAAAAATCGGCGTTGATGAGGTCGACGGCTTTATTTTCTGCATCGTAATACGCTTTGCGTTGTTCCGGAGTCAATTCCGCCGCCACGACCTCGCCTCCGCGGTAGAAGGAAGCTGCAATGATGTGGGCGCGTTCCTTCAGACCAAGACTGATAAAAGGTTCCATGACCGTTGCCGCCCGATAGCTGCCATTCTTGAGTCCCTCCCACCGTTTCTGCGGCAGTCCGCCGTGTCGAATGTTGATGTGGTCGGGGCCGATGGCGCTCTCCAGCATTTGGATGGTTGTGTAATGCGACCCGGTGAGTTCTTGAACCACCACGGGAACGTCGAACAGGTCACGCGGGGTTTGCAGCTTGTCATCGAATGTAAGGATGGCCTGCGCCGCAATAGCAGCCCGCAGAGCCGCAACTTTGCCGCCGCGCTTCCCTCGCTCCAGCCGGTCGATACTTGCCCACTCGCAGACGTTATAGCTGTCGGCCGAGCCGCACTCGAACAGTTCTTCTTTCAGGCGGGAAAGAACCGGCTTTTCCGCGCTGTCCTTCTCTCGATCGGCGTAGCTAGCCGAGAAGCCGACATCGAGCCCGGCTCTTTCAAACAGCCCCTCTTTGATCGCAACGATCAGCGGCAGATCAAACACCGGATTATTGGGCGCAATTTTTACAACAGGCTTCGCCGCGGAACTCATAAACGGAACCTCCCGTCCCGTAGCATATCCTGGCCAGCGGGGCAGATCCAGCGCCGGGTTGCGGTAGGTCTCTCTTGATGCGCAGGGTCTTGAATCGAGGCGCGGTCACGATCGCCAACGCCCACCTTGAAGTCGGATCTTTGACAAATCGAAGTCGCGTACCGTCAGGATTTTGACGGAAAACTGAAGGCGGAAACATGCTCGATATTTCAGAATCAACAACTTAGCAAATTGCACTCGAAATGCTAATAAAGACGCAGCCACGGACGGCGGACGAACCAGGAAGGTAAGCACTTAAGGATGATGCGGCCACGGATGGCCAAAACGGTTTAAGGATGCCTGCCGGAAAAGGCAGGCATCCTCAAACGTGAGTCTCATATCAAGGAGATAACGCGAATGCGTTCCGAGACGCTTACAAACACATTAGAACTAACAATCGACATCGAAGAACTCGAAGCCAAAATCGCTCCCGATGGCGGCGAGACGGTTCTTCCACTACCGATGACCGTCCGTCATCGTTGATATTCATACCCTGCCGCCTTCTCGATCCGGTTTTAACGGCTTTGCACAAAAAATACATCGTGGGCGCTCATAGAGCGCCCCTACAGTTGCGCACCCCAAGCTGTAGGGGCGGTCTATGACCGCCCAGGATTTTTTGTGCAAAGCCGGTTTTAACGATTAAGAAATCGCGTTAGTCGCGACAAGCGCGACATTTCGAGCGAATAAAGGTTATCACTTCAACATTTCCGAATGGTACTCGACGCCTTCGGACTGACTGTCGTATTCGGCGAAGGTAGACTTGTCTGACATAATGACAGACATGAAGACTGTCATGCGTCGCTCATTGACGACGATACTTTGAGTACGAAACGCGAAACTGCCAGCAATCCTCTCGAGCTGCGTTCTTGGCTGCGCGACATTGAAGCGTTGGGTGAGCTGAAGGAAGTCCGGGGCGCGGATTGGAATCTCGAGCTCGGGGCCATCAGCGAGCTCAACGTGAAAAAAGAAAAACCGCCCGCGCTGCTCTTCGATGAAATCACCGGCTACCGGAAGGGTTTTCGCGTTCTGACTTGCAGCACCAGCAGCCCCGCGCGGCTATCTTCAATCTTGCGTCTTCCCATACAGATGGAGCATCGGCAACTCGTCAATGAATTACGCGGCAAACCGCGCGTCTGGGAATCGCAAGCAGCCAAATACGCGGCCGTCGGCGTCAAAGACGGACCTGTTTTCGAAAACATTCAAAAGGGCGCTGACGTGGACGTCCTGACGTTTCCGGCGCCGTTCTGGCACGAGTTGGATGGCGGGCGCTATATCGGTACCGGCTGCTCGGTCGTGACGCGGGACTTCGACTCGGATTGGGTCAATGTCGGCACCTACCGGATGATGGTCCATGACCGCAATCATGTCGGGCTCGACATGATTACGGGCAAACACGGGCGCATCCATTACGAAAAGTACAAGCATGCCGGCAAGCCTTTCCCCGTCGTTGTTGTGCTTGGAGGCGATCCGCTCGGTTATCTCATCTCCGGGATCGAGATCCCGTTCGGGATGTGCGAGTACAACTACATGGGCGCGATTCTCAGCCAGCCGGTGGCGGTCGTTTACGGCGAAGTGACGGGACTTCCCTTCCCGTCAGCTTCCGAAATTGTCTTGGAAGGGTGGGTCCAACCGAACGACGAGCGCAC
>QHWY01000408.1 GCA_003223875.1 Acidobacteriota bacterium | reverse complement strand
AGGCGTCTGGGCGCACGAGATCGGCGGTGCACGCATGTTCAACGTGGTGTCGATCAAACAGCGCTATGCAGGCCATGCCCGGCAAGCCGGCCACATTTTGAATCAATGTGGGGTGGGCGCATATATGTCGCGTTACTCGGTGGTCGTCGACGAGGACATTGATCCATCCAACCTGCAGGAAGTGATGTGGGCGGTCGCCACTCGTTCGGATCCTGT
>QHWY01000070.1:11448-13637 GCA_003223875.1 Acidobacteriota bacterium | reverse complement strand
TGTGTTCTTCAGCCAGCCGAGCGCATCATCGGAATAAACAAGGTTCGAAAGATGCGGCCAGGGTGGCAGATGCGCGCCCCGGACGGACAACGTATAGATGCACCACGCGACCATCAAGACGACCATCACCGTGGTGATGTACATGATCCGCAGTGCCTTCTCGCTCGACTCGGGAATTCCTTTGATGTTTTCCCACCAGAAGTAGAGCGTGCACAATATTGCAAAGAATGCTCCGGTTCCGTTGACTGGAAACTGAATGCTCGAATGGAAATAGGAGAGGACCTCATTCGTCAAACCAACCAGATACAAACCCGCAGACACGCCGCTGATCGGCCCGGTGAGGATGTAATCGAACATCAAAGCAGAGACCGAGAACTTCGCCAGCATCGAGCCCATCGCCTCTTTCACGACGCGGTACACGCCGCCGCGCACAAACATGCTGCAGCTTTCGATGTAAAGCGCCCGCACCGCAAAAGACAGCACCATGATCGCCAATACAAACCACGGCGCTGTCTTGCCAACGAAGTGCTCCGCGATCGCGCCCGCGTAAAACGCGGACGATCCCATGTCGTTCAAGACGACCGCTGCCGCCTGCCAGAAGGTAATAAATGCCAGCATCGCCGTTGAAGCGATAAGCACGCGCGGAGCGCTGGCCGGTCGAACATCTGATCGAGATTTCATAAATCACTCACTCTCTACCCACACCACTTGATGCCCGAGTTTTCGAAGCCTCGCCGCGAATCTCTTGTCACTGGTTCGCCACCAGGACCTTTTGATGGCCATCAACACAAGCGAACCAGGAGCCAGTGCACGCCGGAACCCCATTAGAAATCGCAGCCGGTGCGACCTCGTTTGTAAATTTGCTGCTGCGGGCTGATTCCTTCTTCATGCCTGAGGAAAAGCTAGCCCGAAAGGCGCTAAGAAGTTGTTAAGAAGCCGCTAAGAACGCATTAATGTCGCTGATCGGCGTCTTCTTCGCGTTCCGATTCTTCAGACAGCCCGTAAACGCGCAGTATGTCGTCAAGCGTGATGATGCCTTCCACACGAGTGACATCATACGGCTGACCACCGGCAGCTCCTTCAGGCCGCTTATACCCATCCGGTGAAGCGCGATATCGAGCCCGTGGTCGGCGTGAACATGCGGAAAGTTCTCGCCGGCGGGCATTGGCGCCGCGCCATCCGCCGACCGCACGGCCGAGCTGACGCGAAAGCCTGACACAGCCTGACGTGTGGCAGCGCTTGGCAGATGAATGCCGAGCTGGTGGGCGAGAGCTTCATAGATCGGAGTTCGTTGGAACCGGTATGAAATGTAGAAGCTTACGAGATTCGAGATCATCAATGGCACGATGATCGTGTAGTCCCGCGTCATCTCAAAGATCATAATGACTGACGTCAAAGGAACACGCACGATGCCTGCGAAGGTCGTACCCATCCCAACCAAAGCGTACGCGCCGACGTCCGCCGTATACTGAGGCAATACGGAGTGGGCAGCGCTTCCGACCGCACCGCCAAGCATCGCGCCCATGAACAGCGACGGCCCGAAAATGCCTCCTGCGTTGCCGGACGCGTACGAAGAGGCTGTCGCGATCACCTTTAGGACCACCAGAAGAGCCATGAATTTGAAGGCCATTCGTCCGTTAAGCGCATCGCCGACATACATGTACCCGACACCAAGCACCTCGGGAATAAACCATCCGAACAATCCGACGATCACCCCGCCGGCGACTGGATGAACCCAACCCGTGTTGGGTGGGAATTTCAGGACGCGTGCCCTCATCCAAAGCAACATCTTCACGAACGACACTGAAACGAGACCACCAACGAGTCCGAGGACCGCATATACCGCAAACTCTACGGGATGGATTAGGTGGTATGCGGGCACGTGGAACAAGGGTTCATCACCGAGGACGAGATGCAACACTATCCAGGATGTGGCCGAGCTCAGCACCACCGAACCCAGCAGCGGGGCGTGCAGATCGCCGATCACTTCTTCGAGCGAAAACAGCACAGCCGCAATCGGCGTGTTGAACGCGGCAGCCAACGCTGCGGCCGCGCCGACTGGCAGCAACGACTTCACCCTGTCAGGCTTGAGCCGCAACCATCGCGCTAAAACGGAGGCGATGCCGGCGCCAATGTGGACCGAGGGGCCTTCGCGTCCAAGTGCGATCCCGCTCGCTAGCGATGCGGAG
>QHWY01000070.1:0-11419 GCA_003223875.1 Acidobacteriota bacterium | reverse complement strand
GTGATCGTGCCATTGCCGGCAAACAATGCCGCCTTCGTTTGCGGAATTCCGCTGCCTCGTGCATCGGGGAAATAGCGATGGAGAAAATACCCCGTAACAAGCGCGCCGATGACGGGCGTTGCCAGCCGCCGCCACGGCGCACCGTCGGCCGGGTACAAGCGCAGACCGAGCCGTTCCGTTACCACGATGAAAATAACAATCGTCAATCCCACAATCGCGCCGATTATCAATGTGACGACGAGAAAGAGTTGATCCTCACGCTCCCAAATGCGTTTCGCCAGGCGCCGTAGGTCCATTGTTTCAGTTTATGCTCGTACGCTTCGGCGAATCCACACGCCGAGGTTAAGCTCGTACGCTTCGGCGAATCCACACGCCGAGGTTAAGCCCGGACTGGACTCTGTCTCTCGGCAACGATGGTGATTTGAATGTCGTGAGCCAGACGTAACACCTGAGAGACGAGGCCTCGTCCGGGCAAAAACTTGAAATGGCGGGAAGAGGAGCGGGTCAGGAGGGTCTGCGTGATCTTATGACGATGGGCGAAATCGACGAGCGTCACGGCTGCGTTCTGGCCATGCAGGACGAGGGTCTCGATGTGGAGATTGCGGGCAAAGTTAAGATGCTTTTCAATTGACGCTCGTTTGGAGCCTGACAATTCCGACATATCTCCTTGCGGTGATACGTAAACGGCAAAACATTTGAGCGGACCAGGCCGCCGTAGAACAGAAAAAGGCCGGGAATCGTCATGAAGAAGACCAGAGCCGCCGACGTCAGCATCCAGGCAGTGTCTCCGGTATCCAGCTTCGGTTCGGAAGCAGCCGTAGTTTGAGCAAACATTGGCAGACTCCAGAGAGTCAAACAAAACAAAACCAGTAGCACAACGCGTCTGTGCGGTTTCATCGCAATACTCCCTTTGATTGTTTCGGTTAAGAGAATCCCCGCGCGAATTATCCGATAAATTTGGCAGATTTCAATTACAAAAATGTCCGCATCAACTGCCGAAGCGATAACCAATCCAAGGTTCGGTTAGGATGTATTGCGGCTTGGCAGGATTGGGTTCGATTTTCTTTCGCAAGTGAGTAACAAACACTCGCAAGTAGTCGGTCTGATCGCCATAGTCCGGACCCCATACAGCTTGCAAGAGCTCTCGGTGCGGCACGGGTTTGCCGGCATGCGACACGAGATAACGCAAAAGATCGAACTCTTTGGGAGTGAGGCGAACGGCTTTCTTTCCGGACCGGATCTTCCGCGTTTCGAAGTCGATTTCCAAATCGCTCGATACGAAGGTGCGTGGGCCCGTCGCTGAAGATGCCGGCGACCGCCGGAGAGCAGCGCGAATACGAGCAAGCAGTTCCTGTTTACCAAATGGCTTGGTGACGTAGTCGTCGGCGCCGGCATCCAGCGCTTCAACTTTTTCCTCCTCCTCACGCCGAACGGTGAGAACGATGATCGGCACATCGGAGGTGTCACGAATGTTGCGGCAGGTCTCGAGTCCATTCATTCCCGGCATATTGAGATCGAGGAGCACAAGATCGGGGAGAAATTCGCGAAAGCGCAGCAAGGCCGCTTCACCGGAACGGGCTTCCATGACCTCGTAGTTCTCACCGGCGAGAATCACGCGCATGACACGGCGGATCTGCGGTTCGTCGTCCACAACCAGAACTTTTCCGGCACTCATCGTTTCTGTTCCGCCATTTTCTCCACCACCGGCAGTGTAAAGAAAAATTCGGTTCCCTCTCCCAAGACGCTCTCAACCCAGATCTCGCCGCCGTGAGCTTTGACGATGTCGCGTGCAATGGTTAATCCTATTCCTGTGCCCGGGATGCGGCGCGTATTGTGTTCTACACGATAATATTTTTCGAAAATCCGCTGCAGATTCTTCGGTGCGATACCGGGTCCGAAGTCTTTGACGCTGATCCGCACCGCATCGTCTACGGGAACCGCTCTAATAAGAATGGGTGACTCCGGGTTCGCATACTTTAGGGCGTTCGTCACAAGTTGGCGGATGGTAAGCTCCACGAGCTCGGCATCCGCCATAACTTCGGGGAGGTCTGGGCCGGCCTCGATACGAACGTCCCGATCTTCGAGAAGAATTCGTAGTTTCTCGAGCGACGCTCTTATCAAATCCACCGCCGCCTGTCGACGTCTCTCGAGACGAAGATCGCCGGCTTCGATTCGCGCCATGCGAATTGTCTCACTGACGAGAGAATCCAAACGGTCGGATTCTTCCTCAATTACAGCAACCAGTTCTTTCTGGGCAGGCGCCCCCGCATCCAGAATGGACGACGCAGCAGCCTTTATTGAAGTGAGAGGCGTTTTGAATTCGTGCGCGAGAGCATCAAGAAGCATCGACTTCATCGCTTCATTTTGACGAGCGGCTTCCATGCGGGTCGCGACGGCTTCGGCCCGCGCGCGCTCCATCACAATCGCGGCGAGGTTGCTTATGGCGTGCAATGCAGTGTCCGATATTGAAGCGCCATAAATCGCCAGGCTGCCCACCGGCTCTCTGCCCAGGCTCAAAGGCAGTACAGACAGGTTCGCCTCCGGGTCGTGAAAGCCTGTCGCTTGCAATGCGGAATCGCGCAATTTGGTGTCGGAAATCGGAACATCCATCGCGCCGGTTCTATAAGTCTGATCCGTCTCCCGATCGAAGACGGCGACACCGCTGACTCCGAACACCTGTGCGATCCTTTGCGATATTTGTCCCGCGGTGGGTAATTGCTTGTCGACCAACATCAGGGTGCGGCTCAATTCGTAAAGCCGTTCCATTTCTTCGCGCTGTCTTGTGGCCTCCAACGCCCGCTGCTTCACGCTCGTCGAGAGCTGGCTTGCGACAACGGCTGTCACCAAAAATACAAAAAGCGTGACCCAGTTCTGCGTATCTGCGAGATAGAACGTAAAGATGGGCCTCAAGAAGAAAAAATTGAGGCACAGCATACCTGCCACGGAAGCAATGAAGGCTTCGAGCAAACCCCAACCCGTCGCGACGCCAAGGGTGGCCAATAAAAAGGTCATCGCGATCGTGGTACTGTTGGCTTGATTAAAGACAAAGAAATGGAACGCCGTGATTCCGGCGATAATCAGCAGGGTTGCAAAGATACGAACCAGTGTCTGAATGGGCTTTCGCGTGATCATTCAGAAAATCCTTACTCACGTTAGCATTATTCGGGCTCAGTAGCTTAGAGAATGGATGCCAAACAAGCGTCCAAAAGGCGACAAAAAAGTAGCGACAAACAAGCACAAAAATCACAAATAGTATTTGTGTCCTTTGTGCCTTTTTGTGGCCATTTCTCCTCCTGTTCTCCGATGATAGAATTTCGCTCAGACGTATGAAGCTGATTCGCATTGCAATTTCTTTGGCGGCACTTGGTGCTGCCCTTTTCTTTTTTGGCGGGCTGATTCGCGCTGCGGACACGAATATCCCGATTTACTTCCCGAACTCGAAGCTGGTCGTGAAGGCGGAAGTTTTGAATCGAGTAACATACCTGCCTATTAAACAAGTCATCGAATTCATGGGCATTCCTTACACGGATGCATTGGCGCTGGAGACATTGACGATTCGGTCCGGTAACTCGCGTCTGCTCATGACGAAGAACAGCGCGTTGGTGTCTTACAACGATCAGATCCTGCTTCTGCCCAGCCCGATCCTTCGTGAGGATGGACGCTGGCTGGCACCGATTGAATTTCTTACGATTGGTCTGACGCGGTTGACGGGTACAGAATTCCGGTACCGCGCCGGCGCGCCGCGAATTTATGCCGAGAACGTTGATGCGCCAGAACTCGAGATGAATGCGCAGACGCTCGGTCCGATAACTCGGCTGACGTTACGCTGCAGTGTGCCGCTGAATGTGGAACTGAAACGGGACGATCAAAGGGCGATTCTCGCAATTGACCGCTCGGTCGATCCTTTTCGCGAGCGCCTCGACCATCGAGACCGGATGGTTCGGTCCGTTGTCTTTGACGATTCGGATGGTAACGCGAAGATCGTGGTCGATACCACCCGCGATGTCACCGATATGCGGTTAACGGCGGCCGACAATAATCGCGTCTACTTCCTGGACCTTTTCACGAAAAGAGAGCCGGTTACTGAAGCGGTGCCGCCACCGGCGTTACCAGCCGCTCCAGCGGCCAGGCCCGACGTGATTCCCGCAGAGAGGAAAGTTCGGGTCGTGGTTATCGACCCCGGCCATGGCGGCATGGACACCGGAGCAAAGAGCGCGGCAATCGCAGAGAAGGATTTCACGCTGGCGCTCGCTCGAAAATTGCGATCGGCGCTTCAAACCCGCCTCGGAACGACGGTTCTGCTGACGCGGGATTCCGACGTTGCGCTCGATAACGAAGCCCGATCCGCGGTTGCGAATAATAATCAGGCGAATCTCTTCATCAGCGTTCATGCGGGCTACTCGACGAATAAAACAGACGCCGGCTCCTCGGTTTTCGTCATGAAGGAAAATTTCGGGGAAGGATTTACCACCGCATCCGCTACCGGACGTGATCAACTGTTCCTGCCCTGGTATCTGGGATACCGCATCCACCAGCAGGCCAGCGTGTCGGCAGCCAATTTTCTTCAGGAAGCATTGAGCAAAGCCATTCCCGGATCTAAATTCGCCGTTCGAACGGCTCCGCTTGCGGTCTTGAGCAGCGCGACGATGCCTTCGCTGCTTCTCGAGATGGGGAATTTGAACAACCCGATGAACGCGCAAACGCTCACCGACGCCAGTTTTCAGAGTCGCCTCGCGGCCACGATTGCCGATGCAGTGCAACGGTTTTCCGAATCACCGCAGGCGGCGGCGAACTGACATGCCCAGACATATCAAGATCGGTTTGATCGTTTTTGGAATCGGCGGAGCCATTGCGATGGGCTTCTTTGTCGACATCGTCGGTCGAGTTCGATCGATGGTTAATGAGCGCGAAACCGAAGAAAACCCGTTCAAGCCGCCCGCGCAGCCTCTCTATTCGCCTACCGATCCGCCGATGGCCGTCAAAGTTTTCTTTCCAGCGGAGAGCGGCGACTCGTTGCTTGTTGCTGAAGATCAGACCATATTCCAGTCGGCGGAGATTGCAAATCGCGCAAGGCAGATTTTGCAAAAGATTCAAGAAGGGCCGAAGCTAGACACGATGCTGGCCCCATTGCCCAAAGATGCCAAGGTTCAAGACCTGTTCATTTCCGAGCAAGGGACGGCCTTCATTGATTTTTCCGATGCAATGGCCACGGCGCATCCCGGCGGCGTCTTGAACGAATTGACGACGATCTATTCGATCGTGGACTCACTCACCTACAACCTTCCCGAAATTAAGCAGGTGAAGATCCTCATTGGCGGAGTGGAGAAGGAAACACTGGCAGGGCATTGTCTACTGCTTCTGCCGCTCGAGATGGATCTTTCGATCACCAACGTCATGCCGCGCGATGAGAAGATCGCTCAGCTTCCGCGAAGCGCAAGCGCGGTAGCGCGAAGCATTAATTAATTGAATGAGACTCGAAGGCCGCGCAGCCAACCAATTGCGCTCCGTACGGATCACGCCGGGATTCATTTCTCAGGCCGAAGGATCCGCCTTGATCGAAATCGGGCACACACGCGTGATCTGCACCGCGACAGTCGAAGAAACGGTGCCCGTTTTTTTGAAGGGAAGCAACAAAGGTTGGATCACTTCCGAGTACTCCATGCTTCCACGAGCCACCAACATCCGCACGCCCCGGGAATCCACGGCAGGAAAGAAATCCGGCCGGACACACGAAATCCAACGGCTGATCGGACGCGCGTTGCGGGCATCGATTGAACTGGAGAAACTGGGCGAGCGGCAAATATGGATCGATTGTGACGTGATCGAAGCCGATGGAGGCACGCGCACGGCCTCAATCACCGGCGCATTCATTGCGTTGACGCAGGCGGTCGAGTCGCTGTCAAGAGCCGGCAAATTGCGCGAGAGTCCCATCCGGTCCCATGTCGCGGCCGTGAGCGTGGGAATCATCAATGGAGTTCCCATGCTGGATCTGAATTATGCGGAAGACTCATCGGCCGACGTCGATTTCAATATCGTCATGACCGATAGAGACGAGTTTGTGGAGATTCAGGGAACAGCCGAAAGGTTTCCGTTCAGCATTAGCGCTCTGAACGAGCTTCTGGACCTCGGCCGTCGCGGCATTCGTGAGCTGATTGTGATACAGAAGAAGATTCTCGAGAGCTGAGGTGGAAAGAAGCGACCATTTCCCTCCTCGCAGAGGAGGGAAGGCGCGACAGCTTAATAGAAGCTGGCGCGCCGGGGTGGTCAGTTCGGCGAGAATGTCTCGCCGGTCTTCAATTGAGGCTTCGCCCTTTCGGGCTCGCGCTTCGCGCCCTCCTCTCCGGGGAGCGGAATGCGCCGGCTGATTATCGCGACAACGAATGCTGGGAAGGTGATTGAGATCCGCTCCGCCTTGGGCGACGTGCCTGGTTGGGTCCTTGATCCTCTTCCGCCTGGCATACTGCCAATCGAGGAAACAGCCGATACGTTTCTAGCGAATGCCATCCTTAAGGCGGAGCACTACAGCAGATTTGTGGAAGATATCACGCTCGCCGACGATTCCGGTCTTTCGATTACCGCACTGGGAGGCCGGCCGGGCGTGCATTCCGCGCGTTACGCCGAAAATCCGGCGGGGAGAATCCGGCGCGTTCTTCAGGAGATGGAAACCGTGCCGGAGGCGCAACGCGACGCCGTCTTTTATTGCGCGCTGGCTCTGGCTCGGCGCGGCACAATCATCTGGACTGTGGAAAGGCACGTTAATGGCGTGATCGCCTATTCTGCTTCCGGCACCGGAGGTTTCGGGTACGATCCGGTTTTTCTGTTGCCCGAACTGAATCGCACAATGGCCGAGTTGAATACGGAGGAGAAAAATCGCCTGAGCGCTCGTGGAAAAAGTCTGGCAGAACTGCGAAAATTTCTGATGATATCTTGAGACCTTTTGCTCTTTCCGGCGTCTTTGGTCCATATTGTATAGTTGAGAGGAGACATCATGATCGGACTGGTCATTCTCGCCGCGTTATTGCAACAGCAAGGACCAAGGTCATTGGACATTGATCCAAGCAAAGTTCAACCGCCCGTGGTCGTAGCTGCCGGAACCGTCATTCCCGTCACGCTCACGAGCCGCATCAACACAAAAAACGCAAAGGACGGCGACGGTGTTTACGGAAAAACGACGTTCCCGATAACGATCAACAATAAGATCGTCATTCCCGAGGGCTCTTTTGTGCGAGGCAAAGTAACGGAAGTGAGAAGGCCGGGCCGCGTGAAAGGCAAAGCGGAGTTGACCCTCAACTTCCAAACGCTGGTGCTGCCGAGTGGAATCACGGTTCCCATCTATACCTCGCTCGGGGGTGTTGGCGGCGCTGGTGAACGAAAAGGCGAAGCCACGGTCCAAGGTGATTCAAGCAAGGGAGAAGACGCGAAAACCGTTGGCACCACAGCCTCTCAGGGAGCATTGATCGGTGTCATTGCCGACAGGGGCAGAGGCGCAGCCGTTGGTGGCGGAGTGGGTGCGGCTGCCGGAGCTGCGGCGGTCTTGCTCACGCGTGGCAAGGACCTGGTCCTCGAACCCGGCACGACGATCGAAATAGTGCTCGACCGCCCTGTGGAGCCCTAAAATGACAATCGACAATTGAACAATGACAAAGCTTTCAATGTTCAATTGTCATTTGTCATTTATTGGGGGCCGCTGGCCCTTCGGGCTCCGGTTGTACTCCTCCGATTTCACTGGAGGAATGGACAGCGAATTCCATTCGGCGCCTCGAAACGCCTTCGCGAGGAACACGATCTGTCCCACATGATAACTGGTGTGTGCGAGAAGCCGGTGTAGCGCCTCGTGAGCCCGAAATTTCTCGCCCCGGATCGTTACCACGCCGAATAAATTTTCATCCGACAGCTTCTCCAGCGTTGCGAATAGTGTGTGCCATCCGCCGTTCCATCGCTCCAGTAGTTCCGCACGGGAGATCCCTTCACGCGGCTGAAACTCCGAATCACGATTCCGCCACGGCTTTTCGCCGTCGGAATTGAGAAAATCCGTGAATCGCGAGTTGAGGTTACCTGCAATGTGCCAGACGATGATGGCAACAGAGTTGCTACCTTCAGGGCCACTTTTCCCCAGTTCGTCGTCGCGAAGTTGGCGAAAAGCGCCTTCTCCTAGGGCTTTGTATCGGCGCCACTCGCCTTCGATTGATGAAATGATGTCTCTCATCGCTAAAAGCTTACTGCACGTAAAATCTCTCGTCCATCCATGCGAATGGACAGCCGCTTGCTCTTCCCTACATGATGAATACGATTCGCAGTCTGTATCGTGAGGGTGGCATCAAAACGGTCATTCTGCGAAGCGTTAAAAAGCTTATGTTTCCGATGATTAGCGCGGGGAGCTTGATCTTCGTCGAATGTGATCTGGGGAAACCACTGCCGCAAACAGACGGACCAGCGTTAAATCGCGGCGCTGCAGCCGGATAATTTCGTGCCCCGCTGCAAACGGAACCAGATGGCTGAATCCTTCCGCCGCGACAACGTCACCGTCGTGCACGTATTCCGAAATTACTTCTCCTAAAGTCGTGAGCTTTCCCACTCAGGTGGGGCAGCAAACCATATGCCAATACGCTACAATTACTTCACCACGGGGCGTAGCGCAGCCTGGCTAGCGCGCCTGCCTTGGGAGCAGGAGGTCGATGGTTCAAATCCATTCGCCCCGATCAAGTAAGTCAATAAGTTAGGCGGGTCTCAATGGCCCGTCTTTTTTCATGTCCACATGAATGTCCACACGGGCGCGGTTTGGTCGCGGTCAGCGTAGACTCTACGTGCCTCTGCTCGTTCGCAGCATTGAATGCTATCGAGGGGGGCCGGATGCCGGAGTGACGCGCGTTCTCAATTCCCGATGACGGAAAGGCGCTGGCAGAATTTCTCGGTTTAAGGCCTTTATCGAAATTTGCAGTAGAGGCTGTGAATGATCTAGATTGCTCACCAGTCTTTTGTCGGACTATGAATGAGATTGGCCCTGATCGTAAGGTCACTGCGACAATCGAAGTCCTCAACGCTAAAATGGAATGATCCATGGCTGAGCGCACATTGGCAGAAGTTCAACTAAGTCTTTTCGAATACCGGGCAAACTTTCAAGACCCGATATTTGCAGCATTTGAGAGACCAGGCATCATAGCCGATGCTCTCTACCGCTCTTTCCGACAGTGGAATGTCGGGTTTGAAAACATCATTTGGAAGGCTCTTCCCGTTAATGCAAACGAGGTACAGCTTGTTTGCGAGTTACTGAACAAACGGATTACCTTTTCTGTGATGCTTGGCGTTACTAGTATGCTCGTCACAAATCCCAGTTGGTCGGAAGGCGCATTAATCGCAGCGATTGCAAGTAGCGGGATGAGTGCAGTACAGGCCAGCACAGGCGGAGTCACAAATCAGCAAGCGGTGACGCTCGCAATGCATTTGAAACCGGATGGTAAATCGGCACGAGAAGTCACGGCCCGATTCCAAGCTATCAAAACAGGTCCCGGCATTGATAATGCTTTGAAGGGTTTAGGGTTTTCGGTTTACGGGCATGATATTTCTTGGCTAGTTGATCTGTCAGCGGTATACCCTGGTTCGCTGTTCGTTCGAACGAACCGCGTGTTCGGACCGTCTACACCCTTTGACGAGATCGCGCGCACCGTAAAAAAAGACGAGGACAGCATTTTAGACATTTTGGAATTGAGGATCGAATAATGCGCGATATTCAGGAATTTGGTGTCGAAAAACAAAAGATCCCAACCCCCGTGGTTCCGATCTCTGAAGGTGGCTTGGGTTTGGGGAATAGTGCGATTCAATTCTTTTCTGGCTATCGACTACCGGCTCCGCAGCAGTCGAAACCGGTTTCCAAGTTAGAAGCGTTAAAGCGGATGCATTTCAGCGTCGTTGGACGAGCCGAACGGATCGCAAGGTCACTTGAGGCGCTGAATCAGGTGGAGTCTCTGAAGTTGACTCCGAAAGAATGGCATTTCTTCGCTGAGGACGTAGATCTAGAAGACCAAGATTGAGATGCCAGTCCAACCCTTGCCTAGTGTCCCCGACGGTACCAACCTTTTTCTTGACGCGAACATTTTGATCTATGGATTAAGTGGACAATCGAATGAGTGTCGGCAGTTGCTAGAAAGATGTTCACGTGAAGAGGTCACTGGCATTTCTATGTATGAAGTAGTGAACAACGCGACGCACCGCTTCATGCTGATGGAAGTTCATTCGAAGAGATTAATAGCGAATCCGAAGCCTAAAAACCTAAAAGGAAATTGCACAATAATCCGCCAGCTGACCGACTACTGGCAGAAGACAATCAGACTTTTGAGTCTGAATCTACTGCTAATCGAACTTGATGAGGCGATGATTCGGGCAGCAGAACCGGAGCGTCAACAGGGTTGCCTCCTAACAAATGATTCGATGATCGTCGCGTGCATGAGAAACTGGGGAATCAGTATGCTGGCGACTAACGACGGAGACTTTCAGTCCGTTGCTGGCATCACTGTGTATAAACCCAACGATGTTATATAGCCTTCTCTTTTGCCGAAATATTTTCGTGGATTCAACTTGGACCGGCCTGGCCAACAGTGACAGTCCGTACGGCTTTCTTTAGTAAGCCCTTGGCCTTAATCGACGGCAACGCTGCGGATTCTGCTGGACAGCGCACGCTCTAAAACTCCACGGCTGACTCTGAGTTGCCGGGCAACTTCCCTCACCGACATGCTCTGTTGCATTGTGCGAGCCTTCTCCCGATCGAATATTCTCTTCGGTGATTCCCGAGTGGGAGCAGACTTTCAAAACGAAACTTTCAACGATCAATGCGAAAAACGAGACTGTGTTCGAAAGCCCACTGTATCGAGATCTGGTGGTCACCAAGCGGTGCATCATCCCGTTAAGTGGATTCTTCGAGTGGAAGAAGGATGCCGGACGAAAGCGCCCTTTCAAAATCCACCTCCGATCACGATGCAAAGATGTCCACACGAAAGGGCCAGTGTCCACACGCGTCCACACGTTTCCTGCTGCGACACTGAGATGCCTCGAAATTCCACTATCGGCTGTAACCGAGGCTGGATTAGGGTTTGCGGGATTCACAGGGATACTGTCGGCCACTTCAGGTAAGACGCGTTGGATTACTTGGGAGCAGGAGGTCGATGGTTCAAATCCATTCGCCCCGATTTCCCGAAATAGCAGATTTCGTAGCGGCTAGTTGATTCTGGTCAATTCACGGAATTTGGCGAGACTGAACAATCTCTGAACAATTCGGAATAATCTCCAAGCAAGTCACCCCCGACGACGACGATGGCATACCGCAAAGTATGGGAGGCAACTTCTACGTGCTCGTCGTTAGTCGCCAGACAACAACACCAACCAAAAACAACAGGAGGACGATCCAAAGTATCCGGATCAGCCTCCT
>QHWY01000410.1 GCA_003223875.1 Acidobacteriota bacterium | reverse complement strand
TGATGTAAGTCCCGAGCCGTAGAATGCATTGACCGCGACAATATTTGGATGGTTGAGCAGATTGAAAGCTTCGGCAGTAAAGTCGAGCCGCCTCGGCCCGCCATACGGAAAAAATTTCACGATGCGCAGATCCACGTTGATAGAACGCGGTGTTCGCAACGTATTTCGACCCAATCCAAGCGGGCGTGACGCCAATGGATAAGCGCGGCTTCGCTCGTCATCCGTGCCAGTCAGCACGTTCACTGGGCGGCCACTGCTAAAGGTGAAGATGGGAGCGGCCTCAATATGTCCGAACACTTTTGTCAAGAGATCCTGCTCTGTTTGAGATTTTCCGCCATCATTCTCATCCTCGCCGATTGGCAGATCGAACAGCCCGTTAACCACCAAACGATTGCGAACATCCTGCCGTGATAGGGCTCGCTCTGCGCGCAGGTTGTATGGATTTCGAGGCTGTTCATCGAAATCGGAAGCATCATCGATGACCTTTGATAGCGTATACGACGCTAGCAACTCGAACTCATCGCTCAACCGTTTGTTCAGACTCAGAGTGAGACCGTGATAGGTCGAAGCAGCGGAACTGTCCAGCCGATATATCGCATCAAAACGAGGATCAATTCTTCCCGGACCAAATACCACACGACCATCGAGGCTGCTCAATGGGGGAACAAGATTGATGTTGCGCGTACGCAGCAGGTGTATCCCGCGAGTGAAGAGATAATCCGCCCGCGCGGTCACGTCCTTCGAGATGAGCCGTTCAACGCTGGCATTGGCCTGGGCACTGTACGGCGTAACGAATGCAGGGTCGGCTCGAAAAATCGATGGCGCAAAGGTAGAGAACGGAGACGCAACATGGCCGCCGATCGTTGAAAAAATGCTCGACGCTACCTCGTCACTGGCCACCTGTTCAAACGCACGGCTTCCGTCCTTTTGAATCGCACGGTTCAGGAATGCCAGTGGGATGCGATCGTAATAGAGCCCGAAGCCCGTTCGTAGAACCCATGGGCTGGATGGATTCCACGCAAGTCCGATCCTTGGGCTGATGTTGCGATAATCGGTGCGGAATGATTGCGGCAATCGCTCGATGTCATAGCGCGCGCCTAGATTGAGCGTCAGGCTGCCGATGGGCTGGTACCGGTCCTGGACAAACGCTCCGAAGCTGGTCGTGCTGAACTGTGTACCGGCTGTCCCAAAAGCTTGGCGCCATTCAGCCGCCCGGGCTGCTAAAAAATCGTCAACCGTCCGAAAGATAAAAAGCCCTCCGAAACCATCCCGCATTTCCGAGAGTAGTTGGACATGGTTGACTGTGATACCGGCCTTCAGTTCGTGATGCCCGCGCTCAATAATAATGTTGTCGAGGACCTGCACACGATTCTCACGCCTTGCCGTGTCCCCATCATAGGGACGGCCCAATCGCGCGATTCCCACGATGTCCACTTCCGGTCCAAGGCGATCCCCGCCATTGGAAAGAGCGCGCCTTGTACTGGCTTGAAAACGAATTTCATTAATTAAACCTGGAGAAACGACCATCATGTCGGAAGCGGTGAGCTGGTAGTCCTTTGTATAAGAGGTTCCGCGAGAGCTGATGTCGTTCAGCTCCTCCGTATTGAAGGCCTCACCGCGTAATCGGGAATTGGTAAATGCAAACCGGGAATTCACGGTATGGCGTCCGGCCAGATAGGTCATCTTTCCTGCGGCTTCCGTTTCATCGGCGCCGATTCGAAAACGTTCTGTCTGAAGTGACCTTACCGGGAGACTCGGAGCTAGTGCCGAAGCAAGTGCACCGTTGATGCGCTCCCGTGCGGAGCGGGAGATGTCAGCCGCGCTATCCGCCAAGAGATGTTCCTGTTCAGCGGCCACATAGAAGAACAGGCGATCATGTTGAATTGGGCCACCCAGCGAAAATCCCGGCTGGTACCGGTGAAACAAAGGACGTCCAACGCCTGCTTTAGCCGTTACCGATTCTCGTGCGTTGAAGATTTCATTCTGAGCAAACACAAAAGCGTCGCCGTGAAAGTCGTTCGTGCCGGTCTTCGTCACAACGTTGATCGCGCCACCCGCGGCGCCCCCCGACTCAGCAGAGATCCCGTTGTTGATGATCTGAAACTCCCGAACAATTTCGGGGGACAACGCGACGCGTGCTGACCCTGTCGTTTCGTCGGTGTTGTCGAGGCCGTCGATTGCGATCGAATTGCTGCGTGGGCGTAAACCTCCGAATGTAAAGCCGCTGTCGGCGAGCGGCGATCCGGCTTGTCCCCGCGCGCCTGCAGTTGACTGGGGATTCGATGGTGCTACGCCAGGGGCAAGCAGCGTGAACTCTAGATAGTTCCGGCTGTTTACAGGCAATTCTTCGATTCGTTCCGGGTCGATCGTCGTTGTGGTAGCCGTCGCGGTAGGGTCAATGGGCGGCGGCTGGTCCGTGACTGTCACAATCTGCGTAACTCCGGCTGGATTCAACGTAATGTCGAGGAGGATCGTACGTCCAAGATTGATAGTGAGGGTTGGGTTCACATAAGGGTCGAAGCCGGGAACTTCGATGCGAAGCTCGTAATTGCCGACAGGAAGAGCTACAAATCGATAGCTGCCGTCGTCACCCGATGAGGCGCGGCGTGTTTGGTTCGTCGTCACGCTCCGCGCTGTCACCATCACACCGGGAACGACAGCACCCGAAACGTCCCGGATCGTACCTGCCAGCGTTCCAGTCGTTGCTGAGTTCTGCATCCCATATGATGACGGCGCTATGATGAGGCCCAGCAATATCCATGCACTTGCAATTCTTAAAAACACTGCCGCGCTCCCTTCTCTTCTGAGCTGCGCTACATTATTGTGCGCTTGTCAAAGAGTGGTTGCACAACGTTTGATACGTCCGCTTTAATAAATGCTGCCTCACCTTCCGATCGCCTGATATTGCTCGCGGCATCCTCTCCCGTTTCGCGATTCCGGCCACAGATTACAGTGAATAAGTGTTAGGCGCGGCGCTGTATTACAATAGGCTATAGATCGTAT
>QHWY01000069.1 GCA_003223875.1 Acidobacteriota bacterium | reverse complement strand
AGGGTAATTGACGCCGTTTTCAGGGTTGTTACGCTTCTGGTATATGGATCATCACCTCAACGCTCCCAAAATCGTCCCGAGACAGCCAAATACGGACCTGCGTGAAACAGTCGAGCTAGAACTACACATCCAGCATCAAGAGCGAGACACTCCGCATCCAGTTCATTACCCAGGGGTACCTCGGGCGGAGCAATCAGCAGAACGACAGAAACCGGAATGAAGAATCCATCGATGGTATCTACAACCTCGGAGTCATGGAACATTTCACGGAGCAGGAGATCGGAAAAATCCTCGATGAATTTCGTCGTGTGCTCAAACCACACGCGAAAGCGGTGCTGTTTTGGCCGCCGGAGTTCGGCTTGAGCGTGCTGTTCTTCAAGGCGCTCACCTTACTTTTTGCCAAGGTTGCCCGCAGGACGGACATCCAGTTCCATCCCGAGGAAATCACGCGCGTCCGCTCCCGCTTGCACGCGCAAAAACTCGTTGAAGCTGCGCGTTTCTCGCTCGTCGACTACTACTTTGGGATGCGGGATCTCTACGCGTATTCGGTCATCGTCATCCAGAAGGTATGACTTACCCCCGGATGTTTGCGGTGTGCGCGCTGCTGTTTTCTTTCCGCGCATGGCAACGCTTCATCCATATGGAACTGTGGGCCGAAGACGGCGCCCTCTACCTGGCGCAAGCGCTCGAGCATGGACTGCGTTCCCTCACGTTCACCTATGGCGGGTTTTATCACCTGGTTCCGCGAGCGCTCGTGCTGTTGTGGCTGCGCGCGTTGCCATTAGAGTGGTTTGCCGCCGCGATCAACATCTCCGCCACGCTGATCTTTGCGGCGGTAGCGGCGATGCCGATCCGCCGCCAGTACGGGTGGATCATCGCTTCGGACCGCGTCCGCTGTTGCCTCTGTCTGGTTTTCTGCCTCACACCAGGCCTGAACGAAATGGTAGGGAATTATTGCAACCTGCCCTGGGTGTTTTGTTTTACCGTAGCCTTCTTGGGCTTGAAGGATCCCAGCGCGGCGATCAGCGCCGGCGAGGCCTTGCTGGCGATCCTCGCCATCGCCTCCATGGGTCAGGCCTTGTTCCTCGTTCCATTGTTTGCTTGGCGACTAATGGAGAGCATCCAAGAACGCCGCAGCCGCGCGCACATTTTTGGAAACGCCTTGCTCCTTGCGCTCCTGGCAGTTTCGATCGGGGTTTTATGGCTCGTTCGCAGCAACGCGGCTGCAGGTCCGCAGCAGCCGTTGTCCGATCTGGCGCGGGTCTTTGTCAAAACGACCCGCGACGCGGTCTTGTTTCTGCCTTGGTTGGGAGACCGGCTGACGATCGCCGTTTCCGGCATGCCCACCGCGTGGGCCCGCGCGCTGATCGCCACGGGAACATGCGCGTTGTTCTGTACGGCGGCCGCCCGCAGCCGCCGAAACAAGGCGGCGCAAGCCGGTCTCTTGCTGTTGGGCGGGATTGTCCTGTGGCCTGTAGTGAGTTGGTGGGCGCGTCCAGGGAACTTCGCCGTTTTCGCCATTCCCATGAATGACGCGTTCACGAAGATGCGATACGCCTTTCCCACGGTGTTTGCGGCATACCTGGTTTGGGTATTGTGGATCGACTTCTCCAAGCTCCATTCAGCCTGGAAAAACAGCCTATATGGTTTGTTGCTCTTGATGAATGTCGGTTTCGGCGGCAGCCGTTTTTGGATTAAGCAGTACGGGCCGGAGCGGCGCTGGGAGCAATTTGCTCCGCGCCTGAAGCAGGCTCGTGAAACGGGATGTCCGAACCCGGTGGCGGGATCAATCTATCCGGACGGTTGGGAAGTCCATTATGAAAATGGACGGCGGTGCGATGAGAGGTAGGGGAATAGGATGGCCTCAACTGTTCCCGATATTGCGAAGCCTCCATACAAATCGAACAACGGATCCGTTCCTAGCGAACAGCCAGGTTGAGTGGCTGCCCAGCTGGAGTGAAAAACAAGAGGTTACCCACAGACGACTGGCCAGTGGTAACAGTTGAAGTATCGAACAAAATGAACTCGGTCGTGTAACCGTTGCCGTCTGCAAAGTGGGGGAATAAAGGAGCAGTAGAGTTCCCATAACTGTAAGATGGGGCGGAAGCAACGGGAATCGTCGTGACCAGATAGTCACCGCGCTCGTTGTATCGGGATCGTAGTCCGACGACGCCGACCGCCGACTCTTTCGCTGAAATGGTCAAAAGACCTTGGAATGATTTCAGACTCTCGAATCCACGAATCTGGTTCAAGTACATCTGGATCTGCCCATTGGCGGGGACGGTCACGTTTCCAGTCAAGACGGGCGCACCGCCCCCAAGAGTCGTCAGTTCGAGAGTGACGTTCGTTGGAGTGGAACTCGTGCTCGCGATGGCCACACCAGTCTGAATAAGAGAGGCATCATCCGATGCCTGCGCATACAAAACTGCTTGCTGGATATTCGAGGATGCGGGCACACCCGCTTCAGATATTGTTACCCCTTCCGCATTCGTTTCGGAAAAGATGGCGATTCCCAACGGCGCGCCAAAGCTCCTGCTATCCGGCACAATCCGGACGGCGCGCGCGAGTAGGGTTGTACCGTTCCCCGCGGTCATCAGCTTTCGCGAACTGCGAGCAGGAATTGAGTAGTCGAGGCTGCTGCCAGATGTTACGGGCGATCCTTGTGGAAAAAACTGCAGCGTTCCGCTAAGTACAGAATCCGTCGTGTTGACGAGAACGAATTGTGTTGTCCAGCCACCACCATCGATGGCGGTCGGAAAAATCTGTGGGCCATAGAAATAATTGAGTGGAAGTACCGGCAGCGTTGTCCACAGCAGCTCTGATCGTTCATTGCTATGCCCTCGGAGAGCGACTGCTGCAATCGGAGTGTCCGACGAAAATGTGAAGGTGCCCATGAAGGACGAGAGTCCATTAAATGGTGCCTGATCGAGAAATGCGGCAATCTGCCCATTAGCTGGAATCATTGTAGAAGCCGAAGCCGAATTTGCACCAGATTGGTTTGTGAAATAAAAAGTAACCTTCGCCGCTGTCGGACTCGGGTTGGCGATCGCGAGGCCGGTGTCGACGCTGTCCCCAATTTCCGCATAGATCCTTCCGGATTGCACCGGCGTCACTGCCGGGACGGTTGCTTCCGACACGAGCACTCCATTTTGCCGCGCTCCAAAGATCGCTAAACCGGAAGGAGAACCGCTTCCAGCGAGGGTCTTTACTCTCGCAGAACCGACTCCCGTGAATGCACCAGCTCCGAGACTTGTCCAGGAGGCACCGCCCCGCCCAACGATCGTGAAAGGAGTCTGGGCTTCCAAGGTGGGAGATATCGACGCCACAGCATAACTCGACGCAGCATTCGCCGCGGTGTCCACCTTCTCAATGACGGTTAAGGCGCTCGCATCTTTGTTCCAAAACACATATTGCCCAAAGCCGGAATATGGTTTGCCGGAAATGTTAAATGATGGAAGATCCAACATTCCGCGGTAATCCAGAAAAGCGTCTCCATAGAGATAGATCTGAGTCGAGCCTTGCTCTTGCGAATTGGCAGAGCCAGCTATTACGGCGGTAGATTGCTGGGTTAGAGACTCATCGACCCATCGGACCGAATTGTTCGGCGATAGTGCGCCGTTCGGTTGCAAATCTTCAGAAGGAACAGGTGAGGTTCGAAAAACCCGTCCGCATGCTGTAAACAGGCGCTTGCCGTCCTCGCTAAGCCACAGATTGCCGCACGAATTTAGCGTAGGGGAAATACCAGTAATGGGCTTCGCAACGCCACTACTGATGGACCATTTTGAGAACCACGAGCCACCGAGATACATGTATTCACCATCTGACGAAAGCCTGGGAATACGACCTTGATAGATGGCGCCGGTGGCTGTGAGTATAGATGTGGAAATCTCCAGCGAATAAATATCGGACCAGTCGCGTTTCGGAAAAAGATACATATATCCATTCCCGGCCAACAAAACGGAATTCACATCGGTGATCACTTGGAAGGTTTCGACGATCGACATGCTTTGAAGGTCTACATACGATACCCAACCGTCATAACCGACAGCCGCAAAGTTTCCATCCGGATTGACGGACAAACACAACGGAGCCATGACTAGCTGCACGGTCTGTTCGGACCGTGTCGATAAGTCATATATGTGTAGTTCGTTAGGATTTGCGCTGATCAAGATGAGCTTATCAAGCGCTTTGTTGTACGTAGCGGCCACAACATTGTACGGCAGCCGTGTCAAAGGTCCCGGGGGCGATACGCCCGCCTGCGTCACCGTGAGAGTTGATCCTGGTAGCGAAATGGTTCCTGTCCGTTGGTCTTGCGAGTTGGCGCGAACTATATAGGTGAGGGTTCCATTGCCCGAGCCATAGCCTCCCGAAATAATTTGAATCCACGATGATGTGCTCACGGCTTCATAACCACACGAAGACGCTGCCGAGATACGTACCGTTCCGATCTCTCCATCAGCAACGACTTCGGCGGAAGAGACATTGAATAAGGCTCCGCATGCGTCGGCCGGCGCGAGTGAAATCGTCTGTACCGAGAAGTCATTCAGCAGTCCAGAACTCTGATCGGCCTGCACGACCACGTACAAGGCCGTTGAACCGGCATCAAAGAAAACCCATTTCGCATGCACTTTAATCGTTCGCGATCCAGGCCCCTGTAAGTCGGCCAGAGTGTACTGTCCCACCGGATTCAAGTGTTCGTACTCATACGTGTATACGATATTGTCGTTGGGGACTGTATCACCCGGATACCGAGGGCCGGTGATAGCAGCCACTCTCTTTAGAAGCGCAGATTCCGTTATGCTGCGTGCGTTGAGTCCGGCAGGAAAACTTGTCAGATAACGCATGTCGAGCGCAGGATCGGTCGAGGCCCAGAAAACCGCGTTACAGCCTGTATAAATCCGGCTGCCGTCGGTTGAGAAAAACAGCGGACCGCATGTTGGGTAATCACCGTGATAAGGAGCATATATCTGGTTTGTGATCGGGCCGGTGGAGATGTCGAATCTGCTGACTTTATTGGGAGACAGTCCGTCCTGCGTGCTGTAGAGTGCGTTCACAGCAGGGTTCACTTTTCCACCGCTGGCGTAAAAGACTGTTTTATTCGGAGTAACAGCCCCCGTCGCGATCTGGACCGAAACGGAATCTCCTTGGTAAGACGGCATCACATAGATCCACGATGCACTCAAGGTGATGGTTTTCGCACTAACGGAAATCGGAAATGTCTTCTCCACCACCGCGGCAGTCAAGTCCACATATGAGATGAGCGATTCGTGACCGACGGCCGCATGTAGTCCGTCGGGACTGACTGCCAGCGACAACGGAGGTTTCGACGGGTTGACTGTAACGTCACTCGGACCAGCCGGCCCATAGATATGCAACTGATTCGGACTCGCCGAGATCATGATAATCCGATTTAATGGTGTGCTAAGTTCGGCGGCTACCGGATGGAAGTTCAGCGTGGTGCTCTGACCGAATGCGGGCCACGGCAGAAGGATCATTACCCCGCCGAAAATCGCGTGAGCGAGGATGACTAGCCTATTGCGCACCACTTAATGGTAAGCACTTTTTTTGCTTGAAATACAGAGGAAAAGGCGACAGCTTGGGCACTGTAGCGGCGGTCTACATCCCACGCAACTTGGCATCGGTCGCGGTCTACCTACCCGTGGCGCGGATTCTCGCTGCGGTGGCGCAGTCCTGGACCACTGTGAAATAGCGGGCGACTGCCGCGGTACCAACCTCGAACGGATTCGCTACGCCGGCCTTGCGATTTGCCGCCGTGTGGGCTTTGAAAAAAGCATTGTCGAACTCGGTGTGGTTCGACATCAGCGCTGTTGCGCCGTAGTCGGCGGCGGCCTTCGCCATCTTCTTCGATGATGCAATGTAGCCCTCGTAGTATTCGGCATTGGCGTTAAACGGAATTGCTGTCCCGCCAACGTAGGCGATGCGCAGGGGCTTGCCGTTATCTCGGACCTCAAAGAGGAAGGAGAGCGTTCCCGGAGTGTGGCCGGGCATCGTGACGATTTGGACAGAGGCGTCGCCCACGGAGATTTTCATGCCGTCCTTGCCAACCATGTCATGTTTGGGCTTGCCGCCCGCGTGATTGGTCGATATGTCCACTGCGTCCCAGTCTGCCGCGCCGTACACAAGGCGCACGCCCGGGATTTCATCCTGAAGTAACTTGGCGCCGCCGTCATGATCAGCGTGAGCATGCGAGAGGATGACGTATTTGACCCGCCTGGTATCCAGGCCGAGCTTTCTCATGCCGCCGAAGATTTCGTCCTGCGCCGCATAATCGTACAGCGCTTCGAGAACGATGGTTCCCTCGCTGCCGGCAATTGCCCACGCACTGTGAATCTTCGTGCCAAGGAAATAAAGGTTGTCGGCAACCTTGGCTGGTTCTGCGTACCACGTTTCCCTGGCCGGCGGTCCGGGAGGGGTCCCACGCGCGCCTCCGCGTGCAGCCGCGGGAGCAGTAGGCGCAGGAGCGCCAGGCGGAGGTGGGATACAGAGGCGAAGAAAGGTGCCCGGCCACTCGAGGCCAGCCGCATTCTTGGCTGCCCCAAGCAAGCCGTCAACCGAGGTGGAAAGCGTCTGCGCCCTCACCGCCGGACTCACCGCGATGATGGCGAGCGCGACGAACGCTATCCATACGAAACGCCGGATATTAGAATGGTTTTCTTTTTTCATAGACACTCCACTTTGCAGCGTGACCGTTTTGGCGTTTGTAGTCTCAGTTGCGCTGGACGAGCTCGATCCGGACGCCGTCAATCCCCTCGATGAACGCGAGCCGCATCGATACACCGCTCGGAAGCGTGAGCGGCCGCGGTTCGGTCGTCACCTTGACGTTCTTCGTCTTGAGCGTCGCGACGGCGTTGTCGACGTTCAGTGGACGGAATCCGATGTGGTCGATCGCGTGGCCGGCGCTCGGTGTGGCTTCGCCCTTCGTCGCGAGCAACCAGACGCCGCCGTAATTGATCCCGTCAAGGCGATCCTTCATTTTGCCGACGGTGCCGCCGAACTTGTCAACGTACCACGCCAGCGATGCATTCGGATCCGCTCCACGCAGGTGAACGTGGTGCAGCCCGAGCTTCGCGGGGTCCTGCACGATTTCCAGGCGAGTACCGAACGGGTCGACCACGAACCCGAGCTTGAACAGTCCGGCCACTTCGCGAGCAGGCCCCTCGATTTTCGCGCCGTCAGCTTCCATCGCCTTCATCGCCGCATCGACGTCCTTGACTGAGAAGCCGATGTGGTCGACCACGCTGCCCGCACTGGGCGTTGGCTTCTCGTTCCGTTGAAAAATGATGCGCGTCTCGCCGAACATCAGCCGGTCGGTCCCTTCCGTCATTGGCTGGCCGCCGAGATTCTTCCGGTACCATTCCGCGGCCTTGATCGGATCCGGAGCCGCGAGGTGCAGGTGATCGAACATGTTTCGAAAACCCGTCTGTGCGGAGACCTGCGTCGCATAAGCCATGACGAGGAGTGCCGAAGCGGCCATCACCCGCAGAACTAATCGCATGCGTCCTCCTGAACCAGTTGCCGAACAACCCGGCCACCGGAAGTCAAAGTATAGGTTAAAAGTAAAAAGACGAATATCAACGCCGCCGCTCACAGTTCGATGAGGCCGCTTCGCAGGCCGCGCGTGACTGCTTCGGTTCGTGAGGCGGCGCCAAGCTTTCCGAGAAGGGAATGGATATGAAACTTGATCGTGTGTTCCGAGATGCCCAGCTTTACGGCGATGTCCTTATTTCCCAATCCATCGGCGAGCAATCGAAGGACTTCGCCCTCGCGCGGAGTGAGTTGCTCCAATAGTTCATCCTCGGAGGGTTGAGGCGCGAGGGCACTGTCAAAAACCATCAAGCCTGAAGCAACGCCCCGGATCGCGTGCACAATCTGCTCCGATGAAGCACTCGACTGCAGAACGCTACCTACTCCCGCGCGCCGGATCCGGTTGAATGTTGCCGGATCGGGTTCTGGGCTGAGCACGACAATCGAGGTCAACTCGAGCAATTCGTCCAACCAATCATTGGTAGTGCTGGAGGGGATCTCCGGCTGCAAATCAATGAGCGAGATATCCGCCGAACTCTCCAACATTAGCGACCTCAGGAATGGGAAAGTTGCGGCTGTTCCGGCGATGCGGATCTCGGGTTCGCTGCTCACAGCCTTCGACAGCCATTCCCGGCGCGCGGCGGAGAATGTCATGATCCAGAGATCCACCATAGGGTCTAGCGCGGAGGACGATCACCCACTCGGATTGTGAGTTGGAGCCGCTGTCCGCCACGGATTAAAGAGGTCTGGACGTCTTGTCCAGCTCTTTTCCTTCCGAGAGCCTGATAGACATCTTCCAAGTCGCTGAACGATTGTCCTTCCATATCCAAAAGAATGTCACCAAGAAGAACACCGGCCTGATCGGCGGGCCCGCCGGTTTCGACATATAGCACCAACAAACCCGAAGTGGTATTCACCGCTGCTTTCTTTTGAAGGGATTCGGGAATCTGCACGGGCTGCATAACCACGCCGATATATGGCCGTGCGACGTGGCCAGTCGCGGCAATTTCTTCGGCCACACGTGAAAGTGTGGACGAAGGTATTGTGATTGGTCGCCCTCGAAGTAGTCCACTCGTGTTTAGTCCCAACGCCTCGCCGGCGGCGTTCATGAGCGCGCCTCCGGAGAACCCGGGATACAAATAGAGGTCGGGCCGAATGAATTGGTCGATACGTGTCCGGGCCACCTGCCATTCGCCCATGAGTCCACTGATGATTCCAGCGCTCGCGACGATGTTGCCCCGTCGTGTCCGGGCCACCGCCACAGTGAATTCTCCAACGGCGAGTGATTGAGTACTACCGAATTGCACCGGTTGCATTTCTATATCTTGATCCAGTTTCAGCAAGGCGATGTCCGTTCCCCGGTCTCTGCCGATGAGCCGTGCGGCGACAGATCGACCGGCAGCGAAAATCACACCGATGTTGATCTCCTGCCGAATTGCGTGCGCCGCTGTCAGGACCGAGTCACGGCGCCAAACGATTCCGCTCGATGTGTGTCCCGCCCGGCCATCTACTGCAACAATCGACTTGCCTGCCTGATCAACGACTTCGGATATCTCTTTTGAGAACTGCTGCCACATTCCTGTCATTTAATCGTCTCCTGAGACAAGAATGCAGGAAAAGGTACGGCGCCCGCATCACCCGAACGGTTAGGATTGGTTACCGGGACGCTTCGCTGCGAGCTTTGCCGAGCCGGTCGTTACAGCATGCCCTTGGCGGGTCAGCGCGTGCGAACCGAGTGGACAAAGCAGCAACTTCCCCTAGAATCAACGCTCGGGCATTTCCGGACTGCACTGATTGAATTCCTCAGGCGGTCGAAGGAGCAATATCGTGTCGATAATAATTGGGATCTCCGGGAGTTTGCGCCGTGGCTCCTTCAATACCGCGCTGCTCCGGAATGCGGCAGAATTGATGCCAAATGGTACAGAGCTCAGAATTGAAAGTATTGAAGGCATTCCTTTGTATAACGGCGATGTAGAAGCCACTGAGGGCATCCCCAAGCGAGCGGCTGAATTGAAGCGCGCGATTGCCGAATCCAACGGGCTGCTTCTCGCGACGCCGGAATATAACAACTCCATACCGGGTGTTTTCAAAAATGCGATTGATTGGTTTTCACGGCCGCCGTCAGACATCAAGGCCACTTTTCGAGATAAACCAGTCGCCCTGATGGGAGCAAGTCCTGGAGGGTTTGGAACCATTCTAAGTCAGAATGCGTGGCTTCCTGTCCTGCGCACTCTTGGAACAAAGCCTTGGTTCGGAGGACGCCTGCTGGTGTCTCGCGCGCAAGGCGTCTTCGATGAGCACGGCAAGATAATCGACGAGACTATAAAAAAGCAGCTCGCACAATTTTTGACGGGATTCGTCGCATTCATCGGATAGTCACTGCTCACTTCAGCGTTATTCAATTTTTCAAATACGGGAACGAGATCTGCGCGCGATTACTCTCGTCGGATTCCCATGATGCTGATGTCGTCAAATCGGGGGCTGCCTTCGCGAAACAGGGAAACGTCAGACAGACAGCTCGCGACAAGCTTTTCCGGCGGAAATGACCACAATTTCGTGGTCACATCGATCAACCTCGATATTCCGTATTCTTGGTTATCGGCGTTAAGCGTATCTGGAACACCATCCGTATAGAGAATGAGAGTGTTCCCGCTTTCGAGCTTCAGATTTCCAACCGAGAATTTTGGATTCGGGAACATGCCCAATGGTAGTCCTGTGGCGGAAATCTGTTCGACCGTTCCATTACGACTGAACAAAGCGGGCGGATGCCCCGCATTACAGATAGAAATGGCGCCATCTTTAGATGCGCGTCCGCAGATCAGGGTGGCGTACTGCCCAGGCAGAGTGCTGTCACCGAAGAGGCGGTTCGCTCGTTCGGTAAGTTGATCGACGCCGAGTCGCAGGGGAACAAGACTTCGAAAAACAGCATGAAGCTTCGCCATCAGCATCGACGCGGCCACGCCCTTACCCGCGACATCGCCGAGGATGAAATAGAGATTGCCGTCACCGTTCTGAATAATGTCAATGTAGTCGCCGCTGACCAGCCGGGCTGGTTCGTAACAGTAGTCGAAATGCCAGCCATCGACGCGGAGGTTGCGTCTGGGCAATAAGCCACGCTGAATTTCCGAGGCGAGATTGAGATCGTCCTCAAGGGCTTGCCGCTCGTTCGCGTTCAAGTGGTCGAGGCAAAAACGTTCTAACGGGTTAGCGATGAGCCGGTCAGCCTCAACTGCGTCGTGACAAACCTCGCACACACCGTAAGTACCGGACTCGAACCGTTCGAGCGCCGAATCCACTTCACGCAGCAACGCGCTCAGTCGAGGATCGGTACCAGCCGCCGAAATCGCCGAGACGACTCTTTTACGCCGCTCCACCAGTTGTTCTCGCATGACAAGATCGAGATCAATACTCAAGAAACCTCCTTTTTGGT
>QHWY01000401.1 GCA_003223875.1 Acidobacteriota bacterium | reverse complement strand
CCGGTCTGTTTGCACACTCCACCTCCCTTTGGGTCCGGTCGTCGATCAGAATCGTATATTTGGCAGGGATACGGAAGCATCGACGTCTGTCGAGAGACTTACTTCACGCCAATGGTCCGCTTCACGGTTGCGAGTTGTTTCGGCTTCCTGCGCGTTTCGAACGGCGTCGCTGCCCAGCAGAAGATGGAAAGGCAGGTGTTCGCTCGACGCCAGGCGAAGGATTACTTGAGCCACTTTCGCGGGGTCGCTCACCTCATGTCCCCAGTACGATTTCAGTGCGGAAACCGCCGCGCCGACGGACGGTTCGTAATCCGGAAGCAACTGCGGGGTATTTTGATTCGCCCGGTTCCCCCAGTTGGTTCGCATTCCGCCAGGTTCGAGGGCACACACCTTCACGCCGAAAGGTGCCACTTCCTTGGCAAGCGACTCGGTAAATCCGCCAACAGCCCACTTGGCGGCGTGATACGGCGTGCTGCCGGGCCGCGTGACCCGTCCGCCAACCGACGATATTTGCAGGATGCAGCCGCTTTTTTGCCTTCGCATAATTGGGACGGCGGCACGAGTGACATAGACGACGCCATAGAAGTTCGTATCGATGACCGCTTTGAAACGCTCAGGTCCCATCTGCTCGAACGGTGCGATATCGCCGTAGCCCGCGTTATTGACGACGACATCTAGGCTCCCGAAGGCTTCTACTGCCTGCTCCACCCCTTTCTTACACCCTTCCTCGTTCGTAACGTCCAGCGCCAGAGTGCGCACTCGTTCACCGTATTTCTCCAGGAGATCGCCAAGGCGTTTGGGCTCTCGCGCCGTTGCGACGAGGGAATCACCGGATGCGAGCACCGCTTCCGCGATACTGCGGCCCAGGCCGCTTGCGCTGCCGGTCACGAACCAGTGTTTTGCCATTGGAAAACCCTCCTCTATTCCATCAGGAATGAATCTGGATCGATCCAGGATGAGTACACTCCTATTTCTAGGCCATTCGGACTTGCCACGTCCAAGAGATCTTTTCTATCAAAACCGATGCTTTTTGGTTATGAATCCGAACGAGCAGTGTCGATGGTTGAAGCTCAACTCTTGGAAAAGGCTGCGACTTCGGGAATCGATTGAACAGCGCCCACAAAGGCCGCAAGCAATGGAGAGATATTGTCCTTCCGCCAGACCAGCGAAAAGGGTATTGGTAGATCCAGATCAACGACCGATCGCATTGCGACGCCTTTGGGACGTCGCCAGCATGTCGCTCCGCTGACAAACGCAACGCCGAGCTTGCACGCCACCTGGCTCAGAATCGTCGGTTCATTAATCGCTTCCTGAACGATCTGAGGATGTTTCAAGCCGCCTCGATTACATTGCTGCATCAATTGGCGATGAAAGACAGGGTTTGTCCGCTTCGAAAACCACACAAAAGCGGTATCTCGGAGATCTCGTAGGCGAAGTGGTTTGACTTTCAACAAGGAGTGTCCTTGCGGTAAGGCCAACATCACGTTGTGCAACGCGACCGGGACGTGCGCCAGGTTGCGATCTTTAATTAGCGGGCGATGGACATAGCCAGCATCCAGTTTGCCCAATCGGACCGCTTCAACCTGGTCGAGAGAACTTAAGGATCTCAGTTCCAATCTGGCGTCCGGATGCCTTCGGCGAAATTGCCGGAATGACCGGGGAACAACGCCATGCCAGGACAGGCTTTCTATGAATCCGACGCGCAATATTCCCGATTGGTGGGCTACTTTCCCGGCACGTCTTACGGCTTCATCTGCTTGTTTCAGGATGCTGCGCGCGTCTTCGAGGAGCGATTTTCCCGCTGCACTTATTTTCACTCCTCGGGGAAGACGATCGAACAGTTCAAAACCAATCTCATTTTCCAGATCCTGAATTTGCCGGGAGAGCGCCGGTTGAGCGATGCGCAAACGCTCGGCAGCCCTGCCAAAGTGCTGCTCCTCGGCGGCCGCCACAAAATATCGCAGATGTCGCAGTTCCATTGGCTGATCTTATGCCAATCGCACGAGGTTCAAGCAGAAGTCTTGCTAGGTTCGCCGCCTTCCGCTAGAGGGCATGGTCTAGGATGGTTTGTCGTATTGTGGTGTAGTCTCGATCAAGTGATCGAAGGGAATCGTGGGCACGAAACTCGTCGGCGAAATTCTGAAACCGGCGTTTCTGAGCTAACGGATCAGTCGAATGAGATCTGTTTCCTGACTGAACGTGCTCGCCAACGATTCATCGAACGTGGCCAGCGCAAAACCGTGCTTGCGTGCCAACGCGACAAGGTAATGGTCCGTCACCTGATTCGCACCCGTCATCAAATCCGTTCGAAGGACTCGATCTGCGCAACTCAAATCGTCAAAGACAAAGCGATGGCGAGCATCGGCTAGCTAGAAATCGTCTCAAAACACTGAATGCCTTATCCGGCGACATGCTGTATCCCAGAGCGGAGCGGGATGCGACGAAATGCGGGCGAAACCGAGTTGGGTTACTGGACACGTCGCGAAGTCGGTGATTTGGCGAAACCAGCGTCGTGCGACTTGGTGATGTTCATGGTTCTCCCACAGGAGTGCCATGAGCACGTTGACGTCGAGCAGAAACGTCATGCCAACTGGGCTTCGATATCTTTGACTAGCTGAGAAGTGATAACGCCGTTCGCTGTGCGGATGATGGGCAATCCATCTTCACCGGTCACGACGCTGAAGGGTTCGGCTTTTGCCTCTGGCACCACGACAAACACCTTTGTGTGGTCCGGCAGGTGAACTGTCTCCGGAAGCTTGATTTGACCGTTCTCGACGATCGCTTCGTAGGTCGTGGTTTTCATCTTTGTATTTTACTCTCAGCCCGAAGTCGGCGAAGAACATCCTTCATTAATAGAGGATGCACAGAAGGCACTCAGATTTGCAAATTGTTGAAAGATTGAGATGGAACGGACATTCCACGATCTAAGTTCTGTAAAATCAATTAGCTATAAGGACGGAGGAAGGGGGATTCGTTGTGCCTCTGTGCATTGATTCTCCGTAACTTATTGATTTTCTGATTTGCACAATTTGCAAAATTGGCTCAAAACGACGATTTTGGCTGCTTTGACATGCAAACTCGCTACAGTCCTCCCCCTCGAAAACATCGAATCGACGCCACAGCGAAACG
>QHWY01000068.1 GCA_003223875.1 Acidobacteriota bacterium | reverse complement strand
GCCCCACACATTTCAACTCATCCGTGCTCAGCCACGGCGAATCGATCAAGCGTAAGGAAGTTACTGCGGAAAGACGCTGTTCGATGTCGTGGAGGAACTGCGGCGTGGTTCCGTCGAGTGTCGAATCAAGATACCGCATGTAAAGCCGCTCGCAGGACAGCTCAGCGGTGTTTTTGCCGTCTTTTGAAAATAGCAAGAATTCGCGACGGTTCATAATCCTGGCGCATTCCCCTCCTCGCAGAGGAGGGGTGGCGCGCCAGCCCGCTGGCTGGCGCGCCGGGGTGGTCAGTTCGGCCGAAAGGTTGCGCCGAGCTTCTATTGAGGCTTTGCCCTATCGGGCTCGCGCTTCGCGCCCTCCTCTGCGGAGGGTGTTGCAAAACTGCCGCAAAGCAGTTTTCGTCTGCTGTAGCGGCGGTCTATGAAGCTGTGAATGAATTGATGACACGCAACTCCCCTCCTAAGTTAGGAGGGGAGCCTGCGAGGACAAAGTCCGAGCAGGCGGGGTGGTTCCCCTGCCGTCACTGGCAGTTGAGGGAACCACCCCGCCCTCGCTTACGCTCGGGCACCCCTCCTAACTTAGGAGGGGAGTGCCCGCACTCCAATTCATTCACAGCTCCTATGACCGCCGGTACTTCGTTGATTCTGCGAAAAACCGGCGCTCATAGAGCGCCGCTACAGTGAGAACCGAACCCGCTATTCCGTAGTTTTGCAACACCGTGCGAGGACGGGAATTCATAAATCACACTTATCCCCTCGCGGCAAGCTCCACGAGCGTTCGGCGAACGACGCCCTTGGTCAGCGGAACCTTGTACGCATTCTTCGCGAGCGGTTTTGCGCCTTCGAGAGCCGCTTCGGCGGCCTTGGCCGCCAGCGCTTCGGTGATGCGCTCGCCGGAGAGCATTTGTTCCACTTTCGGCAGGCGCCACGGGATCGGGGCCACACCGCCAAGAACGACGCGAGCGCTGCGACATACCTGCTTGTCCATTTCGAGCACCATCGCCGCGCTCACAACGGCGTGCGTCCAGGCCTCGCGATCCATGATTTTGTGATAGGTACTGCGCGTTCCGGCGCGAAGCGCAGGTATTTGAACTTCGGCCAATGCCTCATCTGCCGCCAAAACATTCTCTCGAGCCGGATTCTGCTGCGGCAATGCAAAGAATTCCGCCGCCGGCAACACCCGTTCACCCGAAGGTCCCACAATGCGAAACTTTGCGTCCAGAGCGAGGAGCGCAACGGCCGTATCCGAGGGATGCACAATGTAACTCGGACCGCCGCCGAAGATCGCATGAAACTGGTTCTCGCCGCCGAAGGAGAAGCAGGTATTCCCGCCATTCTTGTAGCACGGGAAACCGTTGCGGAAATACCAGCACCATGGGCGTTGGCAGACATTCCCGGCGAGAGTACCGACATTGCGGATCTGCGGAGTCGCGACGGTTTCCGCCGCTTCCGCCAATACCGAGTACTGGCGCCGAATCACATCGTTGCGGCTCAGCGTATCCAGCGTGATCAGCCCGCCGATGTTGACACCTCCGTTAGAGGGCCTCACCTGATCGAGACCTCTGATCGTCTTCAGGTTTACGAGGACATCGGGATTGACGATTCGCTCTTTGACGAGCCCGAGCAGATCGCTACCGCCGCCGACGAGCGACGCGGCGCGTCCCTGCTGTCGCGTTTGCTGGACGAGTGCTACGGCCTGCTGGAAATCACGAGCGTTGGAATTGGCAAAAGTTTTCATGCGAGTGCTCCCATGATTTTGTCGCGCGTGATCGGCAAGTTTTTCATGCGGCGGCCGATCGCGTTGAAGATCGCATTGGCAACGGCAGCGACCGAAGGCACCTTGCTCGATTCGCCAATGCTCTTAGCGCCGTAGGGGCCGTATCCGTCATCGCTTTCGATGAAGATCACCTCGATTTCGGGCGCATCACGATGCGTGATGATACGGTCTCCATAGAACCCTGCGGTCAGCGGTTGTCCGTTTCGGCGGTCGTAGATCAAGTCTTCGTGCAGCGCCATTCCAATGCCCATCAACGCGCCGCCTTTGATCTGGCTTCTCGCTGTCAGAGGATTCATGATGCGGCCGCTGTCGTGAACCGCGAGGTACTTGGTAACGCGGACGTGGCCTAGATCTGTATCCACCGCGACTTCGACGAAGTGCGCTGCATATGCCGCCCGGATCTTGCCTTCCAGAGTCGGATTCGGCGAAGCCGAACCGACGAGAACGTTGTCGCCCGAGGGCAAACCTTTTTCGGCAATCTGACGCTTTAGTGCCTCCGCAGCTTGGACGACCGCATATCCGGTCTGGATGGTCGTGCGGCTGCCGGATTCGCCAACTGAATATGGGCATCGATCGGTATCGCCCCACACGACTTCCACGCTGGAGAGCGGGACCTCCAGAGCTTCGGCAGCGATGAGTGCCATCGTCGTTTTCGCGCCGGCTCCAATGTCGGTCACGCCGACGAAGACGGTGTACTTACCTTTCGCATCCAGGCGAATGACTGCATTGCTGCGCCCCAGCGCGGAGCGAAATGCCATGAAGGAGACGCCGGCTCCGTGCTTCACCGGGCCGGGATCGGACCCCGGCTGAGGCCGCCATCGTGTCTTCCACTCGAACGCTTCGGCGCCGCGCCGGATGCATTCCTCGAGACTGTAGTTCGTGTAGGGAAGTTCATCGCGGTACTTGCGCGTCATGTTCTTCAAGATGAAGTCGACCGGATCCATTTTCATCTTGTACGCGACGTCGTCCATCATTGATTCGATGCCGTAGAATCCCTGTGGATATTCGGGACCACGGAAATTCCCAGACACTGTCTTGTTCGTGTAAACGGGATAGATCACGCTCTCGATGTGAGGGCATTGATAAATATCGATCCCGCCGATGGCACCGGTATTTTTCCGATAGCCACCCATGCCGCTGTAGCCGCGAAGCTGAATGGCCTTCAGCAGGCCATCGCGAGTCACACCGACCTTGTAATACTGAACGGTGGGCCAGCGGCCATGGACACCGATGAAGTCATCTTTTCTGGTGAACTCGAGCTTGACCGGCGCCCCCGCTTCTTTGGCGAGCATGGCGGTGATGAGATCGGCATCCTGATTTTGATTCTTGTTGCCGAATCCGCCACCCATGTACTGGCAGACGATCTGAACCTTCTCTGGTGGAATTCCCAAATCGCGCGCGGTGTCGCTGCGGCAATTGGAGATTCCCTGAGTCGGCGTGTAGAGCGTCAGCTTATCTCCCTCCCAGTGAGCGATGCAGGACCGCGGTTCCATCTGCGCGTTGTGGACGAAGGCTGTCGAGTAGCGGTCCTCGAAGACGAAGTCGGATGCCTGAAAACCCTCGGTCACGTCACCGCGGCGAGTGGTCACGGGCTGAGCCCTGTTCTGGGTGTCGAGTGAGAGATTGCCTTCCGGCCAGATCTTGACGGCTTCCTGCCTCAGCGCTTCTTCCGGTTCGAGGACGAAGCTCAGAACTTCGTAATCCACTTGAATGAGTCGAACAGCTTCTTCGGCAACGTGCCGGTCGATTGCGGCGACAGCCGCTACAGGTTCGCCGACGAAGCGCAGCGGATTGTTGAAAACATAGCGGCGCTGGCGGGTGATCTTTTTAATGTCGTCGTTGTACTGCAGTCCGCCGGAAATGCCGCCGGCGCCCCAGACGACCTGGCAATTCTCATGAGTGAGGATGGTCTTCACTCCGGGGACGGCAAGCGCCTTGGATACATCGATACGGCGAATGCGCGCGTGCGGATGCGGGCTGCGGAGGAGGCGCGCATAAAGCATGCCCGGGAGCTGACGATCGTTTGTATAGATTGCCTTGCCGGTGACGCGTTCGAGCGCGTCGATGCGCGGCGTTGCGTGCCCGACCGTCTTCAGCGGAGCAACGGAGGTGTCCTTCTGCTGTCTCATCGTGAACCTCCTTCCTTAAGGCTGCGCCCTTCCTTGAGGCTGCGCGCTTTCGCGCTTGCGCTTCGCGTCGGGCTTGCGCTACGCGTTGCGGCAGCCAATACCGCTTCGACGTAGTGGTTGTAGCCGGAGCAGCGGCAGAGATTTCCCGTCATACCGGCGCGAACCTCGTCCGCGTTTGGTTGCGGATTGCGCGTCAGGAGTCCTTTGGCCGCCATGAGTTGTCCTGATGTGCAGAAGCCGCACTGCGGCGCATCGTGTTCGATAAACGCCTGCTGCAGCGGATCGAGCCGTCCGTTCTGCGCGAGGCCTTCGACGGTTTGTACGGATCGTCCATCGGCCCACACGGCGAGATTGCTGCACGAGTAGACAGGCTTGCCGTCGAGAAGCACGGTGCACGCTCCGCATTCGCCGCGGTCGCAACCGATCTTGGTTCCGGTCAAGCCGAGATGATCGCGGAGAAGTTCGACCAGCGTCCAACGGTCTTCGACCTCGATACGCCGTTCGGTTCCGTTCACGGTGACCCGGATCATCGATCGCGGCACGGCCTCCGTCGCTGCGGCAGCGGCGGGCGTCTGTGCTTCGATTTTCGGCGCCGTCGTCGCAACTGCGAGCGCCACCCCAGTTCCCTTGAGAAATTTCCGCCGGGAGATCTTTTTCTTCGGTTTGGATTTGCTCATGGAGAAATACTTTAGTGCGGTGGGGGGAAGGTGACAAGAAATTGTTATTCCCCTCCTCGCAGAGGAGGGGTGGATGCGCCGAAGGCGCAGACGGGGTGGTCAGACCGGCTGAAATGTCTTCGCCGAACTGACCACCCCGGCGCTTCGCGCCACCCCTGCTCTGCGAGGAGGGGAATGTTTGACGCTTATTTCGAGATCAAGGCCCGCGCGCGGTCGATCTGAGCCGCGGTTCGCTCAAGCGTATTCGCGACCACGACAATCTGTTCGCTGGCCTCGTTCCAATTGTGCTGCTCGATAGCTTCGCGAATGCCGGGTAGTGTCTTCACACCGTAACCGGTGTAGAAGCCGGGCGCGTAGATCTGATGCGTGAACCACGGGCGCCGAGGCAGGCCGCGTTCGTTGATCATGGCCAACTCCACTTGGCGCAGAGCATCATCGAGCGCCTGCTGAAGGTCGCGCGATTGCAACCGGACCGCTGCCGCCGCATCCCTCATTGCGTTGTCGTAATTCCGACAGCTTTCTTCCAAGCGCGACAAGGCGTTCTCGAGCGGCGCGAAATTGATGAACGGCGCCGGCGGTTCAGGTTTCGGAACCACCAGGTTCCTTACCGGATCATCCACAATCTCGAACGTCTTCTCGTTGATACGTCGATTGCGTTCCGCGATCGCATCGCGTTCGTCGGTGGCAAGCTTCATCACTTCCTTGACGTACTGGGAAACCGTATCGGACAGATTCCCGAAGTTCAACGGCAAGTAATCCCCATTCGCGAATCGCAGCACGGCGCGGCCGCCAGTCTTGCTGAGCGTTAAGGCGTAGTCGAATGTGGGATCCGCGAAACGAACGTAATGATCGAACGAATCGTAGATCGAATGATAGACGCCGCTGGTTTCGCCCTCGCCGCCGTAGCCGACGTTGAGCGTTGCAATTCCGAGATGTTGGAGGAACGGCGTGTAATCGGAACCGGAACCGAGAGGATCAATGCGAACATCGGCCCGTTCGCGTGCCTCTCGACGCATATCGGCGTTGCCGTTCAGAATGCGTCGAGCGCGCCAGCGTTCGGCGACGGAAACTTCTTTCTCGGGGTCGATCACATCCCGCGCGACATCATTCATGAAACGTTCGAGCGTGTGTGAGCCCCCAACACTGAGGTAACCGCGCGAGTTTCCATCCGAATTGACGTAGATGACGGCCTTTTGCTGTAGTTCCTGGGCGTGGGCCTCCGCCCATTCGGTCGAGCCCAACAGGCCGGGTTCCTCGCCATCCCACGCGCAGTAGATAATCGTCCGTTTCGGTCGCCAGCCCGATTTCATCAGCTCACTCGTCGCTCGCGCCTCTTCGAGCAACGCCACGAGGCCGCTGACGGGATCTCCGGCTCCGTTCACCCAGGCATCGTGATGGTTGCCGCGAATCACCCATTCATCCGGACGCTCGCTGCCGCGAAGACGCGCAATGACGTCATATGCAGGCGCGAGTTTGAAATCGAATTCGAGCTTCAGATGAACTGTCGTTTTGCCCGGACCTATGTGATAGGTGATCGGCAGCGCGCCGCGCCAGGCCGCAGGCGCGGTAGGCCCATCGAGCGATCGCAATAACGGAAGGGCATCGGAATAGGAGATCGGCAACACCGGAATTTTGGTGAGCGTTTGTGCGTCTTTAATGTCGAGGCGTTTCGCATTCGCCGTTGCACCGACGCCGGGCGTGAGGGGATCGCCGGGATACAGCGGCATGTCAGCTACCGAGCCTCGCTGTGCTCCGTTTTCATTCCGCCATGCCCCTTTTGGATAAATATCGCCGGCAAAGTACCCGTCATCTCGTGGATCGGAATAAATGATGCAGCCGATCGCGCCATGTTCCGCCGCAACCTTGGGTTTGATGCCGCGCCAGGAACCGCCATAACGTGCAATCACGATCTTGCCTTTGACATCGATCCCACGCCGCTCGAGCACTTCGTAATCCTCAGGTACGCCGTAATTCACGTACACCAATTGTCCGGTGACATCACCATTGATCGAGTACGCGTTGTATGTTGGCAGTTGCTCGGATTTCTGGCCCGACGTGGCATCTTCTTTGAGCGTAGGTTCTTCCAACTTCGCCGTGAACTTTTCCGGCGAAGTCATTTCGAGCAGTCGCGTTTTGGGCGTGGGGAAAAGGACGTCGAAGCGCTCGATCTGGGTCTCGTAGCCCCAGGAGCGAAACAGGCTTGCAATGAAATCCGCGTTCTCCTTACCGTACGGCGATCCCAGATGGTGCGGCCTAGCCGACAACCGCTTCATCCAGTCGCGCACTTCGTCTTTCTTCAAAAAGGAATCGAATTGCTTTTCCAGCATACGTTGCCGGTCGGCGCTCTCGCTCGAGAAGCCTTGAAGCGGCCGGGGCTGCGCAACCGGTCCGTTTTGCGCTGCGGCGCTCAAGACCAGAAATAGAGCCAAAGTGAACTTCATCATGATGTGAGATTGTACTACTCGCGGTACCGGGAGAAGAATTCGAAGGGAAAGTCTGCGGGAAAACCTGCGGGGAATTGAACAACCCGCTGCCGGAGGCAGAGGTTGTTCCGCGGAGGTCACCTGCGCTGCTACTGAGCAAACACCGGATACCAAACCTCCGACACGCGATACGTCACTTCGAAATATCCACTCGCATCGGTGCTTCGATCTGTGAACTGCCGGTAGCCGCCTCCGAGAACCGGGCTGCCGCCGCTGAAGTCCATTCCCTGCGGGAACGAACGAAGCACATGGACCGGCCGGCTCCACACTGATGTGATCGCTCCGGTCTTCGGATTGAAAGAGATCACCGACCGAAGATTCGTCGACACAAACACCGTGATGCCATCGCTGAGAATCTCCTGCGCCGTCAAAGTGAAATTCGCCGGAAGATTCACCGCGACGCCCTGCGGGAAAGACATGGTGCCGGTGCTCGCCGAAGAACCATTGACCGAGAAGTTGAACGCGAGCGACTGCGGACCCGCAAAAACGTTGTCCACGACTTTTATATTGAGGAACGTGACTTTGAGCGTCCGTTTCGGCTGGTGCGCATTGATGGCTGTGCGTAAATTCGGAAGCGGACCGATCTGTCTCGAATCGGCAGCCTGAGCCACGCCCGTCGATCGCAGAAAATTCCGCATCTCGATTGAAGTGAACGGCCCCAAACCGCGAGCTTTCCGGAATCCCTGAAGATCGGCCGCCGCGCCGGCAACAATCGGGGTCGCGCTGGAAGTTCCACTGAACGCGGTCGTGTACCACTGGTTGTAATCATTCCCGTTGACCTTGATTGCCGGATGCGACGGAGAATCGCCCGTGGCGCCGAGAGTCATGACGTTTTCGCCCCAGCCCTGCAGGTCCACGCGGCTGCCGAAGTTCGTCCAGCACTTCGGCGCGCGTCCGCCGGACGTTCCTCCGCCGACGAGGATCGCGCCCGAATCACGCACCGATCGATTGAACTTCCCGTTATAGACCGAAGAATCCAGATCCATCCGTCCGTTGCCCGCAGCTTCGACCACGATGATTCCTCGCGACGTCGCGTTCTTGATCGCATCGAAGTACGAGTCCCAGAACTCCATCGCGACGAACTCGAACTGGTCGGGGTTGCAGTTGGAATCCACGGCCAGCCCGCTGTCCGGTCCCGGCGCGTGCTGCTCGATCACCATGATGTCGCCGAAACCCAACTGCGCTGTGGCTCTGTTGACCGCATTTTCGAAATCGTCGCTCCACCAGCAGATGCCGAGGATGCAGGTGCGGTCTACAGCCGAGGAAACGCCGATCCTGCTCTGAGGAGCAATACCCGTAATGCCGTAGCCATTCTCAGCGGCAGCCAGCTCACCAAGGACCGCCGTGCCGTGATTCCACGGCCCAGAGTCGCCCCGGTTGGGTCCGCCCTGGAAGAAGACGGGAGGAAGATCCTCATGCGTCAGGTTCCATCCCTGTTCGATGTCGATGATTTTCACCCCTGCGCCGCGCCCGCCGGGAAACAGCCGCGCGAAGGCGGCGTCGATACCGTTGGTCGTGGAGGTGGGCCCCGCTGCTGAGAGAAGGTAGCCCTGCGAACCTGAAAAATCGGGCGTCGTCGGAGCGGCGTCCGCCTGCGCGGGTTGCGAGATCGGCTGAGGATAAGCGATCTCGACGCTGTCGAGCGCGTTGAGCTGATCGAGCAGCTGTTCGGTTTCACGGGGATTCGCGTCCGCAATAAAGATGCGGTGATACAGATTCAAATCCGCCAGTTCCTCGCCGCTGCGGTTCTCGCCTTCACGCTTCTCGGCGTCGAGTTCCGCTTCGGTCCGGACGAACAGCCTTTTCACAAACCGCTTGGAGTTTGGCGCGACGACAGTATTGATTTGGGCCAGATCCTCAAAGAGCCGCTGCCGCGGCAGGTTGGCGCGTTGAAGCAGTTGCTCTTCGGCAGGGGAAATGTTCGTCAGATCGGCTTCGAGCAGGCCCAACCTCTCACGCACCCGCGTTCCTTCCCGAAACTTCACGACGAGCACGTCGGCCCGGACTTTCGGAGTGATTGTCGTGTGCAGGGGTTTTGGCCGGACAGATCGCAGCTTCAGGACCGTGGCTTGCACGACCTGCCCCTGCAAGATAGCGGTGCGCGTTTGTCCCAGGGTCGCGCGTGCCGTAATGAGCGTCGACACCAACCCCACTATCGAGATGATGAACGTGACAGCATTCCTTCGATTCGTTTTCATACCTGACCTCCGGCGGCGAATAATGCAGGAGGCGTGCCAGACGGAAAACAGAACACGCCGGGATTCTGATAGGTCGAGGAACTAATTGAGCACATTGGAAAAGTTAAACTGGGAACAGTGATTGCCTGTCCTCGTGTGAAGCGGGTGAGGGACGGAAACGAAACATCAAACGGATGTAAACACTATCAAAATGATGGCATCAAACTCGAACCGTCATATGAATCAGAGCCGGTTGCCGTCATACCATGGCCGGCCGTCGCTTCAGCGTCAGTTAAGATCGGACTTCTTGCGAGGCCGAAGTCCAGTACTTTGAGTCTCCCATCTGGCGTGATCTTCACATTGATGTTGATACCCATGAAAGTCGTGGGGATTATACCGAAAGCAGAGTAGAATTCGCGGCGAACATCCTTACATTGGTTTCGGAGGATTATGCGGAGTCTAAAAGTGTTGATTGGCTCGTTGATCGTGGTGTCGATGGGCTTGTCGCAAGGCAATCCGATCATCCTATTCGAAGGCGCACGGCTGATCATGGGCGACGGCAGCGTGCCGATTGAAAGCTCGGCCTTTATCGTGCGGAACAACCGTTTCACGACCGTCGGTAAAAAGGGCGAGGTTCAAGCGCCGCCAGGTGCGGCTCGCGTCGACCTGAGCGGCAAGACGGTCATTCCCGCGCTCATTGATGTTCACAGTCACTTTGGATTTCTCAATCAGCGTGACGGAAGCATGTCGAAAGCAAACTTCAATCGCGAGAATCTCCTCGATCATCTGAAGCGATACGCGTACCACGGATTTGCCGCCTCCATCAGCATGGGCACCGACTACGGGGACTTGCCCTATCAGTTGCGAGAAGAAGTTCATCCAGGCGCGGCTCTGTTCCGGACCGTCGGCCGTGGATTGGCGTGGCCGGGATCGGGACCGAACGATCCCGCGCGAAATGATGTGCCGTATGTCGTCACCACCGTTGAGCTGGCCAGACAGGCCGTGCGCGACCTCGCTCCGCACCGCCCTGACTTCGTGAAAATTTGGGTGGACGATCGAAACCACACGCAGAAAAAGCTGACGCCGGAACTCTACGGAGCCGCCATCGACGAAGCTCATAAGCACAACCTCCGGGCGATCGCGCATGTATTTGACCTCGAGGACGCCAAAGGTTTGCTTCGGGCGGGCATCGAAGGCTTTACCCATCTGGTTCGCGACAAGGAAGTGGACGAAGAGTTCTTGCAGTTGTTGAAACAACATCCGGGGGTATTTGTGACGCCAAACCTGGGAGTCACGAGCCGCGGCATGGAGCCTGGCCGTCCAACATGGCTCGACGATCCGCTCCTTCACGAAACGATTCCTCCAGGCGAGATCAAACGCCTGGAAAACCAATTTTCGAACCGGAAGCCTGAAACGCTGGCGAACACACGCAGGTCGTGGGAGCTGCAGGTGCGCAATCTTCAGAAGATGCGAGAGGCCGGTGTGCGGGTTGTGTTGGGCAGCGACTCGGCCGGCGATCCGTCGCGAACGATGGGCTGGCACGCGATATGGGAGGTAGACTCACTAGCAAAGGCCGGGATGAAGCCATCCGACGTGATTGTCGCTTCCACACGCTTTGCCGCTGACACGTTGAAGCTCGATCAGCTTGGCACGGTGGCGCCCGGGAAAAGCGCCGACTTCGTTGTGTTGAATGCAAATCCTCTCGACAACATCGCCAACACGCGGAAAATCTATAAGGTGTACCTGCGCGGTGAAGAAGTCGATCGCGCTGCCATGCGAAAGCAATGGACAGGAAGATGATCTATTCCCCTCCTCGCAGAGG
>QHWY01000395.1 GCA_003223875.1 Acidobacteriota bacterium | reverse complement strand
TGATGAACGAGTTCTGATGCGTGGTTCACCAAACGCATCGCCACCTCGCGAGGGACTCGCGCGCGGCGGAGCCGATTGACGTAGGTGACCCGTAGACAGTGAAGACAAAGATGGGTTTTCTTCACTTTGATGAAGAACTGTTGCCATCTCCGGGACGGTTGGAACGGGAATTCCAGCGTGTAACGTCGCTTCTCATTCGCCAGCCGCTCCAGTAAGGGTCTGATTGCGGTCGGCATTGGAATCGAGAAAGCCCTCTCTTCGCCCCCCTTCGGATGGGGGAAGGTGATCTTGTTTTCACGAAAGTCCACACAGTTGAGTGGAATCCGCGTTTCGCGAAGCCGGCAACCCGTGTTGAGGCTGATGTCGAAACATATCTGCATCCACTCCGGCTCTTCGAGCAACGCCTGGCGGATTTCCACAATCTCCTGATCGGTCAACTCAGGCTTTTTTGGCGATTTTTCTCTGTGAATTTTGATGCTGACGATCGGATTCGCATCCGCGTGTCCCATACGAACCGCTTCCCCCATAACGAGCGAGAGAAGCTTCAGTTCGAGGATGGCGGTATTTCTTCTGACCGTCTTGCCGGTTCGCTTCTTAAAATGGGTACGCCAGTCCACGTACTCGACCCCGAGCCTGTAGGTGAGTTGTCTCGGAGCATGAATTCGCTGGCGTTGCAGCCAGAGCGCGATCCATTTCCAGGCGTCTTCGTATCTGACAAACGTCTCCCTGGTTTGACAATGTCGCGCCAGGAATTTCGGGACCCAGGTGTCCCACGCGGCGCCGTTGACGACGGGCACTCGCTGATACTCTTTTGCTTCCAATTCGGCGCGCAGGATTTTCGCTTTTACGGTGTCATTCGGATCGTCGGCCCGAAACCCGGTGGATTTGTCGTGCTTTTTTCTGTCGGAATCGACATATTGAATGTACCAAAACGGTGAACGATTTTTGCGATAGAGATAGGCCATAATCATCGATTGTTTTTTAGTGCAAGTAGTGCAGGAAACGCCCTGCACTTCCATTGAAACCTCCAATGATTGCGACCATCACGAACCACTCAAAACCACATCGGCGGTGAGACGGGTTCGATTCCCGTACGCGCTACCACAGCGAGCACTTTTCGTCCGACGGGAAGATCCTTCTAAACACGGATCACCACTGCTTTATCCAGAGGGAGGATGAAGTGGTTCGTGAAATGCGGAAATTTTTGGCCCGTTAAACTCGATGGCACAGTTCTCGTTTTGTGCCGGAGTTGGAGTGCTGCGAAATCTTCCGCGTCGTTCCCATTACTCCACTGCTCCATGACTCCAACACAACAATCTTTCAACGGCCATTTCCGTCAGGGGCGTAGCGCACCAACAGAGCGCTCGTTTGACGTGGGAGAGACGGAGAGGGCAGCACTCTCCGCTCCCACGGTTTTGTGGTGAGCCCGTTCAAGTGTTGCTCGTCCAGATAATGTTTCGCCCGCTACAACTACCGAATTGTCAGTTCGCCGGCGCACATGAAACACGGACCAAATCACCGCTTCGAGAGCGTCCCAGAGCCGAATCGTGTCCAGGATGGGATTCACGAAGCCGGTGAGCACACAGTAATGACTGTTTTTGGGGTCGGTGTGGTGTTGAGCATGGTGACGCGGCGTCTGAAGCAGCCAGATGCACTGCAGGAATGTGATAATCGGTCCATTTTCCACAGGCGACCGATGTGCCCACTTGTGAATCTGGTTGGCATTTACGCCCAGAGCTACGAATAACCAAACGTGCCAGGTGAGGAAGCCGGATAGCCAGGCACACAGCAGAACGAGAAGCCCCAGACACAACAACAGCCACGAGCTATGACACCAACCGTGCCGTGTGAAGTATCGAGGGTTGTGGTGATGCAGGATGTTCGGCCGCGTGACCAGCCGGCCGGTGATCGGCCATTCCTCGCGGCCATAGGCGTCCTCAAGCCAGTGGAACAGGCCCGAGATAAAATCCGCAACCAAAAGGGTGATGATGACTTCAAGGACAACCATGCTCGCAGCGTAACGTCGCTTGCTGCCCGGGTGTTAATAGATAAAAATCCCTTCTGACATAGACCCTATCTATATGAACCCTCACCAGTTGGAACTTTTCTATCACGTTGCCAAATCAAGAGGCGTCACCCGGGCGACGAGGCAAATGCCTTACGGAATTCAGCAACCATCGGTCAGCGCCCAAGTGAACGCCTTGGAAAGAGATTTGGGAGTAACCTTGTACGAGCGCCGTCCGTTCAAGCTGACGCCCGCCGGGGAAGAGCTTTTTAGATTTGTTGAGCCTTTTTTCGGTAGTATCAACGAAGTGCGAGCAAAACTTC
>QHWY01000394.1 GCA_003223875.1 Acidobacteriota bacterium | reverse complement strand
TCTCGACCACGATAACCCGCACTGTCCCGGCGTAGCGGCGCTCCTGAGCGAGTTTCGGTCCCAACTCTTCCATGAGCCGAACCTGGGCAGACCAGCCTCCTCATCGCATACATGCGTTTCCAAACCTCAAGTTGAAGCTCGTTGATTTCATAACGGGACAGCATGATCAGCGCGCTGAAAGTCTTGTTCGCCGCAGGCGACAGGAGAGCATCGGCGAGGAAATGTCTGTCCTTCGGAAGTTCCGATCTGTTCAAGAACCGATAGAAAGAGGGCTTCGGGTCGATCTTGCTGTAGTCCCGCCCCGCCTACTGATAGCCTGGACCAAACGCCGCTGCCAGTACGACGCTTGGCTCGTAAGGACCGAACATGGATTCGCTGTACACTGCCAGGCTACAGGGATGATCTTTGTATTCGCCGAACCGCTTACGCACGCGACGACTTTGCCCGGACCGGGCGGTCTGGATTAAAAGCCGTGCGTTGGGCGCGGATCGGGATCTTCGATCTGCTTGACCTCGACGACGCACTTTCCTGAAGCATAAGGGATGACGTAATCAGGCTTTTTGAGGCCGGGCAACGCCTCGTACTCCCACGCGATACCGTGCCGCGTGAGGTAATCCTCGAAGACGGCTTCGGCTCTGGTCTGAGGCGCCGCTGGCACATAGACAAGTTTCACTCCCGCAGGAGGTAGTTTCAACTTTCCGTTGATTCCGCCGGGCATTCAGCTAGCGTTTCGGTATGCAGAATGCTCCAAACCAACACCACTTCTCACGCTCGCGCGTTTCTCTGAGCGGCCTGACGTTTAGCGCCGGCGAGGTCGTTACGACAACGCGCAGCGATACGCCACGCGCATCGAGGGGAATGAATAAAACATTGGACAGCGACGAACGCCGAGCTTATTCTGGCGGTGGTTTTCATCGAGGAGCAAGAAGAGAATGCAGCTTGTTAGGATCCAGACGCGGCCCGACGGGCGTGTGCGATGCGTCTTCTGGAGCGCAGGGGTGTTGTGTCAACCCGTGACAATCGGCGGCTAAGTCAAGGAAAGAGAAACGTGGTGCACCGTCATGAGAATAAGAACTCAACAGGCCGGTCGCAACGTGCAAAGCGACGATCATCCGATTCAGACTGAATCCCAACGGATCTCCACCCGGGCGGTAAGAACAATCAGTTCTTGCGTGGACATGAATCCTGTTCCTGTCGCGTCAGACGCGGCTACCGTTCAGGACCCTGATCCTCTGAATTCAGAAGATCGGCTACTTCGGGCAACCGAAATCCAGCGCGAGCTGGGCGTGAGCCGCGCGACGGCATATCGCATGATGACGGACGGCACGCTGCCAAGTTATCGTTTTGGCGGAAGAGGCGGCAGGCGAGCGATGATTCGTGTTTCGCTCAAAGAGCTTCGAACCTGGATAGCGGCCCGCCGAAGCGTGTCCTCTGGTGCCGCCGAGCTACCTACCTGCTGATTTTTGGCTGACAAGTCGGTTTATGCTCAAGGTGAGGCGGCTATGCGCGCATTCAAAGTTAAGCGAAACAGCGAGCAATACTACCGAGTAGATCTTCCTCGAAACCTGTTTACGGACGGAAGGCGCCATTCGGTAATGGCGGTCACTCGCAGAGAGGCGATCGACAAGGCGCAAGACACGATTGCGCGTCGGCGGAAGGGGCTCGATAGCAGTGCCGCGCGCACGCCCCTCACCGATTTTTTGAGGCGATTCCTAGAGTTCTACAAGACTGAGGGCGGCGTTTCTCTCCGAACCTGGCAAGACTACCGCTATCACATCGAGGCGAACGTGATTCCACTGATCGGCGGCGTTGTGCTCTCCGAACTGAGGCCTGTCCATGTCGATGAATGGATGAAGAGTCTCCGGGGCCGGGGTCTTGGTGATCGAACCGTCGAATATGCTCAATCGGTATTGCGCCGTGCGCTCCAGTTTGCCTTGGAATGGGAGCTTCTCGATCGAAATCCGGCTGGGGCGCGGTTCCGGGTTGCTAAACGCAAGCGTACAGTCAAGGCCAGCGGAACAAAGGTCAGATTCCTGAATCCCGAGCAAGCGCGAGCCTTCCTCGCAGCCGTATCCGGTGATCGGCACGAAGCGCTCTACGCGCTGGCGCTTACGACGGGCCTGCGGCCTGAAGAATTGTACGGGCTCCGCTTGACGGATCTGGACCTGGCGATCCGACGTCTCACCGTAAACCAGGTGCTCGCCAAGACGCGGCGGAAGAAGGGCGAGGATGTTGCGCGCTTCCAGTTCGGGCCGCCTAAAACGGAGCGGAGCCGCCGGACAATCGATTTTCCGCGCTTTGTTGCCAACCTTCTCCGATTGGAGGTTCAAACCGTGCGAAAGTTGCGGCAGTTTGCTGGCGAGTCGTGGCAAGAGAACGGTTTGGTGTTTCCGTCCCATGCCGGAACGCCGCTCGAGGAGCGGAACGTCCTGCGCCGCTTCCAAGTGATCTGCGAGGCGAACGGCCTGCCGAAGCTGCGACTCTACGATCTTCGTCACACCCACGCGTCGCTTCTCATCCATGAGGGTGTGCATCCGAAGAAGATCTCGGAGCGGCTCGGCCACTCTTCGATCAAGCTGACGATGGACACCTACGGCCACCTCTTCGAAGGCAGCGACCGCGATTCGGCGGAGAAGATGGAAAAGCTGCTCGGCGGCGAGCCGAAAGCACCGCGCGTGCTGACAATGCCGAATAGGAACCGAGTTGCTGACAAAACTGCTGACAAACACACCAAAGCTCGCTTACTGCGGGCTTCTAAGTAATTGATTTTATTCTGGAGCCACCCGCCGGGATCGAACCGGCGACCTGCTGATTACGAATCCGTTTTTTGGCTTTTTGGCTGATGTTGTGACTGATCCAGGCAGACTCGGCACGTGATGGTATGCAACGGATGGTTAGGCGGCGTGATGTGGCCTGATGCGATCGGCAATCTCAGCACCCCTGGCATCCTCTGCCAGTTCGAGGTCGTAGTTGGCCTGAAGGTTCGTCCAAAACTGAGGCGTCGTTCCAAAGTAGCGGGACAAACGGAGCGCGGTGTCCGCCGTAATCGCCCGTTTCCCCCGAACAATGT
>QHWY01000167.1 GCA_003223875.1 Acidobacteriota bacterium | reverse complement strand
TTGTTCCTCGGCTCCACGGGACGAATCGACGCACTCCGCACGTTGCTGCGCCCCAACTCCCCTCCTAAGTTAGGAGGGGTGCCGAGCGCGACAGCGCGAGGCGGGGTGGTTCCCTGATGGAACCACCCCGTCTTCGCTCACTTCTTTTGAGGCTTCGCCCTGTCGAGCTCGCGCTTCGCGGTTCGCTAACTCCCCTCCTAACTTAGGAGGGGAGTTAGCGCCTCGTACCGGGAAGCGGTTGGATGATGGTGTTAGTGAGACTCGGATTTGTAAATTCGGTTTGATCGCCGACGCGCTTTCCAGGTGCGGGAAGCAGCCGCGCTGCGAGCGGTTTGTTCCATCGATAAGCGAGCCACGCAACGTCTCCAAGAATTTTTGCGATCTGCTCCTCCGATACGTTGCCCGGAAGTGGCAGCGTGTCCACTCCAGCTGCGCAGACCGCGGAATACGCGAGAATCGAATCAAGCGTGAAGGTTCCTTCGGACCAGCGCTTTGCCAGGACGTTGTCTTCCATGATCGGGATCATTAGCCCCGAGTAGCCTGTTCGCTTCACGGCAGTCGATTGCACCGCGCGAGTGATGATTCCTGAGGCAGTTTCTGTCCCCACCGATCCAAAGGGTCCGCCGAGGAAGTACTCCATCGCCGTGGCGATCGAACGGTCGCCCAGAGGCGCGGGCGTGGCGTCGATGCCTTCGTAAATCCAACCCGTGGTCTTGGCTAACTGCGTTGCAATCGTTTCGACCTGTTTGGTGTAATTGTTCAGCACAGCTGATAAATGTGTTTCCGCTTCGCTCGGATCGCGGTACTGCCTGAACACATCACCAACAACCTCGGCGCCTTCCATCGCGATCGCGAACGCATGACCTTTCCCGAGATGGTACGAACCCGGATAATACGGGCCGTAAGGCTTCATCATCGCAATCGCGCCAAAGTTGAAGTTCGCGTCGCCATGCGGACTGCGTTCGGAAAGCTGTTTGATGACTTTTGCTGCCTGACGAATCGCATTCCAATGAATGCCTTGCTCGTCGGCCGTGATCAGATTGGCGGTGACGTTGACTTTGGAAAGAATTTCTACGAGCAGCGATGCGGCGGCCGGTTCATCATTATCGTGAAGCATCGCGGAGGCGATATTGAAGCCTTCTTTCGGAGCGGCCTCTCGCAGTTTACGGATGAACGCGACGGCGTCCTCGGCTTTCATGTTCTTAGTGTATTGCGGAAACGGCTGGGTCGTGATCCTGCCGCCGGCACCGTCGAACCCTGCTTTGTTCAGAGCCTCTTTCGCCGTTGCGAGAAATTTTTGCGCTTCCTGAATCCGCATCGCGTAATTGCCCGAATCAACCTCAATGAACGCCGTGACGGCGCGAATTCGTGGCCTTACTTCTGCCGAATAAGATCGATGAAGACCGGCAGCGCATGCCAGCAACGCGCAACACAGAGCGCAGACGATTTTACGCATTGAAACGCCTCCTACCTCGCTGAGCACGGAGTCGGATTCCACTTCGATCCGTCGGGAAGTTTCTTGAATTGATAGTTCACCAGGTAGGATTGATTTAGATATTCGGGATCTTCGACCAATTGCGAGAGGAGCAGCCATTCACTGCCATCAGGCAACTGCATGAGGCGAAAATGCTCCGTTAGCACGGCATTGCCCGTATAGGGAACGCCGTTCTTCCAGTAGTAACCTGGCGTCAGCTGCGTCGTTACGACCTTCAAGTAGCCGCTGCGTTCGAAGTTGCCCCGTCCGCCCATCGCAGTCCAGGCGGCGACTGAATAACCTTGCAGGCTAGATGGCGTCCCCGCAGGCACATCGATTTTTAAATCTTCGGCGGGAACATATCTGCCGGCCACGTAGTTCATCTGACCGGGCCGCGGCGGAGGCCCGAAGTGGAACAAGCGCGTCTGCGTACCGGAATCGGCTTCGACTTTGAGCGTGTTATCCGCCTGCCAGGTGATATGCAAATGAGTCGGCTGACGCATGATTCCGATCGCGCCGTACGCTTTGCATACATTACCTTCCGCTTCGTCCTTCGCCGGATCCCATTTCATGGCTGCCTGAGCGCCTTCAACCTTGTATGGGATATTTCCTTGATCGGAAGGGTTTGGTCCTACCCCTACGGGAGCACCGCCGGGGTCTCTCACAGCGCCATTGGCACCCGTTCCGAAATCTCCTCTCGGTGCGGTGAGCATGCGCTGATGCCAGTCTTCGGTGATGACGGCTGTCCAGTATCCAGTGAGGTCAATGGGCGCCGCGGCTCTAGCTGTCGGCGGCGGACCACCGCGTCCGCCACGGAGTTGAGCGTGCGCGGTGGATGGCGCAAGGAGGCACAGTACGAGGAGTATGGCGACAACGCATTCCCCTCCTCGCAGAGGAGGGGAGGATGCGCCGAGCGAAGCGAAGGCGCAGACGGGGTGGCGCGAAGCGCGAGCCCGACAGGGCGAAGCCCCAATAGAAGACCGGCGAAACGTTGCTGTCGAGCTGACCACCCCGGCGCTTCGCGCCTCCCCTCCTCTGCGAGGAGGGGAATGTTTCTGCTTATGTTGCTGCACCATATCAACCTATCGCGTTTTCTTTTCTTTGAGACTGCGATACACCGCTTCTACGAAGTGGGCGGTGACGCCGGTCCTCCGTCCATACAGGGGGTCGTAATCCATCGTTGGCTTGGCCGCCTTGACCTGGTCGATGGACATGTTCCGGTCGATCATGCTTTGAATGCGGTCGCGGATGACGATCATCATATCCCGGTAATAACCCACATCCGCTGCGTCGCTCACCCAACCGTGGCCGGGGATAATCATCGTGCCGCCCTGCGACATGTAATCGGTAGCGCACATGTCGACCAACTTGATGAGAGCTTCGATTACACCGTCAATACTGCCGCCCTTGTCCACGTCGATTGGCGGATAGATATCGCTGTTATAGATGTCGCCCGTTGCGATCACATCCGAACGCCGGAACCAGACGAAGCTGTCTCCGTCCGTCACCCCTCGGGGCATGTGAAAAAGCTGAACGGCTTCGTTATTCAAGAACCGATACAGGTTGTATCTATCGCCGAAGTACGTATCCGTCGGGACCAGAAGTTCCTCGGCGTTCGTCTCGATCATTCGCCGCTGAACCATTTCGTGTGCGACAACCTGTAAATTGAGATTGTTACCTATCGGATCGCCGACCGGTTTAAACAAAGGCGAGCGCCGGATATTCACGTTGCCGCCCACATGATCCGGATTGCCCGTCGTATTGATGATCATGCGTATGGCGGGCTCTCCGAAGGAATGCGTGGCCATCCACGGGCTGGCGAAAGGCGATGCGGATTGCATCCCAGCGTCGCTGGGTTTCGAGACTTGAGTCAGTTGCCGGATCACCGCGAGAACCTTATCGCTTGCCGCTCCAGCGCCCGAATCGACCAGGAAGATTCCATCGCCACCGATGGAAGCGGCGATGTTCCCGCCTGCTCCACCTATCACGTAGATATTGCCAGAGACGTGCAGACCCTGGACCTTGTCGTAAGCCGGCGGATTTTTCGGTTGAGCATCTGCGAGTTCAGCGATATGCGTGGACGCATCGGCGTAGACTGCTTTGTAAGTATATTGTGAGGCGGGCGGCGCGAGTTTCGATCCGATGGCGCGCCACTCCGGATAAATCGTTTCCGCGCCTCCCCGAATTCCTTCAATGGGAACCCTGAACTTGACGGCGGATTCCGTCAGATATGGGTTCTCGCCGGGCAGATAATGCGGAACTTTATATTTCTCGCCTGGAGCCTGAGGAGCGACGGGCTGGCACGGATAGGGAGGTAAGCGCAAGGTCGGTGCGCGTACGTAGGTGGCACTTCGAACCAGCGGCTCGGTCAAGTAGTCCGGATCAATGACTGTAAACGTCCAGTGAAGGTACGGTTCTTCCAGGTAGACATAAGATATAACGGTTGTGCGGAAACTGCTCGGGACGCCATTGCGGGAGACATAGCTTTCTTTCAAGTGCGTCGTAGTGATTTCCAGCATATCGCCCCTGAATTTTCCCGTTGAGAAGCCGTCCCATGTGTGCACTGCGTACTCGGATGGACGCGGACGGCCGTCCAACCACACCATCGTGCCGCCGCCGGTTTTTTCAAAAGAGATCCGATACGCGACAACCTGACGCGAAAGAGGATCCTCGATCTTTTCGATCTGCATGGGGTCCAAACCCAGCGGTTGAATCGTCGGGCCGCGAGGCCTGCACTGCAGAAGCGCCGATGTATAAATCCAGTCTTCAGCGTACGCATCGGCGCGCATGCGGGCGGCATCATTCAACGGAATTCCCCAGTACCGGCCCGGATCCGGACCCGCCGCACGTTCATGCCAATCCTCGTGTGCAAACCAGCGCCATGTGCCGGTCAAGTCGACAGGCATGTTTTCTTGAGCGAACACGGGCTGAACGGCCACTGTCAGCGATATGAAACTAAGGGCGATTCCGAAGCGCCGCACAATGTTCATGGATGCTCCTGAAAGTGTCTCGAATGATATCGAGTAGCTGTATTCGAGAGCAATCTTTCGAGATCGGCTAAACGCCGGTCTTTCGGTGGGAACCGGCGAATCCGGAAATGCCGCTGGTTTCGGACTTCTTCGGCTCCAAGACTGCGAGGGAAAATGTTTCGCGATGATACGCGTCATTTTTGTCAAACCAAAAGCAGACCGCACTCTTGTCTTCGCGGGATTCAACGATCATCCAAGGTCCTTTGAGAGGGCTAACCCGAACGACATCGCCTGGTTTTAAATCAGCCATTTGTTCCAACCTCCAGTCTCGATCCTACTCGATGGCCAAGTGGTCGCGGCGATGATCAAACTTCGTGCAGGCGGCGGGATTTGTTAGCGGCGTAGTCCTCGACGATGGGTCTCGCGTTCTCGAGATCCTCTCGCAGAACTGCGACACCGACCCCGGCTCCGCCCTGAAAAATGTACGGTGCGATCATTCCAAGTGTTTCATTCTGGAGACAGCTCTCGATGCCTGCGCCGTCGAGCAAACATTTGAGCAGATCGGCTTCGACGATACTTCCTGAATACACCACCACCCAATCGTCTCTGTCACTCATGGAGTCTTTCCTCGACAAAATTACTCAAGCGTTAAGCTCAATTCCGGTAATACACGCTATCCGGCGGCAGCTTCTCGGTACGGTAGTCCTGGTGCTTGAATGGATATTGCGGACGCGGTTTCGAATTAATGAACGTCGCGATCTGCTGCGCTTCCTCATCGGTCAGACGGCCGGGATCGAGATAAGGCATCGCGTAACGAATGATTCCCGCCAGCGTGTAAATCCGCGCTGCTCCTGCGCCGTCATTCCAGGAGTCGGGTCCCCACAGTGGACCGGGTTTTTTGTCACCGATTGCGACGCCCTGGCCATCCTCGCCATGGCAGTTCGTGCAATGCTCCATAAAAAGCGCTTCGCCGCGGCGAGGATCGAGTTTTTCAACAGGAATCACGTTCGAAGACGCAATGACGTTTTGGCCTCGCCACGACGGGTTTTTCCCGACCTCCGAGCCGCGCGCGAGCCACGTAATGTATGCGGAAAGGGCAAGGACTTCCGGAGACGTGGGTGACGGCAAATCGTCCTCGACCCCACCAGTGCCATTTTCGCTTCGCAGGAAACAGTCGACGATCCGGTCGTTGAGGCTATACAAACGGCCCGAGCGCCGGTTGTACTCCGGAAACATTCCAGCTACGCCAACCAGCGGAAGCGACCGCTCGCGCTGCCCGCCGTTGAGATGACAGTTGTTGCACGACATCTTGCTGGGAGCAAACTGCGGAGCCTGATGTGGTGTGTCGGTGAAGAGCCGGAATCCCCATTTGATGTCTTGCGAAAGCTTGGAATTGTCCAAAGACCTGTCCGTCACGGGGTTCTTTGGAAAATACCATGCCGTCATCATATTCGTCGCCGAAGACACCAGCGGCCCGCTCAGCTTATATGGAGACTCAGGGATGAGTGGGGCTGGACTGCGAGAACAGGCGGCCGTGGCGGTGAGAGTTATCAAAATGACGGCGAGCACATGTCGAATCATAATTGTCAAGCATCTTAACTATTCACAGTACACCGGGTCAATCTGTGCAACTCCCCTCCTAAGTTAGGAGGGGAGCCGAGCGCAGCGAGGCGGGTGGTTCCCAGAAGAACCACCCCGTCTGCTCGGACTTCGTCCTCGCAGCCTCCCCTCCTAACTTAGGAGGGGAGTTGCACGTGCCCACTAGCGCTGCATCGTCTGCAGGATCTTTTGCCAGCTATAAGTAAAGAAGGAGTTCTGAACTTTGTCGATGACAAAGATTTCCTGGTGCTTGAGATCCAGCGCGGCGCCTCGAGGGGCGATGAGCATGCTCGTTTCGCCTTTGATCATCGCCTTGGGCGCGACATCGCCGTTGTCGGTGTAATTCCAAATTCCAACGAATGATTCACCGACATTGCGACTCACCTGTACTCCGCGCGCTTCGACAGTGGCGATGAGTTCTTTACGGTCCGGTAGGACCGCAAAACCTTTTGTGGCATAAATGCCGGTCCGAGGACCCGTGATGATCGAGCGAGGAGCGACGTCGCCCTGGTCGGTCCGGTTGAAGATCAGAATACCTTGAGGGTTGGCATTACCCATCGCGATGATGTTGTTGACGGGATCGACGGCGATTCCGCGCGCGCGGAACATTTTGGTTTTCGGACCGGCGATGATTCTCAGTGGGGCCACGTTGCCGTTAGCCGTCCTGGAGAAAACCAGGATCGCCTGGCGGGTAGGGACGATAATTTCGTCATGAACGTTGTCCAGCGCCAACTCATCATTTTCCTGGAGAAGGGTACGGGGACCTTGAATCGTGCGGATGGGCGCTGCGTCACCGCTCGCGTTTCCACGGTAAACAAGAATGGCTTCGGCTAAAGGATTCGGAACGACGATCTCATCATTCTTCTCATCGAAAACGATCGCGTGCGATGTCCTCGACAGCCGAGTATGGGGACCCTCAATAACTCTAGTTGGTGCTACATTTCCATTCGCCAACCTGGCGAATATCGCGATTCGCGGGTTGGCCACTCAGTTCGGCACGAGAATCTGCTCGCGCATCGGATCGTACGCAATGCCGCCGGGATTCCCAATGCCCGGTGCAGGCGTGCCGTCCGGCGCGCCGCGCACAATGCGCAGAGGCGCGGCATTGCCTTGGGCCGTTCGGCGGAAAACTACCGCCGAATGTTCTTCGGGGCTGGTTGCCCAGACTTCATCGTTTTTGACGTCGACGAACAATCCAACGGGTTTTTTGAGTTTCGTTGCGGCGCCTTCGATTTTCCGGATGGGAGCCACATCGCCGCTGGCCGTCCTGCTGAACACCAAAATGGAATTGCTGCCGCTGTTCGCAACAAAGATCTCGTTATGAACGGTATCGACGAAGACCTTCATCGGCAGGCTGAGTTCCGTTTTCGGTCCGCGTACGACACGAACCGGGGAAGCGTTGTTTTGCGCGGTTCGCGAAAAAACGGTGATCGACGGCTCCACGAATTTTCCGCTGGAAGCGCGAGGCTGGAACCGCTCCTGTGGCACGGATATGGTTGCGATGCCACGCGCCAGTTGTCCCTGCACATCGGTCGACTCTTCTTGGCTGGTTTCGGCCAGGTGGTAAGAGTCGTGGTTGGCAACGAAGATTTCATTGTTCTCGGCGTCAATAAAAATTCCATGAGGATCGGCGAGCGCGGTATCCGGCCCCTGAATAACACGCAACGGTTTTTCCTCGCCTTCAGCCAGGCGTCGATAGATCATTACTTTGTTCACCTGTTGGACAGTGACGCCGACTTCGTCGTTTTTCAGGTCCACCGCCACACCCCAGGTGCTGACGGGTGCGGGTCGCAGCGTTCGCGAGGCCGGCACGTTTCCGCTGGCGTCGTATTTGAACACGAGCATATCCGCAGCTGTGTCGTTGTTGACGGTGTAAATCTCCTTATGCACCGGGTCGAGGGCTACTCCGCAAACAAAATCGACTCTGGTCCTGTTGCCGGTAACGACGGTACGCGGATCGGCTACATCGTTGGTCGCGAGATCTCTATCGTATGTCCGCAGACTAAAAAGATTCTCGTCTGTGACTGCGACGATGTTCGACTCCGGATCGACGGCGACGTCGGCAAATACCGGGAACCGGTCTCGCACCTGACGAAGCGGTGCGAGATTGCCGTTCAATTGCGAGAAGAGAAGAAGAACTGCTGGACCGGACAGGAAGAGCAAGGAGATAACGAAGAATTTGCGGATTCTCATGGTGGAGCAATTATAGCCGCGAAGCGGCGCTAAAAAATAGCCCAACGCGCAAGCGCTGGGTGTGAGCCCAAGCCGCGAAGCGGCGTGAGAACGGTAGCCCAGCGCGTAAGCGCTGGGGGTTGGCGTTCGTCTGTGTCGCAGCCCCAGAGGGGCGGAAGGTTGAGGCTCTGCCGCCGCTTCGCGGCTGGTCTTGCCCATGAAATCAGCCCAGGGCTCGCGCCCTGGGCTACCGCTCTTACGCCGCTTCGCGGCTTCGCGGCTTTGCGCAACGCGCTCGCGCGGCTACTAATTCGAGCTGGCCGAAGCCGCGGCTTTCGACAACTCGGCAAGGTCAGTGGTCCGATTGCCGTGGAACGGCGCAATCACCTGCACGTCCAGCTTCAGCCGCTGAATGTTGTCATAGAGCGCCTTGGCGAAAGGCCTCGCCGGCGGGATTAGCGGCCCGCCAGCTTGCGGCGGAGGCGTGAACGCATCCGGCTCGGCAAGCAGTTTTTCCTTCGGCAAGTAGACGACAAGCATGTCACCTGTGTGTTCATAACCTTTCAGCAGATGCAGCTCAATGGTGCGACTGCCATCGGTGAGCACGCCCTTATCCCCTACCGTTTGGATCTTTACGCCCTTCTTCGATGAGGCCAAAGGATCGGGATTGATCGTGTGCGGTGTCTTCGCGACGCGCTCGAGAAACGCCTTATTGGTTTGGTGCGTAACGATCGTGGCCCCCTCGTTCATCGCCATCCGAATTCCGCCCAGATGATCCCAATGATGATGCGACGTTACGACGTACCGGATCGGCTTGTTCGGAACGAGTTCCTTCGCTTTCGCGAGGACCGCGGTCGCGCGAGGAACATTGTTAGGAACATCGACCACGACAATGTGATCTTTCATTTCGACCACGAGGCTGTGATGTGTCGCGCCCGTCAGATACCACACGCCATCGCCCATCTGCTTCGTCTCTACACGGACCGGCGGGGGCGTGAAGTTGCGCACAGCTTCAGGGACCGCAATGTCGACGGCTGGATTGGCGGTGACGCTCGAAATATTGATGTCCAGTGACGGGAAGCCATCCTGAGTTTGGACAATTCGGGATGGGAACATGACGCCGCCAAAATCCTTATATCCGGTGTATGTCGTTACAACGGGCATGTCTCCAACGATCGGATTATCAATCCACGTCGTAACTTTGTTCACCATGCCCTTGGCATCGATGATGCCCGTCATCTTGTACTTGCCGCCAACGGTGAACGACACTTCGGTTCCGCCGCTTGCATTCTTCGTCGTCGCCTTGTTGTTCATCGCAGCCTTGACAAATCCCTGAGGCGTGGACCACAAGGTAAGCATCCGTTCGAGCTGCGAATCCGGATTCGCTTGAGGCGCTGGAGCTGGGGCGTTGCCCGCAGCCGGTGGAACGTTCCACGCGTAGTTGCCGCTGACGACCTGGATCTGGCGCTGCTCGCCAAAGAACGGTCCGCCGCCGCCGCGCGGCATCACCGCACCCATCTCGCGGACCAACTCGGCACGCATGCTGCCGGTGTCGTAGTTGATCGATGCCGTGTAAGTCTTTACCGTGACCGGCGGCCACGGTTCGGCCGGCGTGTAGTTTTGTCCAACAGAAAAATTTTGTCCTGACCCTGTGAACTGAAGCGTCTTGATCCGGGCTGCACCCAGAGTGTCGGCTGCTGTTTGCACAGCGTTCGACTGCGCAGCAACTGCGGACGCGAGAGCCAGAATTCCAAGGGTCGCGAATACGATCTTACGCATATTGATCCTCCTATTTGTAGCGGCGGTCTGTGACCGCCGGCGATCCGTAATTTGCTTACTGTCGGCGCTCGTTTTTCGAGGCTGCGCGCTATCGCGCTTGCGCTTCGCGGAGCGCCGCTACAGTTACCTGTTACTCATTAGTGCACGATACGTCCCCGCAACATTTTGGGGACGCTGTTGGTCGTAGAACTCCCAAGTCTTGTACTTCTCCATCAGCACACTGGCTTGCGCCTGCTCCAAGGTTTGGCCCGCGGCGAGAGCTTTTGCGACCGCATCGCGCAGTTCCTCGCGATAGCGGATATTGGAGACAACGTCGGATTTCTTACCGAGTTTTCCGTGACTGCAGACGAAGTATTCGAAATCCATACCCTCGACCGATTTCGCCAGAGCAATTTCTTCCTTCGTCGCGACGTCGCCGCCAAACGGCACACGCTGAACCGTGATCCAGTCGGATGCAAACAGCACATTCGAGCCGTCGACGAAACGGACAATGGTATTGTCATCCGCGTGACCCGTGGGTTTCCACATGACCTCCACGCGCTTACCGCCAAGATTAATATTGATTCGGTCGGTATAAGTCAAGTCCGGCGATCGCACATAGAGAAGTGGGCCACGAAGAATTTCCGCTCCGCTCAGCGCGCCGTCTTTGTTGGCGTCGTACAATTCGAATTGGTTCTTCAGGTTGCCTTGCGCTTCGGCTTTCTCAATCAGTCCATTCCCGTTTGTATCCTGCATTCGAACGTTTTGCGGAAGTGCGGTGTTGGATGGCGGCATCTTGAGACCCTTGAGCATGTTCTCATGACCGATGAACCGGGCGGTATCCGCATAAATATCGCCGCCCGACGCATGATCCCAGTGATAGTGACTATAGATGACGTACTTCACCGGTACATTGAAGCGCCGCGCCAACTCCGTTTTGAGCCAGGTTGCCATCTCGCTGCCGATCGGTTCGGCTAGGACAATCCCTTCCGGTGTCACCATGAACACCGACACGTAATCATCCATCCGCGCGTAGTACACATCACCCGTCAGCTTACCGATCTCTTGACCTTTGTATTGGGTTTGCTGGTAGAGCGAGCGTTGCTGCGCGGAAAGCGTGCAGCCAGAAGTGAACAACAATACGAATATCCATGTACGCATGATGATCTCCAAGCTCCCCTCCTAAGCGGGTAGCCGGGGCACGGCCAGTTTCAGGAGAGGAACGAGATTTAAACGAGCAACATTCCCCTCCTTGGTAAAGGAGGGGTGGCCGCGCCTTCAAGAAAATGGTCCCATTCCTTTGATGGGCGCGGACGGGGTGGTTGGTTCAACATCGAATTATCGGTGGGTT
>QHWY01000403.1 GCA_003223875.1 Acidobacteriota bacterium | reverse complement strand
CCAAATATCTTTACGTCGGATTCGGCGATGCAAAATCCGGGGGGCTAGCCGTCATCGATACGCGCGGCAACAAACACATTACGGATATCAAGACCGATGCCCGCCCCGGCGGTATCAAGATCGAAAAATCGAGACCGCAAATTTACGTTACGCTTTCCGGAGCGACCAAGCTTGGCGTGATTGATCTAAAGAAACGCGAGCAGGTTACAGTCTGGCCGACAGGAGTTCAAGCTAATGTCGCTCTAGCGCTCGATGTGAGCCATCATCGGCTCTTCGATGGCGTTCGTGACCCTGCGAAGCTGATTGTCCTAGAAACAGAGTCCGGAAAACAAGTTTCGCAGGTTGAGGGCGTCTCCGGAATCGATGACCTCTGGTATGACGCTTCGCATAAGCGTGTCTATGCCTCGGGGGGTAGAGGGTTTGAAGTGGGGTTCGTGTACGTCTATCAACAAAGAGATGCAGATCATTACGAACTGATCGGAAAGGTTGCCACGGCGCCAGGCGCTGGCACCTCGTTTTGGTCGCCGGAACTCAATCGCCTTTACGTCGCCGCTCCATCAACTGACAAAGAAGAAGCAGCAATCCTGGTTTTTGAGCCGCAGCCATGAGGAGCGCCGCGACGGAAATCCGGACTCTTCCTTTCACACAGGTACAGTGGGCGAAAGGGTTGATCGATCTACGTATGCATCACCCTTGTTTTTGTTTTGATTCGGAACTTTCAAATGTTGTTTGTCAAAAAGGCAATCAGGAAGCCAGATCTCACTGGAGGACAATATGAAAGCAGTCTCTGCGATAGTGAGTCTCGTCCCGTTTGTAGCCATCGCTTTTTTGGCCGCGTGCCGCAGTGCGCCGGCCGCGGACACACCTTCCGCGACGCGACACGAACTTGCGCCGCTGCAACTCATTCAACGAATTCCCGTGCCGGGTGTCAGCGGCCGCATCGATCACTTTACTGCGTACCCCAAACGGCGGTTGCTGATTTTTGCCGCCCTTGGTAACAATTCGTTGGAGATTGTCAATACGTTCGAAGGCAAGGTCGTTCAGAGCATCAAGGGGTTGAACGAACCGCAGGGCGTAGTCTACGTCCCCGAATTCGACAGGATCTTCGTGGCCAATGCAGGAAACGGCACAGTGAACGTTTATGACGGGAAGACATTCGCTCTTCGCAAGAGTATCGCGTTGGGCGAGGAATCCGATACGGACAACCTTCGCTGGGATGAAGTTTCAAAACGGGTTTTTGTCGGCATCGTGGGTGGTATCGCCATGATTGACGCGGCAACGGAAGCGCATGTCGAGAACGATCTCAAGGGTAGTGGCGGTCATTCCGAGTCGTTCCAATTAGAAAAGAAGGGGTCTCGCATTTTCGTCAACGTGCCGGACGACAGCAGTGTAGTCAATGTTATCGACCGGAAAACCGGCGGGCTGACTAAGTGGGAGCTGAACGGAGCCAAAGCAAACTATCCGATGGCTCTCGATGAGGACGGTCACCGGCTTTTCGTCGTCACCCGGAGACCTCCATTGCTGATCGTACTTGATACCGATACTGGCAAAGAGGTTGCCAGGGTGTCTGTGGGTGGCTCTTGCGACGACGTGTATTTCGATGCGGAGCGCAAGCGGATTTACGCTCTCGGAGGCGAGGGGTTTATCAGCGTCGTCCAACAGAATGACCCCAACCACTATGCGCTGAGCGCAAACATCCCGACAACCGTTGGCGTGCGTACCGGAGTTTTCTTTGGGACGAGCTTGTACGTCGGCGTGCCGGCCGCCGGATTGGAACCCGCGCAAATATGGAATTATGCTGTGCCCGAGTAGAGTATATCTCGTGCGCTTCGGACGGGACAATTTCGACCGCGCATCAAGCCACCAGGGGATGACGGATATCAAAAAGCCCGCAGCTGAACGAGCTCTGCCAGTCGTCAGCGCAGCGACAGCATGTGTCGTTTTAGTGGATGAGTTCCGTGTATAGAATAAGAAACCTTCGCGGAAGGCACGGGACTGCGATGGCTCTTCTAGCCGCAGGTGTGCTTGCATTTTCTAGTGTTCTCTGCATCGGCCTAAATGCGCAGGTGTCCGGCGGCGTTCTGTCCGGCACCGTGATGGACGCCTCGCAAGCGGCTATACCTAATGTGAGGGTCACGCTCACCAACGTGGCGACAGGAGTTGCTCGCGCAGTCGCAACGGATGCTACAGGTTTATACACAGTACCCGACCTCCTGCCCGGAAGTTATGAGATGACGGCGACCGCCCTGGGCTTTACGACTCAAGTGCGAACCGATATCACAGTGAATCTGGGCGCGAGACCGGTGCTCAACGTGGTGATGCAAGCGGGAGACTCGAACCTGGTCGTTCGGGTCTCTGTTTCCGAAAATCCGGTGGATCCGGCTTCCTCTGTAACCGGTGGAAACGTCAGCTCCTCCACGGTGCTTGACTCTCCGCTCAACGGGCGTGACTGGACTCAACTCGCAACTCTTCAGGCGGGTGTCACGGGGGTGCAGACGGGGACCGCCGAGGGCGGAGGCAACATGGAGCGCGGTTTTGGAGCAGCCCTGAGCATTTCCGGCGCCCGGCCGGATCAGAATAACTATCGCCTCGATGGCGTGAGCATCAACGACTACTCGAACGGAGCGCCAGGAAGTGTTCTGGGTGACAATCTCGGCGTCGACGCCGTTCAGCAGTTTTCTGTGCTGGGCAGCAACTATCCCGCCCAGTACGGCCGGACCACGGGCGGAGTCATTAATGCCGTAACGCGCTCCGGCACGAACGCCTTCCACGGAAGCGTCTATGAATTTCTGCGCAACAGCGCCCTGGATGCGCGAAATTTCTTTGACGCGAGGATTCCTCCGTTCAAGCGGAATCAATTCGGAGGTTCGCTCGGAGGGCCGATCCAGAAGGATCGCACATTCGTCTTCGCGGATTACGAGGGACTTCGTCAGTCTCTAGGTGTTACCCAGGTGAACACTGTACCGTCGGCAGCAGCGCGGAATGGCGTGCTTTCGACAGGATCCGTGCGGGTCGAT
>QHWY01000166.1 GCA_003223875.1 Acidobacteriota bacterium | reverse complement strand
GGCTTGCCGTTGGAAAGGCGCGGCGTGTTGGGCAGCGGCACGTTAACCCATTGAAAGAGGAACATCGCGAACGCTATTAGTACTGAGTTCATAGGGATTTCGGCGACGGTACCACCTTTTCGTTTGGTTTGTAAAGCAAGCTGAAGAAGTGCGGCAACTCCCCTCCTAAGTTAGGAGGGGTGCCGAACGAACACAGTGAGCGAGGCGGGGTGGTTCCCGTGCCGTTACTGACGCTTGAGGGAACCACCCCGCCCTCGCTTGCGCCTCGGGCACCCCTCCTAAGTTAGGAGGGGAGTTGCGGATCAAATCCCGTATAATCCTCGATCAGTATGTGGATCATCCGCCGTCTTCTTTTGATTTTTGTTGTCACGGCGCGAGCGGCAAGCGCTCAAAATCCCGATTCACTCTTTCAATCGCGATGCGCAAGTTGTCACCTCACCGGAAACGCGGTGGGCGCGCCGCTACCTGAAACGTTGAGACAGATGTCGTGGCAGGCGATTCTTGCCGCGCTCGAAACTGGTAAGATGAAGCCCATCGGCGATGGCTTGAGCGCGACGGAACGAGAGACTATCGCAAAATTTCTCGGAACGGCGGATTCGCATTCGATATCGCCATCGGCTAAATGTTCTGCTACGCCGCAACGGGCCGCGGCCGCCGGAAATTGGAACGGCTGGGCCGATCCCGCCAATACCCGATTCCAAGCCGCACATCAAGCCGGACTCACCGGCCAAACAGTGCCGAAGCTGAAACTGAAGTGGGCGTTTGGATTCCCCGGTGTGACGACGGCTTTCGGTGTCCCCTCAGTCGTTGACGGCAAAGTCTTCGTCGGCGCGGCCGATGGATCGCTGTACGCGCTCGACGCAAAATCCGGATGTATTTATTGGACCTACGCCGCAGCAGCGGGCGTGCGCGTTTCGCCGTCCATCGGAAACGGTCTGGTCTATTTCGGCGATCTCCGCGCAAACGTGTACGCGCTCGATGCAGATTCGGGCACGCTACGCTGGAGAGCACGCGCCGATGAACATCCGGGCGCCGTGATCACCGGCTCACCTAAACTCGAATCCGGACGCCTTTACGTCCCGGTGTCGGGCCGAGACGAGTCGTTCGCCGCAACGAATCCCAAGTACGAGTGCTGCACGTTTCGCGGAAGTGTCGTCGCGCTGGACGCGGCTACAGGCAATCGCATCTGGAGAACGTACTTGGTTCAGGAAGAGCCGAAAGTCACCGGACAAAATAAAGCTGGTACGAAGACGTGGGGTCCGTCCGGCGTCGCCGTCTGGTCGTCCCCAACGCTGGATCTGCAGAACAAAGTGATCTATGCCGGAACGGGCGTGAATTATTCCGACCCTTCGACCAACACCAGCGATGCCATCGTCGCACTCGAGATGGATTCCGGCCGGATCTTGTGGTCGCGGCAGTTTACACCAAACGATGGATGGACGTTCGCCTGCATCGCCCAGGACAAGACGAACTGCCCGAGGGATCCTGTCGTCGATTGGGATCTGGGTAACTCCGGAATCCTGCGATCCGTTGGTGGCGGAAAACGGATTCTTATTGCCAGCGACAAGGGCGGCAATGTGTATGGCATCGATCCCGATCGTGAAGGCGCCATTGTTTGGAGCAAGAAAATCGCGACGGGTGGCATCAATGGCGGAACGATGTGGGGCGGCGCCAGCGATGAACAAGGTGTCACCTATATCGGAATCTCCGACTTCACGCCTGGGAAACCTGAAGTAGGTGGCGGCCTTATTGCGCTCCAACTCGCCACAGGCAAGCAATTGTGGCTAACGAAAGCGCCAAAGCCGGCGTGCATCGGCACCGCCGGTTGCAGCGCCGCTCAGCCAGCTCCCGTGACCGTCATCCCTGGAGTCGCATTTCTCGGATCGTGGGACGGGCACATCCGCGCTTACGAAACCAAAGCGGGCGCGATCATCTGGGACTTTGACACTGTGCGGGATTTCCAAACCGTGAATGGAGTGAAGGCGCGCGGCGGCTCAATCAACAGCATGGCGCCGGTGATCGCCGGAGGGATGCTGTATATCACTTCCGGGTATTCCGTAAATGCGATGCCCGGCAATGTGCTGTTGGCGTTTTCAGTAGAGGGGAAGTAGGAAGTTGAGTGGCGTAAGCATTCCCCTCCTCGCAGAGGAGGGGTGGCGGCGGCACCAACAGGAAGTCGCGAAGCCACCGAAGTGCCGCCGACGGGGTGGTCAGACCGGTGAACTGTTTCGGCCGAACTGACCACCCCGGCGCTCCGCGCCACCCCTCCTCTGCGAGGAGGGGAATAGATCGCAGGAGAGACTATCCATGAAGCACTCTGCGCTTTTGTCCTTTACATTGTTAGCCGTGCTCGCGCTCGCTTTGCCCGTATTTACTCAATCCACCGGCAGGCTGGACTTACTCAAGAAGGAAGCAGTTGCAGAAGTCGAGCAGATGAAGGATTTCTCGGCGCAGATGGTCGATCAGGTATTCAGCTATGGTGAGCTCGGCTTCCAGGAGTTCGAGACCTCGCTTTACCTCACCGATATCCTCAAGAAGAATGGTTTTCAGATAAAGGAAGGTATCTCCGGAATACCGACAGCCTGGACAGCGACTTGGGGATCCGGCAAGCCGGTCATCGCGCTCGGCAGTGACATTGACGGAATACCAAAGGCCTCTCAGAAACCGGGAGTCGCGTATCACGATCCCATCATTGAAGGCGCTCCAGGGCATGGCGAAGGTCACAATTCCGGAGTCCCGTTGAACATCACCGCCGCGCTTGCCGTGAAGAAGATCATGGAACGTGAGAGGCTGCCGGGCACGCTGATGCTTTGGCCTGGAGTCGCGGAAGAGCTTCTTGGAACCAAGGCTTATTTTGTTCGAGACGGATACTTCAAGGATGTGGACATTTGTCTCTTTGTTCACGTCGGTGACAACCTCGATGTCAGCTACGGACCCACGAATGGCAGTGGACTCGTGTCAGTGGAGTACACGTTTCGTGGAGAAGCGGCGCACGCGGCAGCAGCCCCCTGGCGCGGCCGAAGCGCGCTTGATGCGGTCGAGTTGATGGACGTCGGCTGGAATTTCCGGCGTGAGCATTTACGTCCGCAACAGCGCTCCCATTACGTCATTACCGATGGTGGCGACCAGCCGAACGTCGTGCCGTCGGAGGCCTCGGTTTGGTATTACTTCCGCGAAGTTGACTATCCGCACATCGCCGAGATGTTCGAGGTCGGCAACACCATGGCGCAAGGCGCAGCGATAATGACCGGCACAACTATGTCGAGCCGGATTCTCGGACAAGCGTGGCCCGGACATTTCAACAAAACGGTGGCGGAACTGACGTACGCAAATATTCAGTCGGTCGGCCTGCCGGTATGGTCAGAAGCAGATCAGACGTTGGCCAAGGGCATTCAGCGAGAAGTGAAATCGCCACCCACAGGCCTTACATCCAAATTGGGGGAGCTCAGGCCGCCGATCAACGAGTCCCAGGGCGGAGCATCCGACGATATCGGTGACATTTCCTGGAACGTGCCGACCGTTACGCTGCGTTATCCTTCAAACATTCCGGGGCTGCCCGGTCACCACTGGGCAAATGCTGTCTCTATGGCGACTCCCATTGCGCACAAAGGAGTGACAGCGGGCGCCAAGGTTCAGGCCATGACGATACTCGATCTCGTGCTCCGTCCCGAGAAGGTCACCGAAGCCTGGGAGTACTTCCGGAACGTGCAAACAAAAGATCAAAAGTACATCCCATTCATTGGCCCAAACGACAAGCCTGCGACGCATTTGAATACAGACACTCTGGCGCGGTATCGGCCCGAAATGCGCAAATATTATTTCGATCCCACAAAGTACAAGACTTACCTCGAACAACTCGGCATCAAATATCCGACTGTTAGAGAGCCGGTAAAGTGAACGTTGGAGGCATGCGATATGATTCCGGCAACTCGGCTACTCAAACCGCGGCACAACTCGTGGCGTACTGGCTACCGCCGGCAGCGCAGAAGTGAAACATGAAAAGAATTGTTATGGGTCTGTGGAGCGCGTTGCTGTTTTTCGTAATCACGTCCTCGACAATCTGGGCACAGGCCACGGCTCAGATTAGCGGGGCTGTGAGAGATCAAACAGGCGCCCTACTGCCCGGTGTGGAAATTACGGCAACGCAAACCGAGACGGGCGTGGCTCGAATGACGGTAACGAACGAGACTGGAGCCTATGTCCTGTCGAACCTCGCAGTTGGTCCCTATCGGTTGGAAGCAGCCCTGCAGGGTTTCAGAACTTTCGTGCAGAGTGGAATTGTTCTGCAGGTCAACGCGAGTCCGGTGATCAATGTTGTACTCGAAGTCGGTCAGGTGACAGAACAGATCGAGGTTCAGGCGGATGCCGCATTGGTAGAGACGCGCACGTCGAGCGTCGGCCTGGTTATCGAAAGCCAGCGCATCAGCGAGCTGCCGCTCAATGGACGCAACGTCGGCGACCTGATCACGCTGGCCGGCGCGGCTGTCCAGACAGGGATAGTAACAGGCCGATTGTTCAGCGGAGCGCAGATCGCCATCGGTGGTGGTGTCCCCACGGGGACGGATTACAGTCTGGATGGTGCGAATCACATCAATTTTCTGACTGGTGTGGGCCTGGATCTGCCCTTCCCGGATGCAACGCAGGAGTTCAAAGTGGAGACTGGCGGCCTGTCGGCCAACCGGGGGAGTTCGTCCGCAGTCGCCGCAGTGACGAAGTCGGGCACGAACGACTTCCACGGCGATCTCTTTGAGTTCTTGCGCAATGACTTGTTCAACGCCCGCCAATATTTTTCAACCACCCAGAGTTCACTGAAACGCAACCAGTACGGTGGAACCATGGGCGGGCCGATCGTGAAGAATAAGCTGTTCTTTTTCGGCGGGTACCAGGGAACCAAACTTCGCTCGGACCCAACCAACACACAGGCCTTCATTCCCACCGCCGCAATGCTGGCGGGCGATTGGACGGCATTTGCTTCACCCGCCTGCAATGCGGGCAAGCCGGTCGTCCTGAAGACGCCATTCGTCAACAATCAGATCAATCGGGCGCAGTACAGCAAAGTGGCGATGTATATCACCACCAGAGTGCTTGCGACCATTCCTGAACAACCCGACGCGTGCGGTCTGATTACTTACGGTGGCGCGATCACGAAGCAGGACAACTGGCAACTGGTGAGCAAAGTGGACTATCAAAAAAGCAGCCAGCACTCCATCTTCGGGCGTTTTTTGGCGACGAGTCAGTACTTTCCTAATGGCTTGTCTCTCACAAAAAATCTATTGAGGTCGGGCGCTATCGGCACGGACGCTTTGTCCACTTCTTATGCCTTGGGCGATACTTATCTGATCGGAGCCCACATCGTTCAAGCGTTTCGTCTGTCGGTCAATCGGATTCGCAACTGGCAAATCGGCAACAGCTTCTTCTCGTTGTGTGATGCGGGCGCCACGTTCTTTTACTGCGGCAACTCACCTACGTGGATTTCAGGAAGCACGATCACTGGCGCGTTCACTTTCGGAAGTTCATTCGGAGGAGCTGACAAGGCTCATTGGCCATATTGGAACCCCTGGTCCGCCCAGATGAACGATGATGTGAGTGTTGTTAAAGGAGCGCATCAAGTCTCTTTCGGCGGCGGTACGTTATACGGTCGAATGATTGAACAGGCCCGTTTCGCGGACGGCGGCCAACTCACGTTCAACGGTTCAGTGACCGGTCTCGGACTAGCGGACTTCATGACGGGAAGATTGTTTACTCTTTTCCAGGGTCAACCCAACAAACATCAGGCAAACCAACTCAACCTGAATCTCTATGCGACCGACACCTGGAAGTTGACGCCACGACTGACTGCGAATCTAGGGGTGCGATGGGATCCTTACCTTCCCCAAAGAATTCCTGATATCGTCAGCGGTATACCCGGCGCCGTTTATAACTTCAATCACGACCGATTCCTCAAGGGCATCTACAGCACCGTGTTCAATAATGCTCCGGCGGGATTCTATTTCCCTGGCGATCCTGGTTTTCCGGGCAAGTCCGGCATCGACAATCAGTGGTGGCATTTTACGCCTCGTGCGGGATTCGCGTGGGACGTGAAAGGAGATGGCAAAACATCTCTACGCGCCTCTTACTCCTACGGATACGTTTTCATGACCGGTATATGGCGCGAAGACACCTCCGGCTCCAATCCGTGGGGCGGCCGCACGACACTCACTCAGCCGGGCGGTGGTCTGGATGCTCCATGGCGAGACAACGGTGGAAGTCCCTTCCCCTACGTCGTCGACAAGAATGCACCGTTTGCGCCGCGTGGATTGTTTCTCACCCAGAAGCCGAACATGAAGACGCTCAACGTTTATTCGTGGAATCTCTCGCTTCAGCGGCAGATTGGGGCCAACTGGCTGGCCTCGGCAAGCTACATCGGAACCCGGACGCTCCACGTATGGGGCCAGTACCCCATCAATCCCGCGGTGTTCCTTGGCTTCCAACCGTGCATGCTCGACGGCGTGCAATATCCCACGTGCTCCACAACGGCAAACACCGACGCGCGCCGTCTTCTGAGTCTCGAGAGGCCGCGTGATGGAGACAAGATCGGACATTTGGCGGAGTTCGACGATGGAGGAGTCCAGAAATACAACGGCATGCTTCTTTCCCTTCAGCGGCGTGTTGCTCGCGGTGTGACCGTCAGCGGCAACTATACATGGTCTCATTGCCAGGGTAACTATGTGGACATCAACCAGAATGGCCCGCCCGCCAACGAAACCTACACGAAGCCTGGGGACCGGAACTTCGATAACGGCAATTGCCTCTCAGACCGCCGGCAGATTTTCAACGCCACGGCCATAGCGCAAACGCCGAAATTTTTCAATCACACCATGCAAACGCTGGCATCGGACTGGACCGTCTCGGGAATCTATCGAGCCTCAAGCGGTGCCCCCCTCAACATCGTTACCGGTACAGACATGGCGCTGAGCGGCACGAATCTTCAACGCCCCAATCAAATATCGGCCAATGCCTACAAGGACAGATCGGGTCGCCCGCTGACCCAATGGGTGGATTCGGCGGCTTTCTCGGCGCCGGCATTGGGTACGTATGGCAATGTGGGCTGGAACAGTCTGGTCGGCCCGGGCACGTGGTCCTTCGATATGGCTCTGTCCAGAACGTTCAACGTTCACGAGGCACAGAGGTTTGAAATTCGAGTCGAAGCGTTTAATGTGACGAATAGCTTCAGACCCGGCTGCGTACAGGGCGCAACAGGCTGTTCGCCGGCCGGCATCTCCGGGGTTCCCTCCGTAGGTGGAGGCATAACGATCGGCAATTCGACCGCTCTGAACAGCAACACTTTCGGACAGATCCGTACGGCTCTTGACTCGCGAATCTTGCAGTTCGCGTTGAAGTACGTTTTCTGATGGCCCGCCAATTTGCAACATCGTCCGCCTGGAGGGCAATGCCGACTCACGAGCGTACCTGCTAGTAGACTGAACCGCGGCTTTGCACAAAAAACAGATCGCGGGCGCTCATAGAGCGCCCCTACAGTTGCGGACCCCAATTTGTAGGGGCGGTCTATGACCGCCCAGGATTTCTTGTGCAAAGCCCTGAACCGCGGCATGCGGTCAATCTCTTTTCGTTCGCGCTTGCCGTCCGGCGCGAGTTGTCCTACGCTGTGCACCATGACTAGTCGATGGTCTCTTGTATTCGTCTGTTTGATTTCCACGCCTGCTCTGGCGCAATGGCAAGGTTATCCGACACCGGGCATACCGCGACTGCCGGATGGAAAACCGAATTTATCCGCACCGGCGCCTCGAGCGCCGGACGGTAAACCGGACCTGGGCGGCATTTGGTTATCGACACGGCCGAAGTTCAATGTCGCTCAGAGCCTGAAGGAAGGCGACACGATTCCCTTTCAACCGTGGGCCAGGCAAACGTTCGAAGAACGCCAGGCGAATAATTCCAAAGATGATCCCAGCGCGCGCTGCTTGCCGACGGGCCCGACGCAGAAACCCACGCTGGCCACGCCGTTCAAGATTGTTCAGACACCAGGGTTGACCGTGATTCTGAACGAATCGCGAACGACGTTCCGGCAAATCTTCACGGATGGCCGCCCCCTTCCACAGGTCATCGATTGGCCGGCGTGGCAGGGGTTCTCCGTCGGCAAGTGGGAAGGAGATACGCTCGTCGTTGAAACGGTCGGCACGAACGGCAAGTTTTGGTTGGATCAGGCAGGGCACCCGGCAACCGAAAGCTTTCGCTTGACCGAACGATTCCGGCGCAGAGACTTTGGACACATGGATTTGGAGATGACAATCGACGATCCGCCCGCGTACACGAAGCCGTGGAAGATGAATGTGGATCTGGCCCTGCAAGCCGATACTGAACTTTTGGAATTTATCTGCGAGGAAAACGAGAGAGACGCGCACCGCATGGTTGGGAAATAATGCGAGGAGTAATTTTGAAATCGGACGAGGCAACTCCCCTCCTCAGTCAGGAGGGGACGCGAGCGAAGCGAGCGGGGAGGTTCCCTTTGGAACCACCCCGGCCCTTCTATTGAGGCTTCGCCCTGCCGGGCTCGCGCTTCGTGGGGCCACCCCTCCTAACTTAGGAGGGGTGTTGCTTCGTCCAATTCCAAATTCTCCTGAAGGAGGGTGTTTATGCGTAAGTTTTCGATCTTTTCGATCTTAATGTTTATGATGCTGGGCATCGCGCTTGTTCTTGTGATGGGGAACGACGCCTACCGCGCGGTCCTTGCGCAAGCGCAAGGACCGAAAGCCGGCGCGGGATTCGCCGCAATTCCCGGAACCAAAGGCGGTCAGGATATCTTCGGTGCTTATGAAGTCGTTCCGGGTTGGCCGAAAGACATCAGCACCGTTCCCGGAAATGAAAAATGGACATATGGCGCAGGGCAGAGCGTATACGCCGAAAGTCCGAATCGCGTCTTCATGCTTTACCGTGGAGAATTGCCGAATATCAAGCGGCCCCCGACCAAGTTGTTATCGGAGTTCGGCCCTAGCATTCAATTTCCGATCGGCCGTCTGCCGTTTAGAGATGCAACAGTCGCTTCGCTGCCGGGAGCGGGCGGAACGGGCCAGATTCCCGGCGCTCCGACCGATGGGTGGAACGGCAAACTAGGGGTGGACGCGAAATGGGAGAACTGCATCGTTGTGGCCGACGCCAACGGAAACATCGTTGAACGCTGGACGCAGTGGGACAAAATTCTGCAGCGTCCCCACTTCGTTGCAATCAATCCCTACGATCCCGAAAAATATATCTGGATTCTCGACGATCACATGCATGCCATTTACAAGTTCACGCACGACGGCGAAAAGTTGGTCCAGACCATCGGTACCCCAAAAGTGTCCGGCGCCGATGGCACGCACTTCAATCGGCCGACGTTTCTGGCCTGGCTTCCCGACAGCACAATGTTTGTTTCCGACGGCTACAACGGAACACGCGTGGCGAAGTTCGACAAGAATGGCAAGTTTCTTCTCGACTGGGGACAGAAAGGCAATCCGCCGAACGAGACGCGGCCGGGATACATGAACAACGTTCACGGCATTGCCGTTGATCCGCAGACCAGGCGGGTCTTTGTGAACGATCGCGCCAATCATCGCATTCAGGTGTTCGATGAAAATGGAAAGTACCTATACGAGTGGAGCCCCGGCAAGGACCCTTCGGACATTCACCTCATCTATATCGGCGCGGACCGGACACTTTGGGCTTACGACCGCGGTAGCTCCAAGATGCTGAAGTACGACCTCGATGGGCACTTCCTCTACTCATGGGGCACATGGGGCGATTTTCCTGGCGGCTTCTGGGGAGTCCACGGCTTCAGCGTCGATCAGGAAGGCAACTTCTACGTTGCTGAAGTGGACAACGGCCGCGTCCAAAAGTTCCGCCCACGCGCGGGGGCTAACCCGGCGTTTCTTGTGAGCAAGCCGGTGTACTCCGCTTGGAAGTAATTTCATGAAGGTGCTTTTGTGCCTTTTTGTGGCTAGTTTTCCTCTTCACGCCCAGCGGCCCCAAATGGCGGAAGACGTCTTCAAAAACGTGCAGGTCTTAAAAGGAATTCCCGTGGACGAATTCATGAGCACGATGGGCGTTTTCTCCGCGGCTCTCGGTATGTCGTGTGAGGATTGTCACGCCTCGAACGACACCAAGTGGGAAAACTATGCTCTCGACACCAGCCCGAGAAAGCGGATCGCGCGGCGAATGGTTCAGATGGTTGCCACCATCAACAGAGACAACTTTGGTGGCCGGCAAATGATCACGTGCTGGACGTGCCATCGAGGCAGCAACAGTCCAAAGATCACGCCAAACCTCGCGACGCTCTACAATCTGCCCGATGATCCGGAAGACATTGTCGCGCAGGCTCCCAACGCGCCTTCTGTGGATCAAATCTTCGACAAATACGTCAAGGCACTGGGCGGGGCCGAACGCTCAAATCGTGTCACAAGCTTTATTGCCAAGGGCACGAGCGTGGGTTATGGCCCGGAAGGAGCTCCACGACCCGTCGAAATCTTCGCGAAGGCGCCGGTGCAACGCACCACCGTCATTCACACGCAAAATGGCGACAGCGTTACCACCTTTGATGGACAGAACGGCTGGAGCGCCGTGCCGCTCAAGCCGCTTCCGGTAATCCAACTGACCGGAACCGCCTTGGAAGGAACGAAGCTCGAAGCCGAATTGTCCTTCCCTGCGCGCATCAAACAAACGTTGAGCAAATGGCGTGTTGGATTTCCCACGACGATCAACGATCGAGACGTTCAGGTGGTTCAGGGAACCGGCGCCGGCGGCTTACTTGCCACACTGTACTTCGATTCGGAGTCCGGCCTGCTCGTTCGTCTCATCAGGTATTCGGAATCGGTCGTCGGCCGAAC
>QHWY01000404.1 GCA_003223875.1 Acidobacteriota bacterium | reverse complement strand
TCAGCTTATGCCGATTTGTAATCGCGAAATGCCACCCAGTCTAGCGGGCATTCAAAAAAACATTTTCGGGTGGATGTCAGGTTTTGGCAGTCCACTACTGCCGGTTGAACATCATTTCCGTTTTATCGGCAATCGTCGATGACTTCGACTCAATCATTTGCGCCGTTTTGAAGATCAATTCCGCCGGCGAGTGTGATTTTTCAGGAACTATCTACCACTTGAGGCGGTAGATTTTCAGGATCATTCACCCACCCGTTTTCAGAATCATTCACCCACATTTTCACGATCATTCACCCACCCCCCAATTCGGGCACATCAACGGGTATGGCAGGCACAAACGAGGAGGTTGTTTGTGCATGGCGTACCGGGAGGTCAGGGTAATGGATATCGAACAGGTAATTCGACGATGGACAGCAGGAGAAGCGATTCGGGCCATAGCGCGGACAACCGGTCTGGATCGCAATACCGTACGTCGGTTGATTCGGCTCGCGGAGAAGACTGGGCTGAAGGCTGGAAACACACCGACAGAAGAACATCTTCAGGTCATTCGGAAAGGGATCGGGCAACCGGGTGCATCGTCCCAATCCAGCGAGGCGGAGCAGCGTCTTAAACCACACCAGCAGCGGATTCAGAGATGGTTAAACGACGATCGGTTATTACTGACGAAGATTCACGAACTGCTCGGTCGCGAAGGCATCGTGGCGTCTTACGCGGCACTGTATCGCTTCGCGCGGAAGTGGTGCGAGTTTGGAAGATCGTCAACGACGGTGCGCCGGGAGGAAAGCGCGCCGGGTGAAGCGGCCGAAGTGGACTTCGGCCGGCTGGGATTGTTTCAGGAACTGGGAAGTAGCCGCCCACGCGTGCTGTGGGCATTCATTATGACAATGAGCTACAGCCGGTTGAGTTGCGTGGTTCCAACGTTTACACAGGATCTGAAGGCCGTCATCGATTGTTTCGAACGGGCGTTTGAGTTTTTCGGAGGCTGTCCACGTCGGATTGTGATCGACAACTTCAAAGCAGCCGTCGAAGCCGCAGATCGATACACGCCACGCTTTAACAAAACGTTTCTAGAGTACGCGAACTATCGTGGGTTCCTGCCCGATGCGGCACGGCCACGTCACCCCAAAGATAAACCGATTATCGAAAACGGGGTGCGATACGCGCGAGAGCGCTTCTGGAAAGGAGAGACGTTCATCGATCTGGACGATGTTTGGCGCCGTTCACAGCGCTGGTGCCGCGATGTCGCCGGACGACGCATCCATGGAAGCACTCGATGGGTGCCGATCGAGATCTTTGACAAGGAAGAACGACCGGCGCTGATTCCATGGAGTGCGCCACGATTCGACACGCCACAGTGGGGGCAGTGTAAAGTGCATCCGGATCATCACATCCGTTTCCAACAAGCGCTCTACTCGGTGCCGACGCGTTGGATTGGCTGCAGGATGGATGTCCGTGGGGATCGATCCCTGGTTCGAATCTACAACCGTGGCGAGCTCATCAAAACACATCCGCGGCAGATGCCCGGCAAACATTCCACCGACTATACCGATTATCCGGACGAGCGAGCGCCATTCGCCAGGCGCTGGCCCGACTTCTATCGCAAGAAGGCTCAGGAACTCGGAGAGCACGCCGGCAGCTTTGCGGAAAAACTTTTCGAGGGGGAGTTTCCGTGGGCCCGCTTGCGACAGGCACAGAAGCTGTTGCGTCTGGCACAACGCTACGGGGCAGAGCGCGTGAACCATGCCTGTGAGCGAGCACTGCGCTTCGAACTGGTGGACGTGCGTGGCGTCGAACGCATTCTTCAGCAAGCTCTCGAACACGATCCAACACCCGACGCCGTTCACGGTCAATCGCAGGAGCTTCCGTTAAAGTTCCTGCGGCCGGCCGATCACTTTGCTCATTCCCCGCGATCGAAAGGAGGCTCCTCATGCTGATTCAAACCGAACTCAAGGCCACGCTGAAGAGACTCCGTCTATCGGGCATGCTGGCGACGCTGCCGGATCGACTCGCCTTTGCGCGTAAGGACAAGCTCGATTACACGGACTTTCTTCAACTCGTATTAAGCGATGAGGTTGAAAGACGCGATCACAAACACATCGAGACCCGTCTACAAGACGCCGGCTTCGATGAAGAATGCACGCTGGAACGCTTCGATTGGTCCGCGCAGATCCGTATCGATAAAGCGCGTTTGATGGATCTGTTCGGTCTGCACTTCATTGAACGGCACGAGAACATCGCCTTCAGCGGTCCAGTGGGCGTCGGAAAAACGTATCTGGCCCAGGCTCTAGGCCATGCCGCTTGCCGCGCTGGGTATCGTGTATTGTTCATTCGTACCGATGCCCTGCTGAAAGCGTTGGCACGCTCTCGGGCCGACAACTCGTTTGATCGCGAGCTGCGTCGCTTCATCGCGCCGGATCTGATCGCAATTGATGACTTCGGTCTGCGCAAGTTATCCGGCCAAGCGTCGTCGGACTTTTATGACCTGGTTGTGGAGCGCCACACGCGAGCGTCGACGATTATCACATCCAACAGAGCCGTCGACGAATGGATGGCGGTTTTTGATGAACCCCTTCTCGGTCAAAGCGCATTGGATCGCTTCTGTCATCGCGCTCATCAGTTCGTCATTGATGGCGAGTCGTATCGGAAACGAACCGCACCTTCCGGAAAATCGGAAAAGCTGGGAACCCGGCTTGCCACAGGCAAGGCTCCAGGATCTTCGAGCGCCACAGTGGACACCGATGTCGGCGGAGAGTAACTCGTGAAAAAACCAGAACGAAACATTCCGGCCTCTGAGCGCCTGTGGAAACTGCCGCGACTATGGAAAAAAGCAAAACGCTACGCTGCTTTTTCCCACAGTCGCTTGGATAAGCCGAGCGGTAAAACGTGCTCGCCTTATCCACAGTTACCACAGGCGCGGCTGCGATTTATCCCCAGGAGGACGGGAACAACAACCGAGGGAACGAGGAGGAGGGGGGGCTTGCCATGGGTGATTAAACTGGGTTAGAAAAACGCGACACACACTCCGGGGGTGGGTGAATGATTGTGAAAATCCCTGGGTGAATGATTCTGAAAATCCGCATATCGTAAATTCCAAGATTGGAAGTTGCTTCATTGGAAATTTTTTCGGATGAAACAATGAAACAATTTCCA
>QHWY01000232.1 GCA_003223875.1 Acidobacteriota bacterium | reverse complement strand
CTGGAGCACCGCTGTAACTCAATCACCCTTGAAAAGAGCTTTGGAGAGACAAGGATTGCAGGATCGGAGGATCTGATTCTTCCGGCATGGCACTGGCCATCCCGTTAGTCCAGCCTGGACGAAAGCAAGCAGCCGCTCGAGCCGCCGGGCGGCTTCCGCGCGATTGCCCCAGGTTTCGCGGAGTAATCTCTCGAAGAGTGATTTCTGAAACGCGGCAAATTCCCGCTCATGTAAACCTTTGCCAGGATCCGCCACATCCGAAGGCGGTCGGATCTCCTTCGGCAGTCTTCCGGCAGAATGTAGACGGTAGCTCCCATTGAAATCGCCCATTCGATGGCATTTTCGAGTTCCCGACCATTTCCCGGCCAGCCATATGCAGCCAGCAGTTGATGGGCTTCGGGACTGATTCCGGATACGTCCGGGTACGGGGCACACCGGATGTGCCGATACTTCCTGATAAATTGAGTTACTGCGTTGGTGAGGGTTGTCAAGAAATCTGATGCGTCTACACAACTGGATCGCCGTGTACTTCAACTTCCTCTGGCTCAACTCCCGCGCGCGCCGGCTCGGGTAGTTTGCCGCGCCAGTTGGCCGATCCCCAGAAAAGGGCGGTGCTGGCGCTGAGGCATCCGGCCACGGCGCCGATCGTCCGTGGATCAACGCTCACGGAGGCGGCACCAGCAAGTGCCATCGAGATCATCATCGTCATCCACGTCCAGCTTTCGATAGTCGAAAACACCCGACCTCGATATTCATTCGATACATGACGAAGAAGCTGAGCGAAATTCAAGACCGAGCTTACTCCGACAGCCGCTCGCGACACGGCGATGAAAACCAACGCCAATCCGAATCTCGGTGTCAGGCTGAACAGGACGTAGGTGCCTCCGTGAATCAAATAGACGATGGAAATGGTTCGCTTGTAGCCTTCGAAGCCCAGATTCCGGCCGATCGCATGCGCCAGCAGACCGCCTGCGATTAAGCCAATGCCCGCACATCCCCAAATCAGTCCGATCCCGGCCGGACCGCGGTGAAACACGTTTTCGCCGAACAGACTGAACAGAATTTGCGCGGCGCCCCCGCCCGTCGACCAGCCGACGGCGATAAGACCGATCCCCAGTATGAGTGGCGCCGCGCGCATGTAGCGGATACCCGCGATGTATTCCTGCCACGGCTGGAGTACTTTGTCCTCCGAGAGATCTTCGCGTTGCGGGCGAAAGCCCTCCACAACATGCAACCTCGATACGCAGAAGGCGGAAAAAACAAATGATAGAGCGTTGAAAACGAACGCCAGTTCGTATCCGAATGACGCTACCGCGCTGCCTCCCAAAAAAGATCCAATCGTCACTGCTGTCCACTGCGTCAACTGAGTCAGGGAGTTTGCCGTATGCAGTTCGGTACTGCTGGCGATGGCCGGCAGTATTGACGCCCGGCCGCTGGTGAAAAACGGTGAAGCGAACATCAGCGCACCACTCAACAAAAACAGCAGCCATGTTCGCCCCATGGGGATCGCAAAAATAAAACCGAGCGCCAGAACAGCCCGAATGAGATCACTCAAGATCATGATGCGGCGGCGATCCATGCGATCCAGCAGAACACCGGCGACCGGCCCGGCAAACATCACGGCAGCTCCACGCGCCAAGAGGACGCCGGCAACGGTGAGTCCGGATCCGGTGTTCGCCAGCGCCAGGCTGAATACGGCGATGTTGTTGAAGTGGTCGCCGACTTCGCTGACTACCTGGCCAATCCAGGTGAACCGGTAATTACGATTGGAGCGCAGCAGCGCCATGAAACCGCTGGAAATCAACCGAGTATTTCCTTTCCAATCCTTCGAAGTTAGTATGAACGATCGTATGCGAGGCAAGGTTGTTGTTATTACCGGTGCTACGTCGGGCATTGGAGCGGTAGCTGCAGAGAAGCTGGCCGCAATGGGAGCGCGCATACTCGTCATCGCACGCGATCGAACACGCGGCGAAGCCACTTTGAAGCGATTGCGCGAAAGGGCCCCCGGCGTTGCCCACCATCTCTATAATGCGGACCTGTCACTCCTTGCCGAGATGAAGCGGGTAGCGCATGAAATTGCAGCTGCCGAACCACGAATCGATGTGTTGATCAATAATGCCGGTGCTCTATTCGGTAAACGGGAGATGACCAGCGACGGGCTGGAATCCACTTTCGCTACCAATCACATGTCGTACTTTGTAGTCACTCAACAATTACGCGAACGTCTGATCAACTCGGCTCCAGCTCGCGTGATCAACACTTCTTCGGAAGCGCATCGGGGTATGAAACTCGATTTCAACGACCTGCAAGCAGCCCACAGCTACAAGGCGTTCCAGGCCTATGGACGCTCTAAGCTATGCAACATTTTATTTACCAGGGAACTCGCGCGCCAGTTGAGCAGCACGGGCGTCACCGCCAATTGCCTTCACCCCGGCTTCGTGAATACGCGGTTCGGAGATAGAAGCAAAGGAGCGCTATCTCTCCTTTTACGAGTTGCAAAGAAGTTCGCCATATCACCCGAGAAAGGCGCTGAAACCATTGTCTTTCTGGCATCGGCAAAAGAGGTCGCCGGCTCGACGGGCGAATATTTTTATCAATGCCAGCCGAAAATAGCTTCGATAGAAGCCCTCAGCGACGACGACGCCAAACGCTTGTGGGAAGAGTCGGCAAGATTGGCGCGATAATAAAACGGCACTGATGAAATTCGACGTCTACACAATGGGCTTTTCGAACCGAACCTGGGACGAGACCCTCGAGATTCTCCTGGTGCACCATATCCGGCGGCTCGCCGATATTCGGACCCTGCCGGGCTCGAAGCACACACCGCAATTCAATCTCGAACACCTTCAGGCGGCACTTCCGAAAGCCGGAATCGAATATATTCATCTCAAAAGCCTCGGCGGCCTGCGCAAACCGCGCAAGGATTCGGCTGTCAATGCGGCATGGAGAAACGATACGTTCCGCGGCTACGCAGACTATATGCAAACACCGGAATTCGAGGCGGCGCTCGCCGAACTCATTCGGCTTTTGAAGGAAAAGACGACGGTGTATTGTTGCACCGAGGCTGTCTTCTGGCGCTGCCACCGGCAACTGGTTTCGGATGCTCTCTTAGCCCGCGGATATTGGGTGGGTCACCTGTTCAACGCGACGAAAGTTGAGGAGCACACATTCACGAAATTTGTAAAGGCGGAAGGAACGACGCTCACATATCCTAGCCTCTTATGAAGCTTACATTTCTCGGCGCGACTCAAACGGTTACCGGTTCGAAATTTCTGATCGAGACAAAGGACCGCCGGATCCTTCTCGATTGCGGGCTCTTTCAAGGTTCGAAAGAACTACGTTTGAGAAACTGGGAGGAACCGCCGGTCGATCCGAAATCGATCGACGCTGTCGTACTCACGCACGCGCACATCGATCACACCGGCTATCTGCCCCGGTTCGTCGCGCAGGGTTATAAAGGCCCCGTTTATGCCACCGCGGCGACTGTCGACCTCGCCCGGATTTTGTTGCCGGATGCCGGACACCTTCAGGAAGAAGAAGCCAACTATCGCAACAAGCATCAACTATCAAAGCACCAACCCGCATTGCCGCTATATACCGTCCGTGATGCGATGGCCTCACTCGAATTGCTGCGGCCGGTCCAGTATGGAGAAGTTGTGTCTCTCTCCGGCAGCTTGGGATTTGACCTGCTGCATGCAGGGCACATCCTGGGTTCTTCATTTGTCCGGTTCCGCGAAGGCGGCGGCGACACTCAAAAGATCGTCCTCTTCACGGGTGATATCGGACGTTACGACCAGCCGATTATTTTCGATCCTGCGTCGGTTGATGCTGCGGATTATCTGATTTTGGAGTCCACGTACGGGAATCGCCTGCACGCAGACAAAAAAGGAAAAAGCGGCAAGGAGCAACTCATGGACGTTGTCGTCTCCACAGCAAAGCGAGGCGGCACCGTTTTGATTCCGTCCTTCGCGATTGGGCGCGCGCAAGAGTTGCTCTACATGCTTCGCCAGCTCGAACTTGAAAATAAAATCCCGATTCTACCCGTCTACGTCGATAGCCCGATGGCGGTGAATGCGATTGATATCTTTCGCAAACATGTCGAAGAGCATGATCTCGAGATGGAGCAACTGGAAGGAAGCGGGGCAAATCCGCTCTATACCCAGCGGGTTCACTTCGCCAGGAGTGTGGAAGAGTCGAAAGCGATCAATGAGCATCGTTTTCCCTCAATCATTATTTCTGCAAACGGGATGGCAACCGGCGGGCGCATTCTTCATCACCTGACCCAGCGTTTGCCGGATGAGCGGAATTCCGTTGTGTTTGTCGGATTCCAGGCGTTTGGTACGCGGGGCAGGCTGATTTCCGAAGGAGCCCGGCAAATCCGGATCTTCGGCGTCGACTATCCGGTGCGTGCTTCGGTTCACGTCATCGACAGTTTCTCGGCCCACGGCGATTACAGCGAAATTCTTCGATGGTTAGCCGGTTTCAATCGCGCGCCGCGAACAACATTTCTTGTACATGGAGAACCCGCGGCCGCCGGAGCAATGAAAGATCACATTGTTGCGTCACATCGTGGATGGAATGTTGAAATCCCGGCGTATCGTCAGATTTATGACATCAACTAGAATGGAAAAATGAAGGAGTTCATTTCACACGCGCTGGACGTTGCCAAAGCGAAGGGCGCACGCTACGCGGACATTCGCATTATCGATCACAGAGAGCAGGTCGTCACGGTAAAAAACGGAAACGTTGATGGTATCGGCGATCAATATAGCCAGGGATTCGGCATTCGAGTTCTGGTCGGCAACTCGTGGGGATTTGCTTCCAGCGCGTATGTTGCGATGGCGGAAATCGAGCGTGTGGCAACTCTCGCGGTCAAGATTGCGAAGGCTAGCGCTACAGTTCCCGGTGAAGACGTGAACCTTGGCAGCTCTGTCACGAGCACGGGACAATACACGACGCCGATCGAAGTCGATCCGTTTTCCATCTCTCTCGAACAAAAGCTCGATCTACTTTTCCGCGCCGACGAAATCCTTCGTAGGAATTCCGGCGTCAAAGTGTCGGAAGCCAATGCGATCGCAATTCGGAATCATAAGTTCTTTTCGAACACCGAGGGCGCGCTCGTTGAACAGATCATTTATGAGGGCGGCGGCGCGATCGCGGCAACGGCGGTCAGCGAAACGGAAGTGCAAATTCGTTCCCATCCGAACTCTTTCCGGTATCAAGGCACGAGCGGCTGGGAGTACGTCACAAATGCTGATCTTGTCGGGAACGCTGAGCGTGTGGCCGCGGAAGCCGTCGCACTGCTCTCGGCCGATGTGTGCCCGAGTAAAGAGACGACGCTCATTCTCGACAGCTCCCAACTTGCACTTCAGATCCATGAGTCTTGCGGTCATCCAACCGAACTGGATCGTGTCTTCGGTACCGAAGCTGCGTTCGCGGGCCGCAGTTTTTTGACCACCGAAAAGCGAAACAAGTTTCGTTATGGCTCCGACATCGTCAACCTGACGGCTGACAGTGTTCGCGCTACCGGGCTCGGCACGTTTGGATGGGACGACGAAGGTGTACCTGCCTCGAGCACGCCACTGGTGCGAAACGGAGAGTTCGTCGGTTATCTGATGTCGCGAGAAACGGCATCCAAGCTTGCTCTGGAAAGTAACGGCTGCATGCGAGCCGACGGCTGGAACCGTATACCTTTGATTCGTATGACGAACGTGTCGCTTGAACCTGGTACATGGGAACTGGACGATATTATTGCCGATACCGAGGACGGGATTTTCATGGAGACGAATCGATCGTGGAGTATCGACGATATGCGGCTCAATTTTCAGTTCGGCACCGAAATAGGATACGAAATCGAAAGGGGCAAGCGCGGGCGATTGCTGAAAAATTGTACTTATACAGGAATCACTCCCGATTTTTGGAAATCGTGTGATGCGATCGGAAACAGCCGGCACTGGCGGCTCTGGGGAACGCCCAACTGTGGTAAAGGTGAGCCGATGCAGACCATGGGCACTGGACACGGCGCCTCGCCTGCGCGCTTCCGCAACGTGAAAGTTGGCGTATTCCGATGAACTTCAGGCAAATCGCCGAAGCCGTGATGGCTGCTTCATTCGCGGACGAAACCGAAGTGCTCGCTATGGAGCAAAACGAGAGCCTCACTCGCTTCGCCAATAACTACATTCATCAAAACGTGACCGAGCGAAACGTTCAGATTACCGTGCGCTCGGTCATCGAGACAAAAATCGGCATTGCCGTTTCGAACGATGTCAGGCCGGAACGTCTGCGCGAATTGGCGATTCGTGCCTACGACGTTGCGAAGCTGCAACCGGAGAATCCCGAATTCAAAGGTTTACCCCCGCCGCAGGCGCTCACCTCTGTTAAGGCATTCGACGGCGCCGTTGCAGAATGCACACCGGAGCAACGCGCGGCCAGCGTGGGAATTATCTGCCGGAAGGCCGCTGATCGCGGATGCTCCGCCGCAGGGTCCATGACGACTTCCTCATTAAATGTCGGTGTTGCGAATTCCAAAGGGGTTTTTGCCGAGCACCGGTTCACCTTGGCGGACGAATCGACTGTCATCATGGGGCAGAACTCCTCCGGCTGGGCTCAACGCACGGGTTGGCAGTTAGCAGCAGTCGAAGCGGAATCACTCGCTGACGAAGCGCTCTCAAAGGTGACAATGGGGGCCGATCCCGTTGATTTCGAGCCGGGTGAGTACGCTGTAGTCTTGGATCCTTACGCAACAGCGGATCTTCTCGAAATGCTTGCGTATGACGGGATGGGCGCTCTGGCCGTGCAGGAAGGACGCTCATGGATGAATGGCCGCATCGGCCAGCGGATCATGGCAGACAACGTAAGCATCATTGATGACGGAATGAGCACAGGCGGTATCCCGTGGCCCTTCGATTTCGAAGGTGTTCCCAAAAAAGTCGTGCCGGTCGTTGCATCGGGTGTTGCCGTGTCACCCGTTTATGATTCATTCACTGCGGGACGTGAAGATGGAAAACAGTCCACTGGCCATGCAACACCGCCGTCTCCGCAGGGCCGGTTCGGTCCTGCGCCGATGAATCTGTTTTTGCGGGCTGGATCGACGTCGGTAGAAGCAATGATCAAATCGACGAAGTTCGGTTTATACATCACGCGATTCTGGTATACCCGGACCGTGCATCCCCGAGACGCAGTTGTGACTGGTATGACTCGTGATGGTACCTTCGTCATACGCGACGGCGAAATTGCGCATCCGGTCAAGTCCTTGCGTTTCACGCAGTCCTACGTTGAAGCATTGAAATATGCGCAGGCGATTGGCGAAACAACGCGCGTGCTTCGATCAGGATTCGGGGGCGCTGTCAGCGTTCCGGCGGTGAAACTGGCGAAATTCAGGTTCACCAGTTCAACGAGGTAGCAGTAGAAGTGATAGCCTTATTACTAGCTCTGGTCTTTTCAGCGAATCAAGGAAGCGCCGTTCAACTCTCATTTCCGGACGAGCCCGGACTGAAATCGGTTGAAATTGTGTGGGAAAACAAGAAGGTACCGGCCTTCCATGTTGACGATCGGTGGACAACGATTCTCGGTGTGGACATCGATGCGAAGCCCGGTAAACACGCTACATCTGTGTTCTTCACGATGAACGATGGCCGCCTCGACCAGCGTGAAGTAGTAATTGAAATCGAAACCAAGAAATATCCCACGACCGAGCTCAAGGTCGATGACCGATACGTCGAACTCAGCAAGCCTGACCTCGCGCGCGCAAACCGCGAAGCAAAAGAGACCGAAGCCATCTACGCGGTCATCGGTGACGAGATGCTCTGGAACGAGCCTTTCAAGGTCCCGATTCCCGGTGAAACTGGGACGAATTTCGGCCACCGCCGCATTTTCAACGGACAACCGCGAGCCCCACATGCAGGTGCCGATCTGCACGCAGCAACAGGAACGCCCATCCACGCGACCAACCGCGGCCGCGTTGTACTGGCGAAACATCTGTTCTTCACGGGCAATACCGTTATTCTCGATCACGGTTTGGGAGTGTATTCGCTCTATGCACACCTTTCGCGGATCGATGTAAAGCGCGGCGTGATGGTTTCCAGTGGACAGCTCCTTGGACTCGCCGGTGCGACCGGGCGCGTGACCGGGCCGCATCTGCATTGGGGCATGCGCGTCCAGGGTGCAAGAGTGGATCCCTTTACGCTAGTGGAAATAGGGAAGTAGCCATAAAAGACACTGACACCAAAATTTGTCTCTTTTGTGCTTCTTTGTCGCCCGTTTTTCTATGTTCGATTTCCTAAAACGTGGCTCGGCGCCGTCACTAAAACAGATCGATAAACTCGTGAAGCGCCTGACCGAGCCGGGCGGTGAAAACGCGCCACGAATCGAAGCGGCAGAGAAACTGGCGGAGTGGGGTACACGGGAATCTTTATACGCCTTGCTCAAGCGCTTCACGATTTCGAGTAACGTCATAACCCAGGACATCGAAGAGAAACGCATGGTTGTCCGGATGCTCGTAGAGAAGGGTAGTGACGCGGTTGAGCCCATCCTGCGCTTTCTCAGCAGCCATCACAATGTCGAATGGCCGGTCCAGGCTCTATCCGAGATTCTGCCACGTCAGGAATTAGTTCCGAAGCTGGTAGAAATACTCGAAAAGGTTGCTGCCGCAAGTGACTTCACACCACCGGAGCACAAGGCCGATTTGATCCGCGCCATGCGCGGCCACGTGACACCCGAAATCGCGAATGTGCTGCGCCGGTTCTTGGCGGATGACGACGACGATGTCCGCATTGCCGCCATCGAGGCTATCTCCGAAGCCGGTGAGGAGGTTCGAGAAGCTCTGCTGGAGGCGTTCCTGGCGGCCAATGACCGGTCCCGAATTCGAATCAAGATCGCGGAGATGCTGGCGGACCGCGAGTGGCCGGTGAAGGGCTTCAGGCCCAAGATCGAACAGACTTTGCCTGAAGGATTTCACCTCACAGCAAAGGGACTCGTCCGGAGGAAGTAAATTGCAACCTGGCGCAGCCCGGTCGTGGGCAATTTTCTGCATGGCGGTTTGGCTCACGGGCACGTTGGCCGTGGCGGTCGTCGCGACGGAAAATTTCTTTACCATCGACCGGTTACTTGAAGCAAAACCGAATCCCGCATTCGCGGCGGACGTCGACAAGCTTGGCTATGACGGAACACGCAACCTGCTCCGATATTTGTCCTCGGAATTGAACCGGCTCTATTTTCAGTACTGGAATCTCGCCCAACTTGCCGTCGGAATTCTCGCACTTTGGTTCGTCGTCAAGCTGCCCGCCGCTAGCGGGCCCAAATGGGGCATTGTCTCGATGCTGGCCGTCGCGTTGTTTCTTACATTTCTGATCACGCCATTCATCTTGTCCGTCGGCCGCTCGATCGATTTTGTTCCTCGCGATCCACCGCCCGCCGGCCTACGCACGTTCGGACTCCTCCATGCGGCGTACACGGTCTTCGATGGGCTTGAACTGATCCTTGGCATTCTCGTCTCCCTCTGGCTGGTGAAGGCTAGGGATTGAGACTATTGCGCCGCAACACGTTCTTCAGCTTCGGCGCGACGGATCGTACGCTTTATCTGGGGCGCCATCATGCTCAAAGGTACAGCCGTGCCAACCAGGATAGCCGCTACCATCGCAAAGAAACGGCTGTGCGGCATCCGGTCCCAGTACGCGCCGATGTAGCCGGACAGATAGCCGCCGACCGCAAGGCTGACGAACCAGCCTCCCATCAACAGCCCGCGGCTGCGTGGCGGCGCGATACTGTTGACGAGCGACAGGCCCATCGGACTTAGGGCGATTTCACCGAGCGCGATAATGATGTTGGCCGCGATTAACCAAAGCGGTGAGACCCGGCCCGTGTCGCCGCCGATGCTTCCGGCGTACGCAAGAGTGCCGAAGGCGCCTGCACAGAGCAGGACCCCTAACAGCATCTTGACCGGCGTCGACGGTTCAGCGGCGCGGCGCTGCAGCCACATCCAAATAGCCACAAGAGCTGGTGAAAGCACGATGACGCCGAGCGGTTCGAATACTTGAAACCGTTCCGGCGCGACTGTCGTCGCAGTGTTGTCGCGGGCCCAGAATGTGAACGTGTAGAAGATTTGGTAGAAAGCCAGCCAAAAGGCTGTCGAGATGGCGAAGACCGCCAGAAGTGTAATCACGCGCGACCGCGCTTCAGCCGGCCTGATCGTGCGCGCTTCGGTTGAGGTCTTGGGCACTTTTGTGGCCGCTTCGGCCACGTAACGATTGAACCCTATGAACGTTACCAGCGAGAAAAGCATCGCAACAGCAGCCGACATGAATGCTACGCTCCAGCCGTAATGGGAGCGCAGCCAGGACACCGTCAGTGGCGACACAAAAGCCCCGAGGTTGATGCCCACATAAAAAATGTTGAATCCCTGATCACGCAATTCGGGTCGGCTGCGATACAAATTACCAACGATAGTGGATACGTTTGGCTTTAAGAGCCCGCTGCCGCATGCGAGTAGTACAAGGCCTGAGTAGAAGAACGGCATTAATTCAACGCCGAGCACGAGGTGGCCTAACATCATCAGCACGCCACCGATGATGATCGCACGATTAAATCCGAGCAGGCGGTCTGCCAGCAGCCCCCCGGCGAGTGGTAAGAAATACACGCCCGCCGTATATAGGCCATAGACGCGCCCGACATGCGCAATGTCGAAATGCAGCGCCTCGTTCATATACAACGACAGAATCGCCATCATCGAATAGAAGCTGTAGCGCTCCCACATCTCCGTGAAGAACAGCACGTATAGACCCGTCGGGTGAGAGACGCGGGCGGCAATTGTTGTCGACACTATCGAGAACTTACCATAGTCACGTACATGACGTGCGATGGAATTACTGAAGTTGCGCGATGCGGCGGAAATCTTGAATATCCATATCTCACGCAATAACGTAGGCGGTTTTATACGGATCGATCCCTGGCGCTTTTTTTTATATTTCGATACAGTAAGTGCCTCGGAGGACCGAAATGAAATACGTTCGATTCGTGCTTTTAATCGGAATAACAGTCGCCTTGCTTCTGTCCTGTGGTTATGCCCAGCAGAACAAAAATAGCGCGGCCGGCGCAAAGAAAGAGCACATATTTCGTGGAAAGGTCGAGAAGATCGATATGAACGCGAAGACGTTCACGGTGAATGGTCAGAAGGTTGAGGGCTGGATGGACGCCATGACGATGGTATACATACCGGATAAAGAAGATGTCTTGAAGCGCCTGAAGGCCGGCGACGAGATCACAGCGAAAGTCTATGACGGCGATTTCCGAACTTTGCATGATGTACAGGTCGCGCCGCCCAAGACGGAGGGCAAAGCCGCGCCGTCAAAGAAGTAGTGATTCTGGATGCGCCGGCCTCCTAGTCCGAATGAGGCCGGCGGCGCACAATGTTTTTCGCCTGCGTATGCGATCGGTCAACCAACCGCCATAGAGTTTCGCGATGCTAGTGTGGTGCGTTTCATAATTACGGTTACTTTTGGTTCGGCAGAGCCGCATTCCCCTCCTCGCAGAGGAGGGGAGGATGCGCAACCAATAAGATGGCGCGAAGCCACCGAAAGCGGCGCAGACGGGCGCGAAGCGCGAGCGCGATAGCGCGAAGCCGTAATAGTGGTCAGACCGGCACGTCCTGGATTTCGCCGAACTGACCACCACGGCGCTTCGCGCCACCCCTCCTCTGCGAGGAGGGGAATTCGTCAACGCAATTTTCAAACGCAACACTAACGAGGCTTCGCCTCAGACCAAGAAGCATGTATATTTTGACGATTCCAAAACTTGACTCATTTGCATCAAGTTTTCAACCTCAAGGATTCTAGACACGCCGTCGGCAACACCTTCGATTGTCCCGGGTACACCCGCAGCAACCCCCATCGACGCAAACAGAGCGGGGAGTAGCGAGGGAACCGTTTCGTGACTCAGATCGCTAAAGAGGGAGGCCGCCCTATGTCGAGAACAGTTCGCGTCAACCAACGCGACTTCATCGGCGCACTGAACTGATATATGAGACGATCGGGCGTTCGAGAAGATCCACCGGCAGACTTCCCGCATCCAAAATTGCGTTGTGGAATTCTTTTAATGAGAAATTCTGACCGAGGGCTTTTTTTGCCTTCTCGAGGGCTTTGCACAAAAAATACATCGCGGGCGCTCATAGAGCGCCCCTACAGTTGCGCACCCCAAGCTGTAGGGGCGGTCTATGACCGCCCAGGATTTTTTGTGCAAAGCCTTTCGCGAGGGCGACTAGGCAGATTGAGCGAATCATAAAGTTCTCTGGATTATGTTAGGGCGATAGGTGCTACGCCTAGCTGCTTACCAACCAAACGGCCCACGAGTTGGTTCAATGTCTCGCCCGTGGATAGCAGTACGAATGCTGAGCCTGACCAGTCGAGTTTGAAACTCGTGGATTGTGCGGAGATCCAGATCTGCCGCGTCGGCGCCTGAGGCGTGATCACAATCTTGCCGGGGTTGGGTTCTTCAACAGCGATGGAAAGGACGCCGTTCTGAAACAGAATCTCGGCATCGTAACGTTCCGCGACGACATCAAGGGCGCGGTTGAGACGATCGAGTGCGGCATCGCAATGAGTTCGAAATTCGGCTTCAGTCAGTCCCATCGTCTGTATTATAGGCGTGAATGGAAATATTCCCCTCCTCGCAGAGGAGGGGTGGATGCGCCGAGCGAAGCGAAGGCGCAGACGGGGTGGTCAGACCGGCCAACACGGTTTCGCCGAACTGACCACCCCGACGCTTCGCGCCACCCCTCCTCTGCGAGGAGGGGAATATTGTTCAACTATGCATCCCTTCGAACTAACAAAGCAGTTGATGGCGATTCCTTCGGTTACCGGAAACGAGCGCGAGTTGGGAGAATTTCTCCTGGCGCATCTGGCGTCACTGAAGTATCGCGTGGAGCGACAGAATGTGACCAGTGATCGCTTCAATGTGCTGGCATTCGCTGGTGATCCCCTTGTCATATTCTGTACGCATATCGATACGGTTCCTCCCTCAATACCCGTGCGCGAGGACGACGATTTCCTCTACGGCCGGGGAGCCTGCGACACAAAAGGCATCATTGCAGCGATGCTGGAGGCGGGCGGCCGGCTGCGTAGCGCAGGCACTATTAATTTCGGCTACTTGTTCGTGGTGGGCGAAGAGACCGACAGCATCGGTGCGAAAACGGCGAATAGGCTCAAGTGGAACACCGAATTCGTCATCGTCGGTGAACCGACGCAAAACCAACTTGCGCGCGCGCAAAAAGGTACGTTGATGGTCAACCTGCGGACTACCGGTCGTGCATCACACTCCGGATATCCGGAATTCGGCGTATCCGCAATTCAGAATCTGTTCGCCGTGTTGAAAGATTGTGAAACGGCGCATTGGGGCGATGATCCCGTGTTCGGCAAAGGCACATTCAACACGGGTGTGTTTCACGGCGGTGAAGCGGCTAACGTGGTACCGGCCGCAGCCAGCGCGTCCATCATGGTTCGCACAGTCGAACCCCGCGGTAAGGTTGAAGAGAAGATGCGGCGGCTTGTGGAAAACCGGGCTACTATGGAGATCATCGGCGCTTCGGATCCCCAGATCACGCACGTTGTCGAAGGCTTTGCGACAACTGTCGTGTCCTTTGGCAGTGACGTACCGTATCTCGGAAATTTGGGTAAGCGGCTGCTGATGGGCCCTGGCTCCATTCTGGATGCGCATACGCCTGGTGAAAAGATCAGGAAGAGCGAGTTGATGGAGGGTGCCGATCTTTATGAAAAGCTCGTGAGAAAACTTCTCCTATGAAGATTGCACTGATCGGATTCGGCAAAATGGGACGCGAGATTGATTCAGTCGCTCGCGAACAAGGGGAAGTCATTGCTCGAGTTTTTGAGTGGGACCGGACCGTGACACCGGAAGCTCTGGCAGATGTAGATATTTGCATTGAATTTTCGACCCCGGACTCGGTTGTTCAAAATATTCGAGCGGCTGTTGAAGCGCGCCGTGACATCGTTGTCGGGACAACCGGCTGGTATCAACATTTGTTGGAAATCAAAGGTGCCGTCAAGGAATCCGGACTCTTATACTCCTCGAATTTTTCGTTGGGCATGAATATTTTTTTCCGCATTGTGAAGCAGGCCGCCGTTCTCATGAACAGGGCCACAGACTATGATCCGTACATCCACGAAGTACATCATCGCCAGAAGGCGGATAGCCCCAGCGGCACTGCGCTTTCTTTGGCACGTATACTGATTGAGAATATCGATCGGAAAAAAGAGATTCTGGCGAAACCACCCGATGAGAAAATTGATCCGGCCGCACTTCACGTCTCCTCCACTCGTGCAGGTTTCTTTGCCGGTACGCATACTGTAGGTTTTGATTCGGAAGCGGATCTGATCGAGCTGCAGCATACTGCGAAAAGCCGACGAGGTTTTGCCTTGGGAGCATTAGCAGCAGCCCGGTGGCTGCGCGGACGAAAGGGCGTCTATACAATGGATGACGTGGATTTGTGAGCCGGCGCTGAGAATTTCAGGAGACACCATATGACCAAGAAGCGATTTCAGGGCACAGGAACAGCGATGATTACGCCATTGAAGTCCGATGGCTCCGTGGACGAGAAGACATTACGGCGTTTTGTCGATTTCCAGATCGATGGCGGCATTGACATGCTCTTGCCGTGTGGCACAACAGGCGAAGGCGCAACGCTCGACGCGGATGAAACGGATCGCGTTGTTCAGATCGTCATCGAACAGGCAAGGCGGCGAGTGCCAGTTATTGTCGGAGCCGGAAGCAATTCGACAGCTAAAGCGGTCCATGCGACGAAAAGAGCTAAGAAGTTGGGCGCCGACGGCGTGCTGTCGGTTGGTCCCTATTACAACAAGCCGCCACAACAGGGCTACTACGAGCACTTCAAAGCCATTGCCGAAGCTGAGGACATTTCCCTCATCGTTTACAACGTGCCGGGACGAACCGGCGGCAATATCGAGGCCAAAACGATGCTCCGCTTGGCGGAAATTCCCAATATTGTCGCGGTCAAGGAGGCGTCGGGAAATCTCGGTCAGATCATGGACATCATTCGGGATGCCCCGAGCCACTTTCGCGTCCTATCTGGCGACGATGCATTGGCGCTCGCAGTTGTGGTGCTGGGAGGTGATGGCGTCGTATCCGTGGTTTCCAACGAAGCTCCGGCCATGATGAGCGCATTGATCAACGCGGCTCTGGAATCGGATATCTCGCGCGCGCGGGAGCTCCACTACAAGCTTCTGCCATTGATGAACGCCAACTTCATCGAGTCGAATCCGATTCCGGTAAAGGCCGCTCTAGCGATGATGGGAATGATTCAAGAGACGTACCGGCTGCCCCTGGTTAGGATGAGCGAGCACAATCGGGAAAAGTTGTCGAAGATTGTCGAGGCATTGGGACTCCTTCAGACTGTCCATTATGAATCTAGCCGACGAGATTGAGCGGCTCTTGAGCCTGCCCCCTCACGAAGCGCGTCGAGACGGGCTCCCCGTCGTTCAGGAATTACGGGCGGGTCTCAATCGCGGAGAGTTTCGCGCGGCTGAAAAGACACCGAGCGGTTGGAAAACCCATATCTGGGTCAAGCGGGGCATCTTGCTGGCCTTCAAAATTGGTGTCGTGGAAGAACGGTCGGTTCCTGCCGAATTCCATTTCTTCGATAAAGATACGCTTCCCGCGAAACGGTTGGCTGCCGGCGATGGAGTTCGCGTTGTGCCCGGTGGATCGACGATTCGAGACGGCGCTTACGTCGCGCGCAATGTGATCTGTATGCCCCCCATGTTCATCAATATCGGCGCTTATGTCGACGAAGGCTCAATGGTGGATTCGCATGCATTGGTTGGATCGTGCGCTCAAATTGGAAAACGCGTGCATTTGTCCGCTGCAGCGCAGATCGGAGGCGTGCTGGAACCGCCTGGGGCGTTGCCGGTCATTGTCGAGGACGAAGCTTTTATTGGCGGCAATTGCGGCGTCTATGAAGGTGTACTTGTGCAGTCGCGTGCCGTACTCGCTCCCGGGGTGATCCTGACGGGCGGAACGGCTGTTTATGATCTGGTACGGAATCAGATTTATCGGAAGGCCCCCGAAGTTCCTCTGACCATTCCATCCGGTGCTGTCGTCGTTCCTGGTTCACGCCCGGTGACTGGCGATTTTGCGCTTAAACACCATCTTTCGTTGTATGCGCCCGTTATCGTGAAGTATCGCGATGATAAAACGGACGCTTCAACGATGCTCGAAGAGTCACTCCGTTAGGTGGAGAGTAGAAGGCGTCTGGAGACCGGCCTCCTACCTTCGCTCCGTTGCTTGATCCGTCGTTAACTTCGACACCAGAACCTTGTCCACTCTCTTGCCGTCCATGTCGACTACTTCGAAGCGATGTCCCTCTGCTTCGAAGACGTCGCCTGTCACGGGCACGCGTCCGACTTGTAGCATGACTAATCCGCCGAGGGTCTGGTATCTGCCCGATTCCTCTTCCGGTAGCTTGGGAATCTTCAACACTTCTTTTAGGTCGTCGATTTGAAGTTTTCCGTCGATCAACCATGAACCATCCGGCCTTTGCACAACCTGTTTTTCTTCTGGCATGTCGGCCGAGGCCACCTCGCCGACCAGATCCTCCAGGATGTCATTCAGAGTCACCAATCCTTCGACCCCACCGTACTCGTCGACGACGAGGGCCATGTGCGTTCGCGACCTTTTGAACATCTCCAGAAGCTTTAATGCGGGCAGGCCCTCGGGTACAAACAGTGGCGGCCGCAGCGTTTCTTTGAGATCAATTTTTGCGCCTGCGAGACAGCGCGTGAGCAAGTCTTTCGCTTGAACGATTCCAATGACGTTATCTAGAGACCCTTGGGCTACGGGGAAGCGCGAGTAGAGTGATGACGCTAGCTTTTGCTGGTTCTCGGGAAATGGGTCGTCGATGTCCAGCCATACGACATCGCGCCGGGGTCTCATCAGCGCGCTCACGGCGCGATCTCCCAACTTGAAAATGCTTTTCACGATGTCATGTTCGGCTTCCTCGAATATCCCAGCCTCGGTCCCTTGTTCCATCATGACCTTGATTTCTTCTTCCGTGACGGGCGGTTCCTCCGACGGGCGCAATCGCAGAACCCCCATGAGGAGACGAGTCGACCCGCTAATCAATGCGACGATCGGCGAACAGAGCCTGGATACAAAGTCCATCAAGCCCGCCGTCGCCGAGGCGATCCGTTCCGGGTTATACAAGGCCAATCGCTTTGGAAGCAGCTCACCGATGACGAGCGAAACATAGGTAATAGCCACAACGACGATGGTAAAGGCGAGACCTTCGCGGTAGGGCGCCAGCCTTTCAACGTTTCCCAATTGGGTGGACAACCGCTCGGCTAGAGTTCGTTCGCCAAACGCGCCAGCTAAAATGGCTATTAACGTAATGCCGATCTGAGTGGTCGCAAGAAAGCGATCAGGGTTGGTTGCCAGATCGACGGCGACCTGCGCGCCGCCGCTGCCTTCGTTTGCAAGTTGCTGGAGTCGAGGTTTGCGCGATGAGACGACGGCCATTTCCGCCATCACAAAGATGCCATTGATGACGATCAGAAGAAGAATCACCAAGATTGGACCCATCTCACTAAAATAGCAGCAGGTCCGACCGGCAATGAAACTGATTCTAGTCGCGTGTCGGCCGGCGATCTCAGGATTGGTAAGCTTTGCGAAATGAATCGATCTCTTGTTGAATCGCGTAGGACACGAGTTCTTCGCCGTAGCGATCCTCGAGGATGACGCGCCGGAAGTAGTCTTTCGCGGTTTGGTGTCCGACCTGTTGGAAAGCGACGTTAATACTACTGTTGAGCAGGGCACCTGCAATCGGAACGAGGATACCCAATTCCTTTTGTGTTATGACGACGCCAAGGCGGTCGGCGACATAGGTGATGAGTCGAATCATCTGTGGAGCCTCGCGTTCGAGCAGTTGCCGGTCCAAGACAATCCCCGTGGTCCGGGCCAGGAACTGGCCGGATTCGCGAATCGATGTTACGACCGCGGTTTTCAATGCGAGATAGCCTTCATCGCTGTTGTCGGAGTGCGGCGCCATGGCCGCGACCAAGTGCGGTAGATTCTGCGGATTCTTGGAAGAAAACCCGTATGCTGTCGCGATCCGGCACGTGTGGCGCGACAGCAGCGTCATAGACGAAGTCACATCGGTCAGTATCAACGCGGGAATCACCAACTGCGCTCCAGGAATACCCTCCGCCATTGTTGTTGCGCTGCCAAGAAGCGCCCCCTCGGCTCCAAGTAAGACTGAGCTTCCCCAGCGAAAGGACTCGGCGACGGCATCAAGCTGGCTAAGAGGCATATATCGCAAGGATTCGAAAGTGTCGTCGACATGAATGCCGCGCGCGGCGTATTTCCGGGAGATGTCCTTGGTGTTCGCTAGCCGGTTCGCCGCCCTGAACGTCTTGATGAGTCCTTCTTCTATCCAACCATGCAGATGATCCGCCAGTCCCCGGAGCGCTCGATTTTTGGAGTTGCGCCCGACGTTTAACAACTTCGACATCGGACGCCCGACTCCCTCGAGCAGGCGGTGGATAGCGTTCGGCTGTACGCGGTGAAGCGCGAGTTCGCGAAGAACTTGCTGTTCGTACTCCGTAAAAACCGGAGCCACATGAGTCACTTCTGTTGCCTCACGAAACGAAACTCATTGGAGGCGGTCAACTTCCGATAAGAACCAAACTGTGCGTCGGCGTCTTCAATCGAGTCGAGCGGTCCTGATTCCTCCGAATCACCGTCAAACACCTTCAAAAGATCGTATTTTGTATTCCGTTGTGCCGGGGTCCGGCCGGCATCGCGGATGAAACGCCGGAGCTCGCGGGGTTGTATGAGTTGCCCATACTGAGCGCCCGCGGAAGTTGAAATACTTTCGTTCATCAGCGTGCCGCCGACGTCATTTGCCCCAGCGGACAACAGATATTGAGCAAGCTTCGGTCCTTCCTTTACCCAGGATGATTGAATGTTTTTGATCGATCTACCCAGCATGATCCTCGCCACCGCATGCATCTTCACGACTTCATTCCCGCTTGGCCCGGGCCGCAAGTTGGACACCAGCCGGTGATGGTACATAGGGGCCTCTTGATAGACCATGGACAGCGGGACGAATTCGGTAAAGCCAGAAGTATCGTGCTGGATGTCCCGGAGCAGATTCATGTGCTTCACCCAATGTGTGGGCGATTCCATGTGCCCGTACATAATCGTGGATGTGGTCGGGATACCCAGTGTGTGCGCCGTCGTGATCACCTCGATCCACTGCCGCACGGTGATGCGCCCCGGGGAAATGACGTCGCGAACATCCTGGTCTAAAATCTCTGCCGACGTTCCCGGCAACGAGCCGAGCCCTGCTTCTTTCAGAGCGCGCAGGTAATCAAGAATCGACGTCCCGGAGCGCGTGGCGCCGTATAAGACCTCCTCAGGCGAGAACGCGTGGATATGCACTTCCGGTACCGCCCGCTTAACTGCCCGGGTCAGCTCGATGTAGAAATCGCCTCGCATATCGGGCGGCAGGCCAGCCTGCATGCAAACTTCAGTAGCGCCCAACGCAACTGCCTCCTGCACACGGCGGATGATCTCTTCCATCGGTAAGAAGTAACCTTGTTCACTCCGATAGGTCCTACTGAATGCGCAAAAGCCGCAATGTTTGACACAGACATTCGTGAAATTGATGTTGCGATTGATCACGTAAGTAACCAGGTCGCCGACCTGTCTACCTCTTAGTTCATCGGCCGCAACCACCGTTGCATGAAAATCCGTTCCGCTGGTTTCGCAAAGCCGAAGCCCTTCTTGCCAAGTGATCTCGGCTCCATCAAGGGCGCGAGTCAGGATTGTTCGAACATCGGAATGGATAAGATCGAAGATTCTCATAGGGCGCCTTGTACGATTTCATTTTGACGCGCGGCGGCAACGGCTCGAAGCCGAGGGTGGATGAAGCCGGGCCGGTCCAAAAAGTGGTCATAGGTTGCGAGCCGCTCCCTTAAGGTGAATCCTGCCTCTCGGCATGTCTCCGCCAGTTTATCCACGTGAGGCCAAGCCGCTTCAGGATTGACATAGTCCCGAGTAACGGGGGAGATGCCGCCCCAATCGTTGATGCCTGCGCGCAGCAGTAAAACATGATCATTGGGATTGAGATTCGGGGGAACCTGGATATTCATACCCCCGCCCAGGACGAGACGGGCCGTCGCGACTGTCCTTGCAATGTCGAAGGAATCCGGTTCGTCACAGCCCTCCATCCGCGTGCCCGGTTTTGCGCGGAAATTTTGAATGATAACTTCCTGGATGTGTCCGTACTGTTCGTGCAACTGCCGGATCGCGATCAAGCTGTCGACCCGCTCCTGGGATGTTTCACCGATTCCGATCAGAATTCCAGTGGTAAAAGCGATTGAAAGCTCGCCGGCTTCGCGAATCATACGCAGCCGGACGGAGGGCAGCTTATCGGGAGCCGAAAAGTGCGGCATACCCCTCTCGGAAAGCCTGCTGCTGACATTCTCCAACATCAAACCCAAGCTGGCATTGACCGGCTTCAACAGTTTCATTTCGTCCAGCGAAAGAACGCCCGCATTAGTGTGTGGTAAAAAGCCTCGTCCAATCGCCATCTCGCACGCGCGTGCCACATATTCTGCGGTGGAGCGGTGACCGAGTTCGGTCAGCGTTTGGCGGTACTGAGGAAAAGCGGCCTCGGGTCTGTCGCCGAGACACATTAGCGCTTCCTTACAACCCTGTTGGGTCCCGCGCACAAGCACGTCATCAATTTCCGGCGGCGACATGGTCCACGCGTCAGGATCATTGGGATCCTTCCTGAACGTGCAGTAGCTGCACCGGTCTCGGCAAAGGTTGGTTATGGGAAGAAAAATTTTTCTGGAATACGTGACGGTTCGCCCTTTGAACTGATCGCGCAAAGTACCGGCAGCTTCCAATAGTGATTCGAACTCAGGACCAGTCGAACGAATCGCCTGATATGCCTCGCGCGCTGAGAGCGACATAGCACAACAGTTTACGCTGAAAGGACACGTTACAACTACTTTGCCCTTTTAGAGCGTTTCCCTTGCATATCTTCGTCGGCGAGGCGGAGGAGTTCGTCTGGCGAATCGGGCGGTGCTTGACTGAAGGCGTAACCGCAGCGGCATTCCACGGTAAGCGGAAGATTTCTGTAGATCGTCAACTGGCGCAATTTTTGCTGCACGCGGTTTATCACTAGTTCGGCATCCTTGGCCGCAGCGTCAGTCAAGAGAATCGTAAATTCGTCGCCGCCGTATCGAGCGACAAGATCGCTAGCGCGGGACGACTCGATGAGGGCATCCGCAACTGTTCGAAGTACATCATTCCCCACGGAATAACCAAAACGGTCATTGATATCTTTGAGATGCAAAACATCAATTACTAGTAACACGACGCTGGTTCCTCTGCGCCTGGTGCCAGCCGTGAGCCGGCGATACACCTCGTGGAAAGCGCGCCTGCCGGGAAGTCCCGTCAGCGGATCTGGCGCATACCGGGCCAGGAGGCGATCGGCATCGTGTAAGCGCCCGGCAAATGCGCGAAGCAGCGCCATCGACATTTCCGGGGACTCCTGAAGCATTTGTAAAAAGTCTTCGGCCGGAATGGAAACACAGCGCGTCCGTTCTAACGTCACGACGCTGGCCGAACGCGGGCGCTCGCGTAGAAGGCCGCTCTCGCCGAAGGTTTCTCCAGGTCCGAGTTCACCCAGGAACATCTCTACAGGGCTGTCGGGAACAGATTCCAGGACCCGCACACGCCCTGAGATGATTAGGAAGGCGGTTCCGCCCGGTTCATCCTGGTGAATCACGATGTGGCCGGGCGCGTAAGTGTGCTCGGTTGCGCGCGCCATCAGCCGACTTCGCTGCTCGGCTGTCAGCGCGGCAAAAGGTGAACCGGACACAAGAATATCGGCACTGCGCGCTTGATCGACCGGCTCTTTTTCAAGTTCGGTTTCATCTTTGCCGGCCGGCCGTGCAACTAAAGGCAACTCAGCCGGGGTAACGGCTGGACTGATCGTGCGGGCCAGCCAGGCGTGAACTCGAGTTCGTAGCATGGGCGGACTGAACGGCCTTGCGATGTAATCCGTCGCTTCGGTTTCTGCGCTGTATATCATTTCGGATGGGCCTCTAGCTTCGGTAAGCACAATGATCGGCAAATCCGACTTACCCAATAGCGTTCGAAGCTGTTGGATAAAACGGGCGCCGTCACCATCGGTCAGCTTCGCATTGACGATGACGAGGTCAGGCCGGATATCGCGGGCCATTTCTAGCGCGCTTCTCCCATTTAAAACGGCCGTCAGCAGCAAATCATCGTCCTGCAAAACCTGCTCGATCGCGGAAATATCTGCCCGATGATGCGTCACAATGAGAACCTGGCGCCCAAGAACGGGCCGACGTTCGAGAGCAGAAACCTCAACAATCGCTTTTTCCGCTCCTTTGCCGAAAATTTCCAACTCCACGCCTTCGGCCGCTGCGAAAACATCGAGCGACGAACCTGCTAGCGCGGCGCGCTCTCTTTGGCTGTCTTGGATTCGCTTGATCGTGTCGTCATCGTGTGCGGGGTCGTGATGGAACAGGGCAAGTCTTGCCGCGCCTGCTGCTATAGCGATGTCGGTCACATACTCGGCAGGACTATGCCCCCAAGCCAATTTGGTGGCGTATTCCTCGCTCGTGTACTGTGCATCATGAATGACGAGATCCGCTCCCTTCAAAAATTTGATGTGACGTTGGTCGCCGGGATGGTCAAATCTCGGTCCCGGTGAATTCCAAAAGGGTTCGTGATCCGTGACGTAGGCGACTGTGGCGCCATCACAGGTAATTCGATACGCAATCGTTGGAGCTGTGTGATTCAAATACTGCGTTTCAACCAGCGCTTCACCAATCCGGAAGAAACCTTCTTCCAGTTCTGTGTAATGAATGCGGCTGGGCAGATCCTGAAGCTTGACCGGAAAGTAAGAATATTGCATCTGGCCGGATAGCGAATCTTCAAGACTGCGTTGAAATGCAATCGAACCGTAGATGTTCAATTCCGTGCCGGGGAGGAATGCCGGGGTGAAGAATGGAAATCCCTGAATGTGATCCCAATGCGTGTGCCCAAGCAGAAGGTGAACCCGGTGCGGGCCAGGTCTGGACAGCATGTCCAGACCTAGCAGGCGGATGCCCGTACCGCAATCGAGCACGAGCGTAGTGCCATCCTTCGTGCGTAGCTCCACGCACGAAGTGTTGCCTCCAAAAACCGCAGTTTGTGGACCTGGTGTGGGGATTGAACCACGCGTTCCCCAAAAGCGTAGATGCATTCAGTGCCTTATCGTAGTTCCGCCCTCGCTCGGCATCCTGCTCTGCGCCGGGAGAAATTTGATCGTCTCAACGTCACACTTTTCAGTCAAGCATTTACCGTCCCCTGATGTATTTTTATTGAGTGCGTGAACAACGGCCATGGGGTACTTTTACCATCCTCGATGAGGGGAAAAATTACAAAGTCAAGCGTATTGAGGTTCTGCCACAAACGCGCCTCAGCTATCAAAAGCACGCTCGCCGCTCCGAGCATTGGATGATCGTTGCCGGAACGGCAAAGGTCACTTTGGATGGTCTCGAAACGATCGTAGAGACCGGCGGCACCATTGACATACCAATTGGAGCCGCGCATCGGATCGAAAATGTTGGATCAGAGATGTTGGTCTTCATCGAGATCCAACGCGGATCCTATTTCGGTGAAGATGATATCCAGCGTCTCCAAGACGACTTTGGCCGTCTGACATAGCCCGCTGTATAATCTCTTTCGCCCGCCTGCCCGCTTCCCAAAACTCTCAACATGTTATCCGATGAAGAAATTCTTTTCATGTACGGAAGAAACGCCGTCATTTCTCGGAAGGGTCGATTCACCTTAGTGCATCTGGACCGCCCGTCAGTAGATCTCGTACGCGCGCGCACGAATAATTTCGATGCCGATGAGTTCTTCAACTGCGGTTGCAGAGTGTGCCAGTTAATGAAGGAAGGAGGTGTTGTCGTCTTTGACGAATTACCGTACGACGACGAGGATATCTTGCTGGAATAACGAGATTCGGGACAGACGCCGAATTTTTTGTACTTCAGCAATTCGGCGTCTGTCCCCGAATTACTCCCAATTCAAAGAATGCCGTCTGGCGCTCCTTTAATCGGCGGCTTCGAACGATTGGGTCGTTTAGGAATCGCACGAGCGGCAACATTGCCTTGAACGTTTCAAGAATCAATTTGTAAAAACGCCTTGTCGTGGCGACGTCGGGAGGGAACTTGCGTCCTGCCAGAAATTGTTTGTATTTCAAGTAGTGCGCGGCCACATGATCTTGTGGAAACCCTGGCGGAACACGCTGCAGCCGTTCTCCTTCAAGACTGCCGAAAATTCGTAGGAAACCGCGTTGCTCCACGATGGAGAGGAATGTGTCAGGATTCTCCACGATATGGTTCCGCACTGCCCGGAGATCCTCCGGAAGCGGCATGTACAAGCCCCCTCCAATAAGCAATTCTTCGGGCGCAATGTGAAGATAAAACGCCGCTCCTTCGTGTTTTCCCAGACCTGAACGGGGAAACACAGCGGCGACATGTGTCTTGTAGGGCGATTTATTCTTTGAAAATCTCGTGTCTCGATGGATACGATAGGCTGAAGTTCTGGGCGAAGCGAGCATTTCGGGAGCGAATTGCTGAAATTCCTGTGCCAAGGCTGTAATGAGGTCTGTCATCGGCTGCTTTACGTACTGCTCGTAAATACTCTTGTGGCGCTGGAACCATTCCCGATTATTATGGCGCTTCAGAGAACGTAGGAATTGAAGACCCTGGTCCGGAAACGCGGTAAAAGGTTTTTGCGTCATGGGCGCACATTATATGAGAGCTGAAATTAAATCGCATACGATACTCGATAAATACACTGCTCTTATCGATATCTCGTGCCGGCTAAATTCCGAAAAGAATTTTGAGCAACTGTTAAAGCTCATCGCAGACGAAGCGACGAAACATCTGGACGCGGAGCGAGCCACAATTTTCATGCTCGATAAGGAGAAGGGTGAGCTTTGGGCAAAAGTCGCCCTCGGCGTGTCCGATACCATCCGGTTCGATGCGCGCCTTGGCGTCGCCGGCGCGGTATTAATCGCCGGCAAAACGATGATCGTCGAAGATGCGTATAAATCGCCGCTTTTCTATCCCTCCATCGATTCCATGACCGGCTTTCAGACGCACAACATTCTGAGCGTGCCTCTCCGCAATCCTAAGCAAGAAGTGATCGGCGTTTTCCAGGTTCTCAACAAACGGCAAGGACGATTCACGAGCGAGGACGAACATTTCATCGCTGCCCTCGCGAACCAGGCAGCCGTTGCCTTGGAGAATAGCGTTGCGCTTACGGAATTGGAGACGCGCCACCAAGAGCTCATCCAAGAAAACCTGCACCTGCGTAAAGAAGTTGAAGAGCGCTTTACCAGCAAAAGTATTCTCGGAACGAGCTCTAAAATCGAAGACATCCGCTCGATTATCGAAAAGACTGCGGAAAGCGCCGTCTCCGTTTTGATTACCGGGGAAAATGGGACCGGCAAAGAATTATCCGCCCGCGCAATTCACTATCTCAGTCAGCGCCGGACGAAGCCGTTTATCGCTGTAAACTGCGCGGCTTTGCCGGAAACTTTAGTCGAAAGTGAATTGTTTGGCATCGAAAAAGGCGTTGCGACCGGCGTCGAGCGCCGCGTCGGGCGGATCGAATCGGCCAATGGCGGAACGCTCTTTCTCGACGAAATCGGTGATCTCAGTCCAACGGCTCAGGCAAAACTCCTTCGTGTACTTCAGGAACGTGAGGTCGAATGGGTTGGTGGCCGCCGGCCTGTCCCGGTCGACATACGGCTAATTGCCGCGACCAATAAAGACTTGAAGGAAGAAATCAAACAAAATCGTTTCCGTCAGGATCTTTTCTTCCGGCTGAACGTCATCCATCTCCGAATGCCTGCCTTGCGCGAGATTCGATCGGATGTTCCGCTCTTGGCAACGCACTTTCTGCGGAAGTATGCGAAAGAAGTAGGACGCGATGTTCAGGCATTCTCGCAAAATGCCGTCAAGACACTCATGAGCTATCATTGGCCTGGAAATATCCGCGAACTCGAGAATGAAGTTAAACGTGCAGTCGTACTGACCAGTGGCCGCGAAATCGAAGTAGACGACTTGTCGGAAGCAATCGCTGAAGAACATTTGGCAGTTCCGGAAACCGAATCCGGACAGAAATCCGGCGAGAAGCAAACTCTGAAGGACCGGGTCACCACTCTCGAAATTCACATGATCCGCGATGCGATGGCTCAAACCGATAGTGACCGGCGACGCGCGGCGAAAATGCTCGGGCTGAGTCATCAAGGACTCCTCAATAAGCTGAAACGATACGGGCTGGATGATTAGGTCCCCATCCCGCATCGTCATTCCTGACGATGATCCTCCCGTCATGGCTTCCAGCGCCGCGTTTCGTCAAAAGCTGTCAGACTACGATGTGCAATTGTACTCGAGCCGCCCGGCGACGCCTGAAGATCTCAGCGCCCGAATTGGGGATGCCTCGATTGTGATCAATATCCGGGCTACATCGCGTTTTAGCCGTGAAATCCTGAGCCGCTCGCAAAATCTCCGCATGATTTCCATCTGGGGAACAGGAACCGACCACATCGACCTTGAAGCCGCGAAAGCCTACGGCGTCCTAGTAACGAATACGCCTGGCGTTTCGGCGACCGCGGTGGCTGAGCACACGCTTTCGTTGATTATCGCAGTCGCCAAACGCATAGTGAACATCGACCAACAGATGCGGGAAGGGAAGTGGCCGCGCGGTTTGGCCACGCAGCTTCAGGGCAAGACGCTCGGTTTAATTGGTACCGGAGCGATTGGCCGCGAAGTCGCGAAGCTTGGTAAGGGAATCGGGATGCACGTTATCTCGTGGACGTTCCATCCCGAAGGCACCTTCGCAGAATGGGTGTCCTTCGATGACGTCTTCCGGCGCTCCGACGTCGTCAGCTTACACCTGCGCCTGTCGCCGGAGACCACAGGTTTGGTCCGGCGTGAACATTTTGAACTCATGAAGCCCACAGCGTTTTTCATCAATACCGCGCGCGGACCGATCGTCCGGGAAGCAGATTTAATCGAGGTTTTACGAGCAAATCGTATCGCCGGCGCCGGCCTCGATGTATTCCAAACGGAGCCACTCCCGCCGGATTCGCCGTTCTTGCGATTGCCGAATACGGTTCTCAGTCCTCATTCGGCGGGTATGACTCCTGAGGCTATCGAAGCAGGTCTGGCCTTGGCGATTGAAAATGTTTTCGCGTGGCTGGCCGGCCGACCAACAAATATCGTTGTATAAGTTCACTTGTCATTCGTCTTAAATTCCACCACATTCACTTCGATGGAATTTGATGTGCCGCCAACAACCCTCCGATAGCGGATGAGCCTGCCTGTCATTTCATCGAAACGTGCATTCAAGTAGACCGAATAGCCCTCGGGAGCACCCAACGAAGCGGGATGTTCCGCGAGACCAAGTTCCTGTTCGAGCATATGAAACAAACCGTCCATGGAATAGTCCTGGCCGGCTGTGGGACCAATGACCAGTCCATTGCGTTTCAGGTCCACGACCTCGCCACCTCGAACGGCCACTTCAAATCGTCCGGCCTGGACCCGGTCTCCCGACATTTCAATCACGATCCGATAAAATTCCGGCCGGTGAGTTCTCCACTTGTTTTCGGCTGGAGTCAAAACGTCCCCGGTCAACGGTTGAAGGCGGGCACAGGCTGCCGCTATACTGAGCATCATCGCGCCGATCCATCTTCGCTTCACAGTTACGACCTTACGCTAAAGAATCCGGGTGCGCAATCCACGCTAGTGCGCTAAAGTACAGCGGACGACGCGCTAAAGGAGCTCAACGAATGGCAAAAGCAGCGAAGCGAAAATCAAAACCCAACAAAAAATCCGCCCGAGTCTCTAATCAACCCAAAGCCGCAAAGAAAAGAGCAGCAAAGCCGGCGCGTTCGGCGCGCAAAAGGGCAGCTCCTAAAATTGATCCGCTCAATCGGAAGCAGTATGGCGCCCTGACCCCGAACCTGTACGTTCGTGATATCCGCCGGGCGGCAGAATTTTACAGGAGCGCTTTCGGATTTACAGTGCGCGGCATCATGGATACGCCCCAAGGCGCGGTCCACGGTGAGCTTCGGCTTCGTGACGGTACGCTTATGCTCAGCCCCGAATCACCCGCACAGAACAATCTGAGTGCCGGCAGCATCGGAAACACCCCGACCACTTTGTATCTCCTCGTCGAGGATGTCGACAACGTGTTCCATCGCGCCGTTGCCGCCGGTGCAAAAGTGACCATGCCCGTCAGTGACATGTTTTGGGGGGATCGGGTTGGGCAGCTCACCGATCCAGATGGCCACAGGTGGATGATCGCGACGCACAAAGCCGAGCCGACGCCGGCGGAAATGGCTGCGGCGATGCGCCGGATGAGCGAACAGCCAGCACAGGCCGCTGCCGCTGTCGCAGGAGCCGAAAGCGAATACTAGCCCCTGATCGAAAATTCCATGGATCTTTCTCTTCTGCTCCAGGACCGGTTTGGTTTTCAGGAGTTCCGTCCGGCGCAAAAGCAGGTGATCGACAAAGTCATGGCGGGAGAAAATGTGCTCGCTGTGATGCCCACCGGGAGCGGGAAATCACTATGCTACCAATTGCCGGCGCTCGCACTTCCGGGTCTAACGGTGGTTGTCTCTCCTTTGATCGCGCTGATGAAGGACCAAGTCGATCAATTGAGTCGTTTGGCGCTGCCGGCAACCGTCATCAACAGCACCGTATCCAGGGAACAGCAGAGAAGCAGGCTCGAACAGGCAATTGCCGGCCGCATCAAACTGCTCTTCCTGGCGCCGGAGCGGTTTCAAAATGATGAATTTCGCGCCAGACTGGCACAAGCTCGGGTTAGTTTATTTGCAGTCGATGAGGCCCACTGCATCTCGCTTTGGGGACATGACTTTCGTCCCGACTATTTGCGTCTGCGCCACGTCGTCCCTCAGTTGAAATCGCCGCCTGTTCTTGCACTGACCGCTACTGCCACACCCGCGGTACGTCGCGATATCCTGGCGCAGCTCGGGGTCGCACACGCAACTCAAATCGTCAGCGGATTCGATCGGCCAAACCTCTACCTTGAAGTACGTGAGGTCGCAACGAGCCACGAGAAGATTCGTGCGATCATGGAGCTGGCCCGCTGGGCGCCTCTCGGGATCGTCTATGCGGGCACCCGCAAGAACGTCGAAGAGATTTATGGCAATTTGCGCCGGGCGGGTATCGAAGCGGCGGCCTACCATGCCGGGCTCGCCCTACCGGATCGAAAAGCCGTTCAGGAACGTTTTATGAAGGCGTCGGAGTGCGTCATCGTAGCCACGAACGCGTTCGGTATGGGTATCGATCGCAGTCAAGTCCGCTTCGTCGTACACGCCGACATTCCCGACTCCGTCGAGGCGTATTACCAGGAGATTGGCCGGGCAGGCCGTGATGGATGCCCGGCCCGCTGCCTCTTACTGTTTAATTATGCGGACAAGTGGATTCCGGAATTCTTGATCGATTCCAGTCATCCTCCAGCCGATATTCTCAAGTATGTGTTTGCTAAGCTCTGTCGCGCCGGAGCGCGTGAAATTGTAGGCGAGCTTTGGCGTAAGATTTCGGCGACAAGGGATCACCGATTTCACGCGTCGATCGCGTTGCTTTCACGATTTGGTTACCTGGAAAAAATTCACAACCAAGACGGCCGCGGCGTTCGTATTCTTAAACGCGAGGATCCATCGCTCGAAGGCATCAACTTCCACGAACTGGAAGCGCGGCGGCAGTTCGAGTATAAGAAATTCGGAGTGATGCTCAACTACGCCAGCCGTTTCCGAAAACACTGTTACCGCAGTTTCGTTCTTAGCTATTTCGGCGAATGGAATCGCAATCGCGAATGTGGCAATTGCAGCCGTTGCAACCCGCACAAATTTCCGCGAGGCGTGCGTCTGGCTGTGGCCGCTTCCGCACCCGCACGCCAACCAGCTACACTGGCGGCTTCGTCGCAATCGGCGACCATTGTCGCATTGAAAATCCTGTCGTGCGTGCTGCGTGTACAGCAGAAACTGGGGCGGGAAAAGATCGCGAAGATCCTGGCGGGATCCGCGGATGTCTCCATCGAAAATTATCGATCGCTTTCCACGTTCGGTCTGCTTTCCGATTACTCGATTAAATCGGTCACGGGAATCATCGACCATCTTATTGCTGAAAACTATATCGGGCAGGAAACTGGCTTTAGACCCTCAATTTACCTCACGTCGAAAGGTCAAGCATTCTTGAAGGAGAGGCCTGAGATCGAAATTCCCGGAGTTAGCCGCCGAGCGTGATCATTTCGATCTTTTTATGAACGCGGGGTTCGTAATCGCCTCCTCGGACTTGTTCCCAACGAACGTCGGAATAGCGATCGACGCGGCCAGCCCAAACCTTCGAAATTTGCTCGGCCATGTCGTCGTCGGAAGCAGCGGAACGAAGCAGCGCTTTAAGATCAAATCCGGATTCCGCAAAAAGACAGGTCACCAGCTTTCCGTCGGCCGTCAAACGAATACGTGTGCATGTCGAGCAGAAGGGCTCGGTCACGGACCCGATAATTCCGATCTCGCCGGCACCGTCAAGAAACTCGTAATCGACCGCGGGTGCGCTGCCATTGGCCCGGCCGATTTCGCGGACGGGGAATCGCGAATTCACCGCAGCGAGGATTTCTTTCTTTGTAACCGTCTTCTCAAGGCTCCAGGCGTTGGCGTTACCGACATCCATGTATTCGATGAACCGCATCTCGAAGCCGTTCGCCCGGGCAAACTGAACCAGATCGAGGATTTCATCATCGTTGGTGCCGCGGATCACCACGGCATTAATTTTGATGGGGGACATGCCCGCTTTCTTCGCGGCAAATAATCCAGCGAGAACCTCGTCTAAATTGCCGCGCTTGGTCAAAGCCCGGAACCGTTCTGCTTTGAGTGTATCGATGCTCACGTTGATTCGCCGGAGACCGGCGGAATACAGTGCCTCGGCCTGTTCGGAAAGAAGGGCTCCATTTGTCGTCAGCGACAGGTCGCCGAGTCCCTCAAGTTTGGCTAGCCGGCGAACCAGTCCATGCAGCCCTTTCCGCACCAGCGGTTCGCCACCGGTCAGGCGAATCTTTTGAATTCCAAACCTGAGGAAAATCCGCGCGAGGCGCTCAATTTCCTCGAAAGACAATACTTGTTGACGCTCGATCCAGGTGTACTCGTCGAACGGCATGCAATACGTGCAGCGGAAATTGCAGCGATCCGTTACTGAAATTCGGAGGTCGCGCATGGGTCGGCGAAGCAGATCAACAGGGGACATGCCAGCATTATAGTCGATCGAGAAGGATCCGTGGCGAACAGGTAATGTCACATAAGCGACATTATGTAAACTAGAAGCGGCCTGGTCCTCCTACAGAAAATGTGGAAAAGCCTGTGGAAAAATCGCGCCTGCCGGAAATAAGCGGCTTAAAATCAGGTTTTATAGCAGGTTGCACCGATTTCGGTCTGAAAGGGCCATGTTGAAAACAGCCGCCAAAATCAGCGAAAACGCCCAAATTTTCCATGGTTTTGGGACGTTTTATCTTCCGGCGCCGATAATTACAGGACCGCCAAAAAACTCCGCTGCGCGATAATGCCCAAATGGCGGGGATTTGGTTCGGCACGTCGGGTTTTAGTTATAAAGAATGGAAGCCGATCTTCTATCCGCCGGATGTATCCGACAAGCAGTTCCTGCGATATTACTCGAGTCGGCTGAACAGTGTTGAGATCGACTACACGTTCTACAGGATGCCCAGTGCCAAAACGATCGAAGCGTGGAGGGCCGCGACGCCGGAAAACTTCAAGTTTAGCCTTAAGGCCTCTCAGCAAATCACACATCGTGAACGCTTAAAGACACCCTCTGATGCTCTCGACTACTTCTTATCTGTCGTGCCCGGATTGGAGAACCGGTTAGGCATGGTGTTATATCAGCTCCCACCGTTTTTCAAATCTGATCTCCAGAAACTGGAGACATTCATTTCCGTGCTTCCGCGTGGAATTCCGGCAGCGTTTGAATTCAGACATGAATCTTGGTTCACAAGCGACGTTTACCGAGTTCTCGAGAAGCATCGGGTGGCGCTCTGCATCCATGACGCCGATGACCACACCACACCTTTGGAACTGACGGCGCCATTTACGTATATTCGTCTGCGCCGAACCGAATATACCGCCCCGATCCGCAGCGAGTGGCAGACACGGATTAGGGGTTGGGCCGAAGCTGGCACTGAGGTTTTCGCTTACATTAAGCACGAAGACAATCCGAACGCCCCGCTTATCGCCTTGGAATTCGCAAAAGACTTCTAAAAATTACTTCGACGGGGCGGACCGATTCATTTCTTGCAGGATGGTTTTCAAGTCGTCCAACTTTGCGCCAGCCTCACCCAGCTTTCCCTCGGAGGTCAGGCGCCGGTAGTCGGCAAGCGCTTGGTTGGCCCGGTCGACTAGGGATCGCAGATCGGTTGCGCGAGCTTCTGTGGAAGGTTCGGTGCGGCTCGCGGGAGCAGACGTAGGAACTGCGTCGCCCCGGCCCTCCAGCAACTGAGTCAGCGCATCGGAAAACCGCGGAGCATAAGCCAGGCGATCCTGTGTGGCCAGAACGACCAGACGAAGTTCAGGCATCGGGCTTCGCTCAGCCTTCAAGTAGATGGGTTCGGCGTACAAAAGCGTGTCTTCAAGCGGAATAACCAGCAAGTTGCCCCGAATGACAGTCGACCCCTGTTGGTTCCAAAGAGTCAACTGGGAGGAAAGCTGCGGATCCTGATCGATGCGAGCTTGAACCTGTAAAGGCCCATCGACGAATCGCGTCTTGGGGAAGCGGTAAGTGCGCAGCGTTCCATATTTCTCGCCATCGCTGCGGCCGGCCATCCACCCGATCAGGTTGTTCCGGTTCGCAGGTGTGAATGGAAGGATCGAGACGAATTCTTGATTGGTTTCGCCCGGAAACCGCATAAGGACAAAGAATGGTTCGATGGCGTCCGCGCTGCCCTGTCCTTGTTGTGCCCGGCCCTGTTGGGCAATGGTCCAAACGTCTTCTCTGTTGTAAAAAACCTGTTCGTTTTCGACGTGGTAGGTCGAATATATTGCGGCCTGAGCACGAAACATGAGTTCGGGATAACGCACATGCCCGTGAAGGAAATCCGGCATCTCGCCGGCCATTGCAAATAAACTGGGAAACATTTTTCGGTATGACTGGATCAATGGATCGCTTTCATCGAATACATAGAAGCGCACCGAACCATCGTAAGCATCAATCACGGCTTTAATGCTATTGCGAATGTAATTCAGAGAACGGCTTCCGATATTCAGATGTCGTGAATACGGGTAGCGCGCGGAGGTCGTAAAGGCATCGATCATCCAGTACAGCTTTCCATCAACGCCGACGACGAGATAGGGGTCCGGGTCGAACAGCAGGAAAGGTGCCAGCTCAGTCACACGCTCCCGAATGTTCCTGCGCATCAGAAGGACGCTTTCTGCGGTGATATCGTCCGAAAAAGGAACCTTCGCGATGTCGCCGATCGTCCACGCAATCAATAAGCGGCGGAACAGCGAACCCATACGGATCCCCCCGTTACCTTCGTATACGGAGTAGTTGTTCGCATCGCCTTCCGGATAATTGAATTCCTTCTGGCGAGTCTTCGCATAGACAGGCCAATCTGTGAGTTCGCCGAAATAGATTTCAGGGCGTGTGACGCGAATATCGCGCCGGGTACTCTCAACGGGCATGTTTGACAGGATGAATTCCGGGAGCCCTTCTCTGCTAAAGCGGCTTACCGGATTCATGGTCACGCCGTACCCGTGTGTATAAATCAGCCTCTCGTTCACCCAATTTTGAGCGCCGGAGGCCAACTTGTTCAGGCTCAGCTCGCGCGCCGCGAGCATCACGGCCTGTTGCTTGCCGTCGATGAGATATCGATCGACGTCGATGTCGGGAAAATCGTAATACGTTCGGATCTCTTGTATCTGCTGCAATGTCGCCTGCAGCGCGCGCCAATCCCACAGCCGGATGTTTTCGAGGGTTTCGCCATGTGCGGCGGGATTGAAAACCGCATTCGTCAATCGAGGTTCAAAAGGAATCTCCTCGATACGATCGAGTGCAAATGCTTTGCGGGTGAATTCGATATTGTTCTTAATGTACTGCCGTTCGCGAACCAGCTCGTTGGGACGCACGACGAAAGTCGTCACATAAAAGGGGACAAGGCCGCCGGCTACGATATAGGTCAACGCAGGCATCGCAATGGCCACACCCAAATTACGAATCCGCCCGGCACGCGTATTGGCCAAGGCGATAACGGCGCCCAGCAGTAATGCCGCGATGACAAACCTCAGACCTGGAATAACGATGTTGTCGTCGACGTACCGAACGCCGGAAAACAAAGTGTTTTCCTCGACCAGCAGCGAATACCGGCTAACGTAGGTTTGAAAAGCTACCGCGGCAAGCAAAACGCTGAGCGCTAAGGACACGCCCTTAAAGCGCGCGCTCATATCCGTTACCGACAGGAGTATGGCGGCAACGATTCCGATGATACTGATGGCAAGGAACCAACCCGACACTGATTCCAGAACTGGTAGCGTGAATAGGTAAAAGGATAGGGGACGTCCGAAGATCGGATCCAAGATCGAGGATGCCGGCGCGCTATTTTTGAAAAGGGCGTAGGTGCTCCAATCCGAACTGAATGAGAAACCGAAAAACAAACCAATCACAATCGCGACGGGCGATGCCAACCGCTTCAGATTTTCTGCTGTGGGGATCATGATCGCTTCTTGCCCGAATTGAAGGAAAGGTCTGCGCGAATAGCCTGCTGGGGGCATCACAAGCCGGAAGAGCAACCAAAGCACAAGGGCGGATGCCACGGCAAACGTCTCGAAGCCGAGACTCGCAAACCACAGGCTATCCACGTAGAACGAAATCGATTGAAATGCCGCGAGAAGTACAACAACGATAACGGCCAGACGAAGGAAAAAACGGCGCGCGGACCGGACATCAAAAGGCCGCTGATATTCGGGAGGCCGCATCGCCCTCCCATACTATAGAGTTGTTGGGAGGAGGTCTAGCAGCCCGTATCTGGCAGAACTCTGAGGGGGCGCGCGCATGGCGCTTGCGGGTAGAAGGCTAGGAGCGCCGAGGAGTCGATGCTCTTTCATCGGCGACGAGGCGCGACGACGCATGCTGCCCGCAACCGCCATGCGCCCTTCGGGTTGCGGCGGCATGGGCTGCTAGCTAGTTTCTGTCTCGAAACTCCTTCGAATGTGGACAGTGCGCGGTCACAGACCGCGCCTACAGTGTTGATTCCGCTACTGTAGATCCTCTACTGTAGGGGCGGTCTATGACCGCCCAAATCCGAGTTTCGAGACAGAAACTAGCTATCGTGCGCCGAGCGAACTTCACAATGTCATTCGGCCCGGAGCTAGAATGTTTCTGGTATGATCATTTTTTGCCTTCGGGCCGTTTTTCAGGCCCGAGTGCTCTGCCGTTTTTATAGGTCTGGAGGAGTTTTGGATGCGTAAGCCCTTGCTTTTCTTGCCGGGTCCGATGCAGGTACCTGACTTGGTAAGAGCGGCGGGTGACCGGCCCTTGTTCAATCACCGGTCGCCGCAGATGTCGGAGTTGCTTTCCAAACTAGAAGCCGGCTGCAAGCCTCTTTTCGGTACTCAAGGTGACGTGCTCTTCCTCGCATGCTCGGGCACGGGAGCCATGGAATCGGCGGTCGTCAATCTGACGTCGCCCGGAGAAGAAGTCCTTGTGATTGTTGGCGGAACGTTCGCGATGCGATGGGCCGATATTGCCAAGGCTTATGGTCTAACGGTCCGCACCGCCGAAGTCGATTGGCGGCAGGGCGCCACGCTGGCTGAAGTCGATACAGCGTTGAAGCGATGGCCGAAGGCCGGGGTCGTTTTTCATACGTGGAGCGAGAGTTCGACAGGTGTTCTGAACGATATGGCGGAGATCGGAAAACTCCTCCGGTCACAGAACAAAATTTTCGCCGCCGACGCCATTTCCGGACTCGCCGTATCCCCGATGGCAATGGACAACTGGAATATCGACGTCGTCGTGGCGGGCTCTCAGAAAGGTTTGATGGTCTCCCCAGGTCTCGGTGTCGCCGCTGTTGGACCACGTGCCTGGGAAAAGGTGGAACGATCGACGATGCCGCGGTTTTATTTCGATTGGAAGAAATTGAAAGGTGCATTGCCGTTTACGCCGGCACTCTCATTACTCCTGGAATTAGACGGTTCACTCGATTTCATCCAGACACAAGGTATGGATAAAATCTTTACGCGGCGCGCACAGGTTGCCGACCGCATCCGCAATCTAGTCTGTCGCTGTGGTATGGAAATTTATCCGTTGAAGCCCGGCAATGGAATTACGGGCGTAATCCCGCCCAAAGGATTTGATATCGCGGCGCTACGCCGCAGGCTGGAAAACGACTTCGGGATCCAAATTGCCGGCGGATTGGGAAAAATAAAAGATACGACGTTCCGGATTGGCCATGTAGGACACGTGACCGACGAGGAAGTAGACTACTTCATCCAAAGTTTCGAGCGCTGTTTGTCCTGAAGTAGATTTCGAGTCTACAAGAGCGGATGCAGATACGACGGTTTCCCCAAGTTCCTGAGCGGATCGAACGACTGGAGGAACTTGCCTATAACCTGAAATGGAGCTGGGACTACCGCGCCCGCCTTCTGTTCAAGCGGCTCGATCCCGATCTCTGGAAAAACACACAACATAATCCTGTCAAGCTTCTGCACGATATTGAACCGGCGCGGTTGTCCGCGGCTGCTCGCGATCCCGATTTTCTTCGCGAGTATGAAGTCACGATGAAAGGATTGGATCGAGCCACGCGTCGGAGCGACAAATGGTTTCCTCGACAGTTTCCCGACCTGGCCAAGGAACCCTTGGCCTATTTCTCAGCCGAGTTCGGCCTCCACACTTCCCTTCCGATCTATTCGGGCGGCCTGGGAATTCTCGCAGGTGACCATTGCAAGGAATCCAGCGACCTTGGAATTCCTTTATTAGGTGTCGGGTTCGTCTACCCGCAAGGCTACTTTCATCAGAGGATCCAGGCTGACGGTTGGCAGGAAGACATCTACGAACTGCTAGAACGCCGTGAAGCGCCGATCGAATCCGCAGGCCCCAAGTATGACGACCGGTTCCTCGTCCAGTTGAAGGTCGGAAGCTTGAACGTCTTTGTCGTCGTGTGGCGTGTAAATCTTGGCTCCGTGCCGCTTTATCTCATGGACACCGATGTCGAAGAAAACCAGCACGGCGATCGCGAGCTGTCTGCGCGGCTCTATGGCGGAGACAAAGAGCACCGGGTTCGACAGGAGATTGTGCTTGGTATCGGTGGCGTGCGCGTGCTCCGGGCCCTTGGAATCCACCCTACGGTTTTTCACGCGAATGAAGGCCACACCTCGTTCATGTTCCTGGAACGCGTGCGAGAGTTCGTTCAGCAGGGGCAGACGTTCGACGAGGCAGCGGAACAGATTCGCGCGACAAGTCTTTTTACCACCCATACTCCTGTGCCTGCCGGTCACGATGCGTTTCCTTTGCATATGATGGAGCAACACTTCGCCGGGTATTGGGACGATCTGGGTCTGACGAAACAGGAATTCATGGAACTGGGCAAGTTCGGCGACTCCTTCAATATGACGGTTCTGGCGCTGCGGATGACGGGGTGGCGCAACGCTGTGAGCCATCTTCATGGAAGAGTGACTCGCCGCATGTGGCAGATTGTTTGGCCTGCTCTCTCGGAAGATCAAGTTCCCATCACTTCGGTTACCAATGGTGCCCATGCCCCAACGTGGATTGCGCCAGAATTAAGCATTCTCTTCGACCGGCACCTCGGACCTGAGTGGGTCGATCGCCACGATGATATTGCCTTTTGGAATCGCGTGATGGACATTCCGGATGAGGAAATCTGGAATGTTCACTTGTTCCTGAAACGCAAGTTCCTGACCTTTGCCCGCGAGAAAGCGCGCGATCGCTGGTCCCTCGACCGAGTCGATCCTCGGCAGGTCATTGCCATGGGAACATTGCTTGATCCGGACGCTCTCACGATTGGTTTTGCCCGGCGTTTTACCGGTTACAAACGCGCTGCCTTGATTTTTCACGACCTGAATCGCATTCGGACAATGATGCTCGATCAGTGGCGTCCCGTGCAGATCGTTTTCGCCGGGAAGGCTCATCCGGCTGACGAACACGGCAAGCACCTCATCCATCAGATCTATTCGTTGGCCGCCGATAACGGCATGGCCGGCCACGTCGCTTTCGTCGAAAATTACGAGATGCACGCGGCGCATTTTTTCACACAGGGCGTCGACGTATGGCTGAACAATCCGCGCCCGCCGCTCGAAGCGTGCGGTACCAGCGGGCAAAAAGCCGCGATGAATGGCGTTTTAAACGTCAGCGTGCTGGATGGATGGTGGTACGAAGGTTATAACGGCAACAACGGCTGGGCGATTGGTGATCCTCCAGAAGATCTCGAGGTCCACTACGATGACGCCGCCGATGCCGAGTCCTTATATCGATTACTGGAGCAACAAATTATCCCGCTTTACTATAACCGCGACAAAAACGATCTACCGCACGGCTGGATTCAAATGCTGAAGGAATCGATCCGCTCCATCGTTCCTCGTTTTTCTGCAAGCCGTATGCTGAAGGAATACGCGTCGCGTATGTACGTTCCGGCATCGAAAGAGGCCGTCAAGGTGCGTTCTGAAGTACGGCAACTCCCCTCCTAATTGGAGGGTGTTGCAAAACTAGGGAATAGCGGGTTCGGTTCTTACTGTAGCGGTGCTCTATGAGCGCCGGTTTTTCGCAGAATCAACGAAGTACCGGCGGTCATAGACCGCCGCTACAGCAGACGAAAACCGCTTTGCGGCAGTTTTGCAACACCTCAACCTAGGAGGGGAGTTGCTCGATCCAACGGAGGATCGCGTCCAACGCGATCGCGAGCGATTCTGTGTCACCGCGGTTCCTTTTCAAGGAATGATCGCCTCCTTCGATCCATTCCAATGTCGCATTGGCGCCGATCTTGCCAACGACGCGTTGGAGCAACGCTCGCTCGGCAAATGTATCCTTCGTTCCACTTATGAAGAGCATTGGAACGGCAAGACTGTACAGGTGCTGGTCGCGAAGCTGATCCGGTTTACCAGGTGGATGAAGCGGGTAACCTAGAAAGATCAATCCCAGAACTTCCGGGATATCGGCAGCAACATAGGAGGCAACTCGCCCACCCATGGATTTTCCGCCAATGATGAGCCGTTTTGGCTGCTGCTCTCTGATGACGTTTTCGATGATCGAGCGATACCGTGCCCGAAGTTTCGGCTGCGGATCAGGCACGCGGCGTTTCGCATCCATGTATTCGAAATTGAACTTGACGGAATGGAAACCACGTTTTGCAAGCTCGCTGTGAAAATAGCTCATGAAGGGCGAATTCATTCCCTGCCCTGCGCCATGAGCCAGGATGATGGCCGTTTCCGAAGTCATGCTAGGTTTTGGGAGGCGGCGCCATAACCAGCTTTCTACCCACCAGATTTTTCTTGATGGGTTCGTGCAATCCCTCGGGAACGGGGAGACCCGCTAGTTGAAAAATATTTCCGATATGCTGACGGAACAACGAATCGAAAATGGCATCACTATCACTTGAGAAATCGTTTCCGAACCACCACATCCAGTCGCTGCCTTCCGCTACGAGCAATTCTTCATAGGCAAGACTCCAACGGTCCTCCGGAATACGGCCTTTCTGCTCCATAAGCGCGGCGCGCGCCAGGACAATCCAGCCCCACGCCTGATGATCCTCCGGGTGTCCGATCCAGATATTAAAATTTGTGTTCGCCCATGAGCCCGGGGCGAGCCAATCGAGCTTCTCTGCCGCTTGCCGCTCAAGCGCCTCGGACAATGTGACTGCCTGCAGCATCGGTTCTTTCTGAATGCCTTGGTAGAGCCGGCGGAGAAAATCGCGGCCGCTGTTGGGGTAGTAGTCCCAGGGATTTTCCCCATCGAGCGCGATCAGAATGTGAGACTCACCGGGAAGCTCCTTGAGTCGCTGAATAAGATCTGCTGCACTTTCGGCGGCCGGAGCATGCATATACTGAAACCCAATCAGGTCGGACAACACGCGGTCTCGAAAAAAGATCGCGATGTCGCCGCGCCGATATGGCCGATAAAGCCGGCGGCGCTTATCCCAGCTTAGATCCATCCCGGATTTCGCGAGAATCCCTTCGTCGGTCGCAAGCCATCGAAAGCCGAGCGACGCGGCCAAAAGCGCAGCATCGTTTGAAACCGCACCTTCTGAAGGCCACAGCCCTTGCGGAGTTCTTCCGAAACGCTCGCGCATGAATACCTGCGCGCGTGACAAATGTTCGCGCGCGTCATACGGAAAATGTACAACGACAGGAACGTTTCCGTCGTCCACGCGGCTATCGATCAGGATCGGAAGGATGGGATGGTAAAAGGGAGACGTCGAGATCTCGATGCTTCCCCGATCTTGCATGCGCCGGTACTCTGGAATGATTTCTCGAATCGTGTCTTGGACGATTTGACGCAGCCGGGTCTTATCGTCTTCAGAAAAGTCTCTGCCCTTCTCAACGAGGTCCTTGGGACGCCGATCGTGATCCATCCAGACCAGCGTCCACCATACTTGAATATCGCGAATATCCTGATCCGAGAAAGCATGGTGCCGGGATGGATCGCTTCGCCGCTCATACAGTTCGAAGTACCGCGGAAACGGTTGCAACATCGTTCGAATTGGAATCGGAAAGAAACGCTCAATGATCATCGCCCGGTCTTCTACACTCAATCGCTCAACAGACTTGAATGCCAGATCCATTGACGGATCGCGAGCTTCGCCCCGCGCATATTCTTCCAGTTGCAACACCAAGGACGGGACGAGATTGAATGTCTGATGAACCTCAGGAAATTCTTCCAGGAGTGCGACCATTCCCAGATAGTCCTTGGTGCCGTGCAAGTAAGCCCATGGCATGACATAGCATCCCCGAACGAGATCTTTGTAGAAAGGTTGATGCATGTGCCACAGAAATGAGACGAGAATGGACATAATGATGCAGAATATGGTTTCGGACTCTTGATGAAGACGCTCGACCGCTACATTTTTAGAGAGATCTTTTTCCCATCCCTCATTGCCCTGGCGGCTCTCACGTTCGTCGCCTTTCTGGCCTTCTCACGCGAGATCGGATGGCTGCTGGAATTGATTGTCCGCCAATCAGCCACGATCTCCGAGATCTGGACGATTTCCGTAGCAATCCTACCCAACGTCTTAACTTTTACCATTCCCATGGCCGTCTTGGTAGGCATTTTGACTGGATTCGGCAGAATATCGTCCGACAGCGAAGCGATCGCCTTCCGCGCCACAGGCCTTTCAATGATTCGGTTGCTCTTGCCGGTTATGCTGCTTGGCCTTATCGCCTGCGGTACGAGCCTGGCGATCAACGCTTCGTTCGCGCCGGGTAAGGCGGCCCGTTTGCGGGAATTGCGCTACGAGATTGCCGCAAAGCAGGTATCACTTGAAGTCAAGCCGCGTATCTTTAACGAAAGCCTCACGAACCTCGTCCTATATGTTCAAACGCCCGAAGGATTTCGTTGGGACGGCATCATGCTGGCCGATATGACGCAGCCTGATCAGCCCCGCGTAACCTTCGCGCGTTCCGGGAACTTGTTCAAGGACGATGAGAATCACGCGTTCGTTCTTACATTGACCGACGGAAGCACTCACGTTGTCTCGCCGCTCGCCCCTGACCGGTACTCCTTCGATACGTTTGAGCGGACGAGAATCTCGGTTCCGATCCCGGAAACCCCAGCCAAACCGGACAAACCCACGATACAGGAAATCGCTACACGAACCATTTGGAACAATATGCACGCAAAGACCGCGACGCGCGAAGAGCAGATCGAGTTTCATCGGCGATTCGCACTTCCGTTCGCGTGTTTGGTCTTTACGCTTGTCGGCCTGCCGTTAGGGGTTTCTACGACACGTGGAAGTAGATCGATGGGCTTAGTTTTAAGCCTCATTCTAATGTTGATTTATTATCTCGCGTTCATCGGGGGGACGCGTGTCGCGGGCAATGCGCAGTTCTCACCTGTTCTAGGAGCATGGCTGCCGAACCTGGCTTTCGCGATGCTTGGGCTCTTTCTCCTGGCGCGATCCGATCGTGAGCACGAAAACCAACTGTTAACCCGGCTCGCCTCGGCGATGCGGTGGTTTTCCGGAACGTTCGCCACGTTTCGAACCAGCCGGACGCGCTGGAGCCGCTGGAAGTATTCTCTGACGCATCACCCGAAATTTTTCAGGTTGCTCGATATTTACGTGTTGCGCGGTTTCTGGTTTTTTTTCGTGTTGGTACTAATTGTATTCGTGTCCGTGTTTATTCTCGTCACGCTCTTCGAGCTCCTGCCCGACATCGTCAAAAATCAGATAGACACTGCCATCGTCGTCAGTTATTTTTTCTACCTCCTGCCGCAGATCTTGTATTACGTGCTTCCACTGACTGTATTGCTCGCCATCCTCATCAATTTGGGAACGCTCACGAAGACCAACGAGACTCTTGCGGTGAAAGCAGGCGCCATCAGCCTGTATCGATTGGGGCTACCGCTGATCCTAATGGGATTGGCGCTATCGGGCGGTATCTATTTTGTGCAGGACTTTATGCTGCCGTACTCGAACCAGCGGCAGGATGAATATCGGAATCTCATCAAAGGACGCGCGCCCCAAACCTATCGAGATCCTCAGCGGAAATGGATGGCCGGTTCCGAGGACCGCATTTATCACTACAACTATTTCGATCCGGACCTGGATCTATTCGGCGGAATTTCAATCTTCGAATTCAAACCAAACACATTTGAATTGAATCGATGGGTATTCGCGACACGTGGCTCGTGGGAAGGATCACATTGGGTTCTTGAAGATGGCTGGGTGCGGCGCGTGGACCTGAAAGGCAGAGTCGATTATCGGCCATTTGACCGACTCGACTTGCATCAACTCGATGGTCCGGATTATTTCAAAAAGGAAGTCCGCACGGCCGCGCAGATGACCTACCCGGAATTGAAACGGTATATTACCTATCTAAAACGGAGCGGGTTCGACGTCAGCACGTTGATGGTCGACCTCTATCGAAAGCTCTCCTTCCCGCTCGTCTCGTTCATCATGGCCATCATCGGTATTCCATTTTCATTTACCACAGGCAAGAAAGGCGCGTTCTATGGGATTGGATTGTGCCTCGCCGTCGGAATCTTTTATTGGTCCGCGTTCGAGTTCTTCGATAAGCTCGGCGGCATCAACCGGCTGTCGCCGTTCATTGCAGCCTGGTTTCCCAACTTGATTTTCGGCTTCGGCGGCGTCTGGATGCTACTGCGAGTAAAAACCTAGATACTAGTAGCCTGTAACAGAAAGATCGGTACCACATTGTAGGGGCGGTCTATGACCGCCCGCGATCTCGAAAGCAAGGACTGTCGGCGGTCATAGACCGCCGCTACAGAAAATCCGCTAGTACCAAATCTTTCCGTTACAGGCTGCTAGATGCCCGCTTGAGCTTTCAGCTTGGCAGCCTTGTCGGTCCGTTCCCAACTGAATTCGGACTCGTTACGGCCGAAATGGCCATAACTGGCAGTCTTTTTGTAGATCGGCCTGCGGAGGTCGAGCGACTCAATGATTCCGCGGGGCGTCAAGTGGAAGGTTTCGCGGATCAGTTCTGAGATTTTGTTCTGGTCGATTTTCCCGCTGCCGAATGTGTCGACGCTCACAGAGACTGGATCAGCGACGCCTATGGCATATGCCAATTGAATCTCGACTCGCTCGGCGAGGCCCGCCGCTACGACGTTTTTCGCGATGTATCGCGCCATGTAGCACGCTGAGCGGTCGACCTTGGTCGGATCTTTTCCGGAGAATGCGCCACCACCGTGGCGGCCCATTCCACCATAGCTGTCGACAATGATTTTTCTTCCCGTCAGGCCGCAATCGCCTTGAGGGCCGCCGACGACGAACCGTCCGGTCGGATTGATGTGGTACTTCGTCTTGGAATCAAGCAGCTCGGTTGGAAGTGTCGGCTTGATGATGTACTCGATGACCTCTTCGCGCAGTTGCGCGTGGGAGACTTCGGGAGCGTGCTGGGTCGAAATCACAACAGTATCGATGCGCACCGGCTTCTCACCGTCATATTCGACGCTGACTTGGGATTTACCGTCGGGCCGCAGGAAAGTGGGTACACCCACTCGCCGCGCATCAGCGAGTCGCTTCGTTAGTTTATGTGCGAGTAGAATCGGCAGGGGCATGAGTTCGGGGGATTCATTGGTTGCATAGCCAAACATCAATCCTTGGTCTCCGGCGCCGCCGGTATCCACGCCCATCGCGATGTCGGGCGATTGGGTGTCGACGGAGGACATCACGGCGCACGTTTTGTAGTCGAAGCCATAATTTGCGTCGGTATACCCAATCTCTTCGACGGTTTTCCGCACGATCGAGGGGTAATCGATCACGCATTTCGTCGTAATCTCTCCGGCCACGAGAGCCAGACCCGTCGTCACCAACGTTTCGCAGGCGACGCGGCCCATGGGATCATGGGTCATGACGTAGTCTAAAATCGCATCCGAAATCTGATCAGCGACCTTATCTGGATGACCTTCAGTCACCGATTCGGATGTAAACAAGTGACGGCCCTGAATCACAGCTATCGTCCTCCTGTGTTATTCCCCTCCTCGCAGAGGAGGGGTGGCGCGAAGCGCCGGGGTGGTCAGTGCGGCGTTGTTTGGGCCGGTCTGACCACCCCGTCTGCGCCGTCGCTTCGCTCGGCGCATCCACCCCTCCTCGCAGAGGAGGGGAATGTCGCGATGATAACCCAACTCAAGCACGCGGATGGTAGCTTTTGTAGATCTCTTTGAGACGCTCCCGCATAACATGAGTATAGATTTCTGTCGTCGATATATTTGAATGCCCCAGCATGGTTTGGACCGCTCGCAGGTCGGCGCCGCGTTCCAATAGATGCGTCGCAAACGAATGCCGCAGCACGTGAGGCGTCAGTTTTTTCTTAATTCCCGCGCGAAGGCCATAAACTCGGAGAATCTTCCAAAAACCCATCCTCGACATTTTGGTGCCGTGACTATTCAGAAACAAATAGTTTGTCGGTTTCCGGACACGCCGTACGCGAAGGTAGGCTAAAACCGCTGCGGATGCCGATGCCCCTAAAGGCACAATACGCTCCTTCGTTCCCTTCCCGATGCACCGGACAAAACCCGCTTCCGTATTGATCCCATCGACGGTCAAGCCAATGAGTTCCGAAATGCGCAATCCCGTGGCGTAAAGCACTTCGAGCATTGCTCGATCCCGAACACCCTTCGCCGTCGTAACGTCGGGCGACGCCAGTAACCTGTCTACTTCCTCGAAAGCCAAGACATTGGGCAGCGGCTTCCACCAGCGTGGCTGTTCGACGGCCACTGTGGGATTCTCTGCCGCAACCTTTTCGAGCATCAGGAATCGGTGTAGACCGCGGACTGCCGCGAAAGCTCTGGTCGCGGAGCGTGGCTTCAATTTGCGCCGGTACAGGAATTTTAAAAACCCTGAAACATTCGCCGGCTGAACTTTTGTGAGATCGATGTCTGCCAGGTGTGTTCGGTACATTTCCAGATCGTGCCGATACGACTGGATCGTGTTCTCCGCAACACCTTTCTCGATCCTGAGATATTGAAGAAAACGATCGATCCACTCTTGATTGGTCATAGCAAAGCACCTGGTCGCGCCCTTCTCACGGCTCGCAATTCCGCCAGCTCCCGCGTGCTTAAGAGTGAAGATGCCGAAAAGTAGCTTGCCGTACCCGCCGCAATCGAGACAGCCAATGCAACTGCTCTCTGCGCCATGCCGCCCGTATAAAAGCCGGGCCAATGAATCACCGTGTAAGCCACTGCACCCAACGCCACAGACGCGATCGCGAACTTCACAATGGACTGGACGATTTCCCCCACACCGAACGAACCGTACCGTCTGTGGAAAATCGTCAAGAGGGCGAACGAGTTGAAAAAAGCCGACACGGAGGTGGCCAACGCCGGACCACCATTCCGAAGCGGACGAATGAAAAGAAAATTCAGGCCGATATTCAGAAACATTGCGACGAATGCAATTTTTACCGGCGTGCGCGTGTCCTCTAGCGCATAGAAGGCCGGCACGATGATCTTCACCATCGAAAAGGCCGATAATCCGATCGCAAAGAACGGCAAGGCCCAAGCCGTCAGCGCCGTCGAGGCCGCATCGAAATCACCGTGCTGAAAAAGGACTTCGATGATTTCCTGCCGGAGAATAACCAAGCCAACCGTAGCCGGCAATGTGATGAACAGAATGATGCGGGCTGCGAAGTTCAGCGTGGTTTTCAACTCCCCCATTTGCCGGAGCGCTGCCTGCCGCGAGAGCAACGGGAGAATGACAGTTGATACTGCAACCGCATAGCCGCCTAGAACCAGTTCCATCACGCGATCCGCAATGTAGATCGCCGTGACACTGCCCTCCTCGAGATACGAGGCAAACTGGGTATCCACCAGCACATTGATCTGAACGATGCCAACACCAAAGATCACCGGCACCATCAGTTTCGCCACGGTCCGGACCCCGGGATGGGAAAAATCGAGTTTCAATTGAAGTTTCCATCCACTGTTCAAGAGCGGCGGAAGCTGTATGGCCAACTGCATTAAACCACCAACCACAACGCCCACCGCCAACGTCCGAGTCACATCGCCAAACAAACCTCCGAGAAAGGAAAACGTGATCATCGTCAAATTCAGGACAACGGGCGAAAATGCCGGTGCGCCGAACCGGTGAAAACTGTTGAGAACACCCATCGCGAATGCCGAAATGCTGATCAAAAAGATGTACGGAAACATGATGCGGTTCAGACCCGCAGTGAGTTCCAACTTCCCGGGCGTGTCTCCGAATCCAGAAGCAAACAGCCTGACCAGAAGAGGCGAAAAAACGATTCCCATCACGGTGAGCGCGGTCAGGAACATCGTGATCACTGTCAACATCGTGTTTGCGAATTCCCACGCGTCCTTCTCTTTTTTTTCGGCAAGATACCGCGTGAAGACGGGAATGAATGCCGCGCTCACCGCACCTTCTGCCACAAGCCTCCGGATCAAATTCGGTATCCGGTACGCGGTCGTGTAAGCATCGGCGGCCGTACCGGCGCCTAACAAGAAGGCCACGCGGGAATCCCGAATGTATCCCAAAATTCTGCTGAGAATCGTGAATGCGCTGATCAACGAAGCGGATTTGAGAAGGGGACGATGTTCGCTCATTACACTACGAAGGCTATACTAGCATGCGGTTTCCTCTCTCTCTGGGAGAGAAGGCGGCGCGGTGACTGTAGCGGCGCTCGATGAGCGCCGACAGTGCAGCCATTTAGAGATCGCCGGCGGTCACAGACCGCCGCTACAGTTGGCGGAGGGCATTGTGAAGTTATCCGACATTGCGGCGCGTCTGGAGTGCGTTTTGAATGGTGACGGCGATGTGGAGATTACCCGCGTCGTGGGCATCGATGACGCCGGCGCCGGCCATTTGACATTTGTTTCGAATGCGAAGTACGCGGCCAAGGCGCGCACAACCAAAGCGAGCGCCGTAATCGTGTCTAACGAATTTCCCGAAATTCCGGTACCGACCCTGAGGTGCTCGAATCCTTATCTCGCGTTCGCGCGAGCGGTTGAACTCTTCTATCAGCCTCCCGACGCAGTGCGCCGCATCAATCCCGCTGCCGTCATCTCTCCCTCAGCAAAGATCGGAGAAGGTGCTTCCATCGGCCCCTATGTGGTGATTGAGGACAATGTTCGGATTGGAAACAACTGCACGATTCACCCATTTGTCCACATCTGCCGCGGTGTTGAGATTGGAGATAACTTCAAGGCTTATGCTCACGTCACCGTTCGGGAATCCTCGGTCGTTGGCAACAATGTCATTCTTCAAGACGGCGCAAAGATTGGCACCGATGGGTACGGATACGCCAAACAAGACGACGGCACCTATTACAAAATCGTACAGTCCGGCATCGTCGTTCTCGAAGATGACGTCGAAGTCGGCGCCAACGCCACGATCGACCGTGCCACAATCGGCGAAACGCGAGTACGCCGCGGCGCAAAAATCGACAACCTCGTGCAAGTCGGTCACGCCTCTGACGTCGGCGAAGATACGTTACTTTGTGCACAAGTGGGCTTGGCAGGAAGTTCGAAAATCGGACGGAGCGTGATTCTGACGGGCCAGGTCGGAGTAGCTGGTCATCTAGAAATCGGCGATCGGGTGGTTGCAACTGCTCAAACGGGAATCCCCAACTCGATCGAGCCCGATAAGATTGTCTCGGGCTATCCTGCGATCGACAACAAGCTGTGGTTGAGGAGCTCGGCGATATTCAAACGCCTACCCGATTTGTTGAAGCGTATCGAGACCCTGGAGAAGCGAATTGAAGATCTCGCGAAGAACGCTCCCCAATCTGCTGGCGCCACATCGCATAATAAAGTCCCTTGAGTTCTACCAGCTCGTCGTGCCGGCCGGACTCCACGATGCGTCCGCGCTCCAGGACGAAAATCTTGTCGGCGTGGATAACCGTCGAGAGACGGTGCGCAATGAGAATTGTGATGAGATCTTTCCGCACAGATACCTCGCGGATCGTTTCGGTTATTTCTTCTTCCGTCAACGAATCCAGCGACGACGTTGCCTCATCGAATACCAGGAGATTCGGTCGGCGCAGCAAGGCGCGTGCGATGGACAGACGCTGCTTCTCTCCGCCGGAGACCTTTACTCCCCCTTCTCCAATAACGGTGTCGAGTCCCTTGTCGGCGCGTCGAAGCAGACTCTGACACGCAGCTTTGTTCAGGACAGCCATACAGTCTTCATCGCTCGCATTCGGGTTCACAAAGAGAAGGTTCTCGCGAATGCTTCCCGAGAATAATTGTGTATCTTGCGTCACGAGCCCGATACGTTCCCGCAACTGATTCAAATCGACATCTTCGATCGAAAAACCATCATATCGAATGTCGCCGGCTTGGGGACGATAGAGGCCCACCAAGAGCTTCACCAGCGTTGTTTTTCCGGAACCCGAGGGCCCAACAAACGCGATCGTTTCACCCAACGAGCCTGCGAAGGAAATCCCGTCGAGAGCCTTCGTTGTAGCGGATTGATGCTGAAAGACAACGTTTTCGAATTCGACCCGGCTCAGACTTGGCAAGCTGACCGGATGTCGCGGCCGCGGCTCCTTCGGCGTATTCAAAATGTCTTCGAAGTTCTTCACCGAGACTTCTGTCTCCCTGTAGATGTTGATGACGTTGCCGACTTCCTGCAGCGGCCCAAAGATGAAGAACGAATAAATCCAAAGCGAGAAGAATTGGCCCACCGTGATCTCACGCGCAAAAATCAAATAGAGCATCAAGCCCAAAATCGACGTGCGCAACGCATTGACAGTCGTTCCCTGGATGAAACTGAGGCTGCGCAGGTACTTGACCTTTTTCAACTCCAGATCGAGGATTTTCCCGGTGCTATTATTCAGACGTCGGATTTCCTGCTGGGCGAGCCCCAGACTCTTCACCAATTCGATGTTTCGTAGGGACTCGGTCGTCGAACCTGCGAGCGCGGTGGTTTCCGCGACAATGACCTTTTGAATCTTCTTTATTTTCCGGCTGAGGACAGAAACCAAGGTTCCCAAGATTGGAATCGTGAGGAAATACACCGTAGCAATCAGCCAGTGCACCCTCAGCGCATAGATCATGACGAAAACAACACCCACGAGCGAAATGAAGAGAATATTGACGACTGCATTCGTCAGCCGCTCCACATCTGCGCGGACTTTCTGAAGCTTGCCTAGTGTTTCTCCGCTGCGCTGGTCTTCGAACACCGCATATGGCAGCTCGAGTGACTGGCGCACTCCGTCGGAATAAATTTGAGCACCGAGCCGCTGGGTGATGACGTTGATGTAGTAGTCCTGAAAATTCTTCGCTACGCGGGAAACGAAGGCGACACCTACGGCAGCTGCGAGCAACAAACCCACGCCACGAAAGAACTGACCCGTTGTGTATTCGCTATACCGCGTCGCGTACTCATCGATCACATGGCGGAAGATGACAGGATCCAGAAGCGAAAAGATCTGGTTGATCGCCGCGAGCACGAGGATCAAGGCGACCAGAAGGCGGTATTGTTTGAGGTACGCGAAGAGTATTTTCATTTCTTTAAATTGCCCTCCTAAGTTAGGAGGGCAGACATTGCGCGACGCGCGAAGCGCAAGCGCGACAGCGCGCAGCCGTAAACGAGGAGCGCAATGTCGGGTGGTTCCTCTATGAACCACCCCGGCGCGTCAGCCTGCGGCTGTCGCGCCACCCCTCCTAACTTAGGAGGGGAATACACCCCTACACCGTCCGGCCGCGTTCTCCCGCAGACTTGCGCGCGACGACCGATTGCGCCGCCGCCAATCGCGCGATCGGCACACGATAGGGCGAACAACTCACATAGTCGAGTCCCACCTCATCACAAAACTCGATCGAGGGGGGATCGCCGCCGTGCTCACCGCAAATTCCGATTTTGAGCTTCGAACGAGTGGACCGCCCTTTCTCTACACCAGTCCTCATAAGAGCGCCGACACCGTCGCGGTCTAGCTCCTGGAAGGGATCGGCCTTGAGAATTCCCTTCGCGATGTAGTCGGCGATGATCTTACCAGCGTCGTCGCGAGAAAAACCGAAGGTCGTCTGAGTCAGGTCATTCGTTCCAAATGAGAAGAACTCCGCGGTCTCGGCGATTTTATCTGCAACAACAATGGCGCGAGGTAACTCGATCATCGTGCCGACCATGTATTCCACTTTCGCGCCCGTCTGCGCAAAGACTTCCTGCGCGACCCGGTCGACGATCGCCTTCTGCTCTTCAAGCTCTTTGGGTACCCCAACCAGAGGAATCATGATCTCGGGTTTTACCGTCTTCCCTTCCTTCTGAAGCTTGCAGGCTGCTTCGAAGATCGCCCGGCACTGCATTTCCGAAATTTCCGGATAAGTGATTCCGAGCCGGCAACCGCGATGGCCAAGCATCGGGTTGAATTCGTGTAGCGTTTCAACGCGCTGGAGCAACTTCTCTTTTTCCGCGATCTGACTGGGCGCGCCGTTCTTCGCCCGCAGCACGGCTATCTCGACCATCAATTCTTCGCGTTTCGGCAAGAACTCATGCAACGGAGGATCGAGCAGTCGAATCGTGACGGGGAGCCCATCCATTGCCCGGAATAGTCCTTCGAAATCGGCGCGCTGGAACGGAAGCAGCTTATTGAGCTGCTCGCGGCGTTCCGGTTCGGTGTCGGACAGAATCATCTTTTGAACGTGCGGCAGGCGATCCTCCGCAAAAAACATGTGCTCTGTCCGGCAAAGGCCGATGCCCTCGGCGCCGAATTTCCGCGCGACCGCAGCATCCCGAGGGATATCCGCATTGGCGCGGATTCCAAGCCGGCGGATCTTATCGGCCATTCCCATAAAGGCCGCGAAGTCGCCGCTGGTCGGGTCGGGCTCGACTGTCGCGACCTGGCCCTCGAAAATTTTTCCGGTCGAGCCTTCCAGCGTAATCCAGTCACCTTCCCGCAATTGTGTATTGCCAGCCGTCAGGACCTTATTTCTTTCATCGATCTTGATCGACTCGGCACCAACCACACAGCACTTCCCCATACCGCGTGCAACGACGGCGGCATGGCTGGTCATGCCGCCGCGTGCGGTCAAAATTCCCACGGCCACTTCCATTCCGTGAATGTCATCCGGAACGGTCTCCTTCCGCACCAGCACGACGCGCCCCTCTTTCGCCTGTGCGACAGCCTCTTCGGCGGATTTAGCCCGCGCGACGGCTTCCGCGGCGGATTTCGCCTGAGCGACGGCCTCTTCGGCGGAAAAGACGATCCGGCCGCTGACAGCGCCGGACGAAGCGGGCAATCCCTGGGCGAGCTCTTTGGCCTTGGCCTTGGCTTTTTCATCGAGAATAGGATGCAACAATTGATCGAGTTGCGACGGCTCGACGCGCAAGACGGCATCCTCGGGCGTGATCAAGCCCTCCTTCACCATGTCGGCGGCAATCTTGACTGCGGCCTTGCCCGTCCGCTTTCCGTTCCGTGTTTGCAGCATGTACAAACGATTTTCTTGAATCGTGAACTCGAAGTCCTGCATGTCCCGATAGTGGCGCTCCAGACGATCTGTAATTTCGCGTAGCTGCTTGTAGCAGTTGGGCATGACGCGATCGAGCTCCCGAATCGGTGTGGGTGTGCGGATACCCGCGACGACGTCTTCACCCTGCGCGTTGATCAGGAACTCACCGTAGAACTCCTTTTCACCGGTGGAAGGATTTCGCGTGAAACCGACACCGGTACCGGACGTGTTGCCCATGTTTCCGAACACCATCGTCTGAACATTTACTGCCGTTCCAAGCTCTTCCGAAATCTTGTTCATCCGCCGGTAGTGGATCGCCCGGGGATTCTTCCATGATCCAAAAACGGCATTGATTGCGCCTTGAAGTTGCTGTCTTGGATCTTCGGGAAAGTCGGTCTTGGTTTTTTCCTTCACGAGAGCCTTGTATTGCTTTACAAGCTCCTGCAACAAAGCGACGGGAATATCGGTATCGAGTTTCGCATTCGCCTTTTCTTTGATGTGGTCGAAGATCTCGTCGAATTCCCGCTTGTCGATCTGGAGAACGACGTTTCCATACATCTGGATGAACCG